>LOEX01000113.1 GCA_001516125.1 Sphingomonadales bacterium BRH_c42
GCTCCAGCGGCGCATTGGCGCGCATGGCGAGGCGGTCGCGGGGCGTGATCGGCGCAACGCCGTAAACAAGCGTCTGCTCACCGATGGGCGTCTGCTCGGACGCCAGCCTGTCGAACGGGGGAAGCGCGGCGCTCATGCCGCGCGCGCCAAGGTGGATTCGCTCTCCCGAACGAACGCCAATAGAAAATCCGCTGCCTTGCTGGCTTGCGATGCCGCCTTGAAAATGGCGCGATTGTCGGCGCGCAACACATTAAGCCAAGAGCCGAGATAATCGGCATGGCGGACGGTGGGGACGATACCAAGCGCCGCGCAGAGATAGGCCGAGGCCAGTTCGGCGCACAATTCCTCGCGGGCGTAGAGCGCGGAACCGAACCGTCCCGACTGGTCACGCGCCAGCCGCGCCTTGCTTCCCGTCCAGTGGCCGAGTTCGTGCAACGCCGTCCGGTAAAAGTCGATCTGGTGAGCAAAGGCCGGTTGCGGCGGAACCTGCACATAGTCGCCGCCCACATCATAGAAGGCGCGCGCACCGCCGATGCGGAAATCCGCACCCGTCGCGGTAATCAACGCTTCCGCGCTTTCATGCTGTTCGCGGGCCGGTAACGGCGTGGCGTCGGCTGACAGCCGCTCGGGCAGTCCGTCACACTGCGCCGCATTGAACACGACAAAGCGTTTCAGAAAAGGAATTGAACGCGGTTCGCCTTCCGGCGCGTCTCCGCCCTCGCGCCCGTCTTCGGGCGTGAAGCGGTCGGCATAGAAAATCGTATGCCCGCGCTCACCCTTGCGAACGCATCCGCCAGCGGCCAGCGCCTGCCGAAAGGTCAACCAATCCTGCGACGGGTAGCAGCCCTCAATGACCGCACCCCACAGAATGAGAACATTGACGCCCGAATAGGGACGCCCCGAAACCGCGTTACGGGGCAATCCCGGCACTGCCGCCGCCGAACTCCACGGCTGCGTCCAAGGAAAACAACCCGCCTCAAGCTGGTCGATAATCTTCGTCGTTACCTCATCATAAAGCGAAACGCGCGGTGCATCGCTCCCGCGCGCGGCGCGCAGCGCCGCTTTGCCCTTGCCACCAAAACCACGTTTCCGATTGCCAACCGCCATCACAGCCTCCTCGCCTCAAAAACCACACGACCCCGGAGAGGGGGGTGGGCGGCAAAGAGCGACCAAGAGGCCCGGCGCGATCAGGCGCACCTGTAAGGCTGTAACAGAGTGAAAGACCCGCTTGCGGGTTGCGCCTGAGCGCGGCGGGCCTAGCCGGAAGCGCCGCCCATCCCCCTCTTCGGGGACGGCAACAAAAACGCCGGCGCACACGCGCCGTCCAAAATCAGTCGAATATCATTGAAAGAATATTGACGCGCAGCGGCCGAACAAGAACGGCACCCTTGCACGGCGCGACGCCAGCCGGACGTCCTGCGCGCGGGCCTGTGGGCCAGCGGGCGTCCGGCCAGGAGAGAGGCAAGAGCGCCTGCGGGTCAGCACACAGACTCCGCACCCTCAAGGAGCGCGCAGCGCGGGAAAGCGTGCGACTTTAGGAAATCCCGCTCATTTTTGGAACGCTCCCGATCGTCACCCGAAGGGCCAAGACTACAGGCTTGGTGCGCGCAGCGCATAGAGCGGGTTGCCCGCAGGGTAGCATACACCGGCAACAGATTAGAAATTTCAGCATGAATGCATCAAACTAGGAATGTTAACTTTCAAATGCATCGGGTTTCACTTACCCAGTTGTTGCGATTAATTTTATATTTGCAACGGGGGGATTCGATCCAATGCGCTGGTTGGCCATGCCATTCCTTCGCTATGCCGATTTTAAGGGGCGTTCAGGTCGGACAGAATTCTGGACGTTCTTCGGGCTGAGTGTTGCAGCGCTTCTTCTGACCGTGGTTGCAACGGGATTGTCGACAGATACAACAAGCGTGCCGCAGCCAAAAGCGCCTAGGGCCAATGCATCGCCCGCCGGGGCGATTGGCTATATGCTCTGGTGGCTGGCTTCAATCGTACCTTGGCTTGCGGTCCAGGTCCGCAGATTTCATGACCAAGGACGATCCGGCTGGCTATGTCTCATCGGTGTCGGTGGATATGTCGCGGTCGGGTTTGGGGCGATGCCACTAGCGGGAATCATGTTCCTTGCCGCAATGGCCTTGATGGCGCTTCCTGGAGAGGAAACGGAAAACCGCTTTGGGCCGCCAGTCAACGCGGGTGATGATTGGGAGACCACTCCCATTGCGCTAGACCCATCGCCCAACGATGCACGAGTCTATGGCGTTGAATTGGCTGCGCCATCCTTCGGCGCCACCTTGGCTTCCCTTGAACCACATTCGGAAGCCTTCGAGCCACAACGAGAAAAGCCAGATGCAGAGCCATTTCTTACCCCCAAGGCAATTTCGGTGAGTGGTCAAGATTCAGCGTCAAGTGCGCCCGTTTCACCCGGATCAATAGATTCCGAACACCACACAAGTTCATCTGAGCTTTCAAACCTACCTGACGACGTATTCCTCGTCGAAGATGGGCAATATTCGTGTCGCGGCTATGTGTTCAATTCACTGGGAGCAGCGGTTAGCTATTCACGACGTCAATCTACTCCCATGCCTGCTCTGAGAAATGCAAACTCCACCGAATTAGATGATAATCGACCTCGGCGCGACGCACTGGACCAAGCCCATGCGCGGCAAGATGCTGCCTCCCATCAATTTAGACCGAGTTCAACTCAAGCCGCACCGCCGTCCTCAAGTGGGCTGGGGAATGATGAACGCGGCGAAGATGCTGGTTCAGGCGATGCATTGCTGACTTACCTGCCTGCCGATGTGAAGCCTGCTGGCAATGGCAGGTTTAGCTGTGGCGGCTACACTTTCAATTCACTCGAACAGGCACTCAGCTTTGCAAAGCGACGCAATGACCGTGTCGGACATTCGGAGCGATCCGTTTCGCCATTCTCCTTCGTTCCGGCTCCCAAGCCTCCGCAGCCATCACCTCCGAAAGAGGAGCGGTCGGGCTTCTTTGGCCTTGGCTCGTCTACAAAGAAGCAGACTGTCGCAGAACACTGGGTTGCGGTCCCCACGAATATGTCGGCAGGCGGCGTCCAGTTTGAGGGCTACCTTATCTATTACGGCACGCGCCCGCGTAGCCAGCAATACGAACGCCACCGTTCGTTGATTGACCCCAATCTCGACGTGTCCAATGGCCGCGATCCGCAAGGCTCCACTTTCTCCTACTGGCCAAACTACAGCGAGCTAAGGCCGGAAGCGCGACGCTCCTATCTCGAATGGTTGTCCGCTGGACGCTGCGATCCGAGCACTCCCATCGGCTATGTGTTCATATATTTCTACGGCCTCGAACGCCGGTTAGTGAAGGATCGTTCGGAGGCTGATGCGCCCGCGATCATAAGTGAGTTGCGTCGGCTGCTGGCGATTTATGGCGATAATCACTCCTTCAAAAACTATTGCTCGGCGCTGCTGGACATGGGCGAGTTGCTGTTCAGGAATGTTGAAGAAACACCAACACCGACACTGGACAACCGATATAGCTGGGAGCTGCCGATCCGATTGCGCGTATATCTCGGCAAGAAGGTTGCGGCTGGACAGGTTCTCGATTCAAACGACGCCCTTTGCTGGACGTTGGGCCATCCGATGCTTTATCCGCGCACTCCCGTTACTCGTTGCTTCAATGAATTCTGTGAGCTTTGGAAAGTTCGTTTCAGCGAACAATTCCCGAAAGGGCTGTCCGTCCGTGAACCGAAGGCTCGGCTTAACTTCCAATATCGTTCGGCAAGCTCGGAGTTCAACGCGACGGTGACCGTGGACGACTTGCCTGATGTCGGTGCAATCAGCGGCCCGATTTCCAAATTTGAATCGCTATTGGGTTCTTGCAGTGATGAGCTTGATCCGCTGAGCCGGTTCCTCGGTCGCAATCCAGAGGAAAAAGACTCAGCGATTGCCGGTGCGCTTTTGCCTGAACCGCTTCGGGAAAATGGCGGGCAATCAATTTTTGGTCAGTTTTCGCAGTTCCTCAGTAACGCCTCCAAGCAGACTGGCTTTGCGGAAGTTAGAATTCCTGAAATCATGGCAAAGCTCGGCTTTCCCGATGCCGGAAAAGCCGATGAGAGAGTCAGCTTGCATTTGAAGCGGCTTCCCGAGTTGTTCGACGCCGCCGGTTTCGGCTTTGAACCTGACAAGCGGTACGGCCCAGCCCCGAGCATTTCCGACGATCTGAAACTATGCGTCTTCCCGGCTGACCGAGGCGGGGTCGTCAATGCTAACAGACCCGAATATCAGGCGGCAAGGACTATGGCAGAGATTGCGGCACTTGCGGCTCGCGCTGATGACCTAGTTGTAGATGCGGAAATTGAGTCGATTACATCCGACCTCGTTTCCTTTCCGGCCATTTCTGACTTGGACCGCTCGCGCCTGCGCGCTCATGCGTTGGCTTTACTAGCGAATCCTTCCAAGCTGAAAGCTGCGACGAAGCGGTTGTGCGAGTTGCCCGGAGAGCAGCGGCAAGCTGCATTGACCTCTGCTGTTCGCGCGGTTCTGGCTGATCAGCGCATAACCCCCAGCGAAGTACGCTTTCTTGAAGGGCTTTATAAGGCGTTGGGGCTTCCCCAAGACGAAATTTATTCCAGGCTGCATAGCGGAGAAGTAGGTGTCAAACCTACAGGCAAGTCGGCCTTGCGTTCCTCGCAGGGATTTGACCGCCAAGCCGCCGGTGCGGAAATTGACCACGAAAAGCTGGCACGGCTCAAAGAGGAAACCTCGGCAGTCTCATCAATGCTCGCGTCGATCTTCAGGGAAGACGAAGCTCCCGCAAAGACTGCCGACAAAAAACCAGCCGCCGAAGCAGAATTCGCTGGACTGGACTCTGCGCATTCGAGCCTGCTGGTTCGGCTGATAGAGGCACCCATGGAGAGCGACGCTTTCGAGGCCATTTGCCGCGATCACAAGTTGTTGCCGAGCGGGGCAATCGAGACCATCAACGATTGGGCATTCGATGCCCTTGATGACTATGCTGTCGAGGAGGGCGAATTGATCTGCATCCAAGAACACCTGATTGAACCGATCAAAGCGATAAGAAAAGCGATATGAATGTAACGAACCCCATCAAGCCGCGCGAGCGTGATACCGTTATTCAAGCTCTTGTCGCTGGCGTCGTGCCGCGCGTCGGTCTGCATCACATTCAGGTGGGGCGTGCTGCAGAAGTCGGGGCGCTTGTTAAGGACATAGATCGCATTGCAGACGGCGGATCGTCCTGCCGTTTTATCATCGGCGAGTATGGTGCGGGGAAAACATTCTTTTTGAGCTTAATGCGGCTAATTGCCTTGGAACGGCGCTGCGTCACCATACATGCTGACTTGGCACCTGACCGAAGGATACACGCGACCGGGGGGCAGGCTCGCGGCCTTTATGCGGAAGCAGTGCGAAATATGGCGACGCGAACCAAGCAGGAAGGCGGCGCGCTTCCTAGCGTTGTCGAGCGTTTCATCACCGAGTGCGTGAAGGAAGCGAGCGAACAAGGGCTGGGCGTTGAGGCCGTAATTGATAAGCGGCTGTCTGTTTTGCAAGAGCTGGTTGGCGGACATGATTTCGCTACCGTACTGAAAGCCTATTGGCAAGCAAGCGAGGACGGCAACGAGGCATTGAAGGCTTCGGCGCTGCGCTGGCTGCGCGCGGAATTCAGCACCAAGACCGAGGCCAGACAAGCACTGGGCGTTCGCAACATCATTGACGATGCCGATGTATATGACAGTCTGAAATTGCTAGCGCAGTTCGTCCGGCTGGCGGGCTATTCGGGGCTTGTGATCGTCTTTGATGAAATGGTGAACCTCTACAAGCTGCAAAGCGCACAGGCTCGAAACCAGAATTATGAACAAATCCTGCGGGTCGTGAACGACATGCTCCAGGGAAACTCCGAAGGTGTCGGCTTCATCTTTGGCGGGACTCCGGAATTTCTCATGGACAGCCGACGCGGCCTCTACAGCTATGAGGCGCTGCAATCGCGGCTCTCGGAGAACCAATTTTCGGGACAAGGGTTGATCGATATGTCCGGGCCGGTGATCCGGCTTCAATCTCTGTCGCCTGAGGAATTGCTGATCTTGTTGGTGAACATTCGTTCAGTGTTCGCGCTGGGTGACCCGGCGCGCCATTTGGTGCCTGACGAAGCACTCGCGGCATTTATGGCGCATTGTAACCAGCGTATCGGCGAAGCGTATTTCAGGACGCCGCGCAACACGATCAAGGCGTTCGTCCAGCTCCTTTCGATTTTGGAACAGAATCCATCGGCCCAATGGTCTGAAATTATCGGGTCCGTTTCCGTGGACGAGGACGAGCCGGAAATCGAAAAAGGCGGCGATGCGGACGACGATGAACTCGCCTCGCTCACCCTCTAAGCCTGACGACGCATATTCGCTTTTGCATCCGGTCGTCCAACGGTGGGTCCGGGATCAAGGATGGTCGCAACTGCGCGAAGTACAGGAAAAGGCCATACTGCATCTGTCACACAGCCACCGCGACCTTTTGATTTCCGCAACGACGGCAGCTGGAAAGACTGAGGCAGCGTTTCTTCCTCTCTTGGGAAAGACGGCCGCACGGCGTGAGGCGGGCGTGTCGATACTCTATGTCGCCCCGCTCAAGGCCCTTATTAATGACCAGTTCAAGCGGTTGGAGGCGTTATGCGAGAAACTGGAAACCCCAGTTGTCCGCTGGCACGGCGATGCGCCGCAAGGGCCAAAAACCGCCTTGCTGAAAAAGCCATCGGGCATTGTGTTGATAACGCCTGAGTCAATAGAAGCGATGCTTGTCCGTCGGCCAGCTTCCGCCCAGGCTCTTTTTGGGAATCTCGACGCCGTGATTGTGGATGAACTCCACGCATTTTTGCAGGGTCCGCGCGGGCTACACCTGTCCAGCTTGCTACACCGTATTGAGCAGCTCAACGACCGACGGCCTCAGCGCGTGGGTTTATCGGCCACGATGGGCGATCTCGAATATGCTGCAAAATGGCTGAGTAGCACAGCTGAAGCGAATGCAGAAATCTTGGCTGTGGAGGGGAAGGGTCCGCCACTCAAATTGCAGGTTCGGGCCTATATTGATCCTCCTAAGGACGATGGCGACGAATCGGACCTAGGGGATGAAAACCCCGAAGACGCTTTGAGCCAGATTGCCGATCATGCCTTCGGCGTGTTGCGTGGCGACAACAACCTGATGTTTGCTGGTTCGCGGAAGAACGTCGAAGCACTGGCCGACCGGCTGCGCCAACGCTCAGAGCGCGAGCGGCTTCCCAACGAATTTTTTCCGCATCACGGCAGCCTTTCACGCGAGTTGCGCGAAGAACTGGAAATCCGGCTCAAAGACAACCGGCTTCCAACAACGGCCATTGCCACGACTACGCTTGAACTGGGTATTGATATTGGTTCCGTGCGCTCGGTCGCCCAATATGGGCCACCGCGCTCGCTGTCGTCGCTCAAACAGCGCCTCGGGCGCAGTGGCCGACGAGAAGGCACCAGCGCGATTTTCCGCAACTATGTGCGCGAACGCTACCTTGCCGACGATAGCGATCCGCTGGACACGTTGCGCCTATCAACGATTCAGGCCGTGGCCGCCATTCGACTATTGCTGGATCGATTTGTTGAACCTCCGGCACCCGATGCGTCGGTCTTTTCCGTGGCGGTTCATCAAGTCCTGTCGTTGATTGCGGGGTCGGGTGGCGCGAAGGCGCAGACGCTCTATCGAGGGCTTTGCTGCCCCGGACCTTTTGCCCAAGTATCGCCAAGCGATTTTGCATCACTGCTGAAAGGGATGGCAAGCGGCGAAGAGCCGCTTTTGGAACAGGCACCCGATGGCACAATCATGCTCGGCCCTATGGGTGAACGGATCACCGCAAGCCGCGAGTTCTATGCCAATTTTCAGTCGAACGAAGAATGGAGAGTCGCCAATCAAGGGCGCACCCTTGGGACGATCCCTCTCATCAACGCCTTTGGCGTTGGGAGCATCATCGGCTTTGCAGGTCGTCGGTGGCGAGTTACCGCCGTCGATGATCGGGCGAAAGTTGTCGAAGTTATCGCTCATCCTGCGGGGCGCATACCCAAATTTGATCGCATTTCTGGCGAACCTGTCCACGACCGGCTCGCTCAGGAAATGCTGCGTGTTTTTGCCGCCGATGATGTTCCCGAGTATCTGGATGCCACCGCTCAACAATGCCTTATGGAAGGCCGCATCGCGTTTCGCCGATTGGAGCTTGGGAGCAACGCCTTTCTGCAAGGCGACAAGGATGTCCATGTCTTGACGTGGCGCGGTTCAACAATCAACTCGGTGCTTGCCGTCCTCCTGACTTCGACCGGGATAGCGTGCGAAACATTCGATGTTGGCGTAACCGTAACCGGAGCCTCGCTGGAGGACACCCGCGACGTGCTTGCGTCCATTGGCAATTGTCCGCCCATCGCGGAGTTGGCACCTTTCGTGGAAAATCTTGCTGTCGAGAAATTCGATGAATTCGTGCCTTCAGAACTCTTGCGTCAGCATTGGGTGGCGCGACACGCGCATTTGCAAACTGAGATTTCCGAAGTGCTGACGACGTTGGCGCAATAATTTACGATGACAGCATTCAAAAAGCAGATGCCTACGCAAGCCAATACCGCGCATAACGCCGCTCGCCAGTGCGGATCAGCGCGCCCTTTTCAATCAGGTCGTTCAAATCACGGGTCGCGGTGGCTAGGCTGGCATCTGTGATCGTCCGGTAATTCCCGGCGCTCAACCCGCCCGCAAATCCGTCCGGCCCTTCGCGGAACAAGCGAAGCAGAGCCTTTTCCTGCCGTTCATTGATTTGCCCGCGCAAGCGATCCAGTAGCCGCGTCTTGTCGATCAGGAAGCGAATGCGGGTGATCGTCCGCGCCTGCGCCTCGATGACAATATCGGCAAACCATGTCAGCCAGGCGTCGATGTCGTTGCTCTGGCTGCCAAGTTGGAGCGCAGCATAATAGGCTTTGCGGTGACGATGGATCGTTTCCGCGAGAGCCGTCAGCGTCGGGGCCGCAAGGTTTTGCGCCAAAGCCTTTTCAGCAATCGCCCGCCCGATCCGGCCATTACCATCCTCGAAGGGATGAATGCTCTCAAACCACAGGTGCGAAATTGCGGCACGGGTGATCGCTGGAAGCGGGTTCGCTGATGCCGGTGCGCTGCCGTTGAACCACGCGATGAAGCGCGACATTTCCGCAGGAACGGCCTCCGATGGCGGTGCCTCGAAATGCACGCGCGGCGCGTGCAGCGCGCCCGACACGATCTGCATCGCATCTTCATGGCTACGGTAGCGCCCAACATCGGCAATATCGCGCCGCCCGTTCATCAACATCGCGTGCCACGCGAACAGGGTCTGTTCGTCAAGCGGCGCAGCATGGTTGCGATAAACATCGGCCATCAATTCAGCGGCCCCGGCCTCTGCCGCACTGGCGCGGCGCTGGTCGGTGGCAAAGCCCAGATGCCGCGCGAGCGACGACTGGACGCTGGCGCGGTCGAGGATTTCTCCCTCGATGGCGGAGCTATCGACCACTTCTTGTGAAATCAGTTCGATGGTCAGGCCATCGCGGGCATCGGCGTCAAGGTGATGCAACGCACCAATAACAACGCCCGAACCTTTCAGGAATTGCTCTTCGGACGCGCGGATGCGATCCGCGTCGAAGCGGAAATCAGGCCAGTCGGGAAGCTGCCAATTCCAGCGCATGATGGATAAGATCCCTTTCTATCAATCACGATATAGCATAATAATGATTGATAAAGCGATAGCCAATCAATCACCAGTGGCTAAGATTCTCGGTTGCCGGTGGAAAGACACCGCATTGCACCCCTTTAAGTTCGCCAGCGGCGAAGGGGCGCAATGCGGTGAAGACGCGGGCAAAGGGGTGCTTGAGGCTCAGCGCACCTATTTCCTTCACCCGCTTGGCCGGTGTCCCGATCAAGAGCGCCAGCGGCGCATCGGAAAACCGGCGCAAACGCAAGGCTCCAAAGGGCATCAGCGATGCGGAGTCAGCGTTTGAAGTGGGCAGGGCGGACCGACTGTTTCGATTTTGCCGCCTGTCGCGCCTTGGCGGTGGCTTCTTCAACGTCGCCTTCGGCATCCATATCGGCGTGCATGGCTTCCCATCCGCCAATCCCCATCAACACGCGGTCGGCGTGCTTGATGGTATTCACATGGCCGTAGTGGTTCTCGATCATCTTGACCGAGGTGCCCATCTGTTCGGACAGGATATAGACGTCCACACCCTCGCTAAGCCGGAAGGTGGCGTAGGTGTGGCGGAAACAATAGGTCGAACGCGGGATGCCGTTCGGCCCCATTCGCAAGTCGGCCTCAACGAGCAAGGCCTGAACAGTGTCGCTGTAAAGATATTTGGCGGGCTTACCGTTGATGATAGTGAACACGGCATCATCGGGCGCGGTGGCCTTAGACAGCTCGCGCACGCGGTCGAGATATTCGCCGACGCTCTTGGGAGCCACGAGCTTGCGCGATTTCCCCTTGCCCTGAACGAACATGACGACGATCTCGCGCCCGTCACGATCCTTGGCGAGCGTAATGTCGCGCCAGCGCAAATTCTTGGCCTCGGGCGGACGCATCCCCGTATTGCACATGATGAGCATGAAATTGTAGCACATGGTGCGATACCAAGTGCCTTGGGGCGTTGTCGCCGCCCTGATCCATTTGCGCCCGACACTGTGCAGCTTACGGTATTCCTCGATTGTGAACTCGTCGCGACGCATGGTTTTGAGTTTTGGCCTGCCTTCAAAACGATGGCTGGCAGGCACAAGCCGCTTGGTGATGGCAAAGTTCATTACCGCGTTGAGCGCGCCCATCTCGAATTGAATTGTCGCATCGCTAATATGCTCGCGGAAACGACCCTTGCCATTTTCCCGCCGCCACGTTGGATAGGCTGCCCAACTGTCTTGGCCGATCAAGTGGATTTGGGTGCTACCGACATAATCTTCGAGCGCCTTCTTGAAGGCGTTTCGGAGATTCTTCACCCGGTCATGGGAAACCTCACCCGTATCGGCGCGGCGCTGCTGCGTCTGGAGATAGTCTGCCGCCACCTGCCGAAACGGACGATTGAACACGGCTACATCGTGCTTCACCCGAAACCGGATATCGGCATCCTGATCGAACGCCCGGTCGCGGGCGGACTCCCGGTCCGAGGTGTGAAGCGAAATCGTCTTGTAGCGGTCCTCTTTGGGGAGCTTGATGCGGCAATAAAAATTGCGGTGTTCGACATCGCCGCGCCTGAAAATGATCAGGCCGGACTTGAGAACCTCCTTGTCGGTGATGAACGCCATTCCGATACTCCGCTGTGCAGAAACTGTGCAGGTTTGGAGCGAAAACGCGCGGAGTTCCATAGCTGTGCAGGTGCTGTGTAGGGGAATATGCCTTATTTTCTTAAGTGATTCCAGCTATTTGCTGGAATCCTGTCACCCCGACCAGTTTTCGCCAGACAAATCCGTCCGGGGCGCGGATTTGCGCGAAAACTCCCGCGCGCAAGCGAACGGCTTGTGATTCACGAATGTCCGGGGGACTGTGGCGGCGGGGAAGGCCGAAACACCCTCCCCGCGCCAACGCTTGCGATCAGAACGTAATGCCTGCCTCGACACCCCAGATGCGCGGTTCGTTGACCATCGCGGTGAGGTTGTTGAAATCGATCCCGTTCACCGCTGAAACATCCTTGGTGATGTTGCGCGCAAACACGGCGAAATCGAGCCGATCGGTCTTGTAACCCACGCGCACACCACCTTCGAGCAGGTGATCGTCCTGGAATTCGACCGATTCGTAGAGGAAGAAATTGATCTTGGAACGATAGGACCAGTCGGTGAAGACATAGACCTCGCCGTCGCCCACCGGCACGTCATAACGCGCGGTGACATTGGCGATCCAGCGCGGCGATTGCGGCAGGCTGTTGCCATCGATGCTGACGATCGCCGCCGAGAAGGGCGCGGCGGGGATCACCACCGGATCGAGGATGGTGCACAGCGAGACATCGGGGAATGTATCGACCCGCGTGCCGCCGCAGGCCGCAGTGGTCAGGCCGCTGTCCTGTATCTCGGTATCGTTGAAGCTCACGCCCGCGGTAAACAGCAGATTGTTGGTCGGCGCCAATTCGGCATCAAGCTCGAAGCCATAGCCGCGAACATTGTCGGCATTGATGACCCGGTTGGCGTTGACATCGCCGCCCACCGCGGTGAGCTGGGCATTGTTGAGGTTATAATAGAACCCCGACAGATTGACCCGCGCGAGCCCGCCCCAGAGCGTCGATTTCACACCTGCTTCGTAAGAGGTGATCGTCTCCGAATCGGCGACCGAAACGCCGTCTTCCAGCGGCGTGGCCGTTGCCGGCGGGAACAGGATGCGGCCCTGGATGCTGGGCGCGCGATAACCGCGCGCGACGCGGGCATAAAGGTTCACGTCATCGCTCGCCGCATAGCCCAGGCTGGCATCCCAGGTGACCGTGTTGTCGCTGACTTCGCGTGTGACCGTGCCCAGCGGGTTCTGCAGAAACAGCGGGAACTGCGTATCCTTGCTGCGCACCACCACGAAATCGCGCTTGTCATCGTTATAGCGGATGCCGCCGGTCACGGTCAGCTGATCGGTCAGCTCGTAGGTCAGCGATCCGAACAGGCCGAAGGCCTCGCTCTGCTGGCTCTGGCTGACCACGATATTGACCCCGCCAGGCGCGTTGAGCGGATCGCCGAGCGTCGAGTAATTCTCGCTCAGGATTTCCAGGTCCTCATCGAAATAGAAGAAGCCCGCCTGATAGCTGAGCGGCCCGTCGCCATTGCTGGCGATCCGCAGTTCCTGCGTGAACTGGTCGAGATCGGGCACCGTATCACGCGTTTCCGCAGTGAAAGGGATGTCGCCGGGGCCGAACTGGCCCGCAGGCAGGAAATTCGCGCCGAACCCGCCATCGACATCGCCGACCGAGGTCGAATCGGCATGCCAGAAGCTGGTGACCGAGATCAGCGAAACCGGCCCCACGTCCCAGGTGATGCGCGCGGACGCGTTCTTCGCCGTGAGGCTCTGGTCGTTCTGGCCATCGGTGGAAATCGTTTGATGATCGAAATTTTCGTTCAGCCCTTCCTCGCCGCGCGTGAAATTGTTGGCGCGGAACAGGCGTGCAGTGCCTTCAAGATCGCGGATCTGGCCCGACAGGAGGATCTCCAGATCGTCATTGGGGTTGATTTCCGCCTGAACGCGCAGGGCAAAATCCTCATACCCGCCCAGCGCATTCTTCTGCGTTCCCGACGGAAGGACATTGTCGACATAATCGTCCTGCCGCTGGTAGAGCGCCGATACGCGCAAGGCGACCTTTTCGCCCATCGGGACGTTGATCGCACCTTCGGCATTGATGTTCTCGAACCGGCCATAGGAGACGCGCGCATAGCCGCCGAAATCGCCCCGCGGCTTGACCGAATCGAACTTGACGATGCCTGCGGGCGTATTGCGCCCGAACAGTGTGCCCTGCGGCCCGCGCAGCACCTCGACCTGCTGCATGTCGAAGATCGGGAAGCCCTTGAGGATCGGGTTTTCGAGAACGACATCGTCATAGATCAGGCTGACCGGCTGCGAGGCGTTGAAATCGAAATCGGTATTGCCCAGCCCGCGAATGTAGAAGCGCGGAAAGGTGCGCCCGAACGATGATTCGACCAGCAGGCTTGGCACCTTGCCCGAAAGCGCACGGATATCCTGGCCGCCCCCGCCCAGCGCGGTAAGCTGATCCTGATTGACCGCCGTCACCGAAATCGGAACGTCCTGGATATTTTCCTCGCGCCGCTGCGCGGTGACGATGATCACGCCGACGCCGGCGTTCTCGTCAGCAGCGGCATCGCCGGATTCCTGCGCGCTGGCAGGCGTTATGGTGAATAGCGCTGACGCGATGGCGACAGCGGCGGATGAACCGAGAAGGCGTGAATGGCGCATGGTGATGGTTCCCTGAAAACTGAAATCCAGCAATTGCGATGCTGGTTATTTGACTGATTGGCGGCGGACCCTGAAAACACGGCTGCTTGCCGCTTAGAGCATCTTGCGCCGGTTTACACCGTGATCCGGCTCACCATCCACATTCCCTGAGAGATTTTGGTTAGTGAGTTGCGAAATGGTCACGATCATTCCGCCTGCTTGATCGGCCCCGCCTCGTTGGCGAGGATTCCGGCCACTTGCATCCACACCGCCACATTCTGGCGCAGCTGCGCCGGATCGATCTTGTCGAGCGTATCGTCAGGCGTGTGGTGCAGGTCGAAATAGCGCGTGCCATTCTGCTGCAGATCGATGACCGCCGCGCCCTGATCGCGCGCGATGTTGATGTCCGCGCCGCCGGTGGCAACGTCGGTGCCGCTCGAAACTCCGAAGCGCGCAACCCCGGCGGCAATCCGGGCGTGCAGCGCAGCGTTACTCTCACGGAAATTGCTGTCGAAGCGCCACACGCGGTCGGCCCCGAAATCGCTTTCGAGAGCGACGGCGACCGGCTCATCCGCATGCGCGGCGGCATAGGCCTTGCTGCCCCACAGCCCCGTCTCCTCCGCGCCTGCGAACAGCACGCGGATGGTGCGCAGCGGCTGACCGACATGGCGCACATGCTGCGCGGCGGCGGCGATGATGCCGCAGCCCGCCGCGTCGTCGAACGCACCGGTGCC
>LOEX01000114.1 GCA_001516125.1 Sphingomonadales bacterium BRH_c42
CCGTAAATCACCAGCGTCGAGCCCACGCGCGCCTCGTCAAGCAGCATCTCGGGCTTGAGCAGCTCAAGCTGGAAGCGCACCGGGCGCAATTCCTCGCGCAGCAGGAAATCGGTATCGCGATAGGCCAGCTTGTAGGCTGGATGCTGTGTCTGCGGGGTCTGGTGCGGACGGCCTTCGAAAAATGCCGCTTCCTGACCAGCGGGATAGAATTTTCTGCCGGTCAGCTCGCGTTCTGGATCTTTATCACTCATTTCCGCACCGATAGGCTGGCCCCAGCGGCGGAGCAAGCGATGTTATCATTCAAATTAGGCTGGATGCCCCGCGAGGATTCGAACCTCGATTGACGGAGTCAGAGTCCGTAGTCTTGCCGTTAGACGACGGGGCAACAGGCCCTCTGGCAACGGAGCGCGCCGTGCCGAGCGGAGCGTGCATCTAGTTTCCACCGCTACGCAGGTCAAGGGGCGAGGTCGGGCAATCGAACCTGCACCTTGTATCCGGCAGCCGCGCAGGCTAGCATCGCCGTCAGGTCCCTGCGCAATGATTGCGCGGGAGGAAAAGAAAGCATTGAAGAATGGCGGGTATCTCTCCGCCGGACGGTAAAGGAAGGGCTGGCACAAAAAGGGGCGGCAAGTCCGGCAAGGTAGCCGATTTTCGCTACAGGCCCCCCTCCCGGTCCAATGACAGCCAGCGTGCCGATGCAGGGGTGGTGCAGCAGCGCAGCTGCTCGGGTGATTTCCGGGCGGCCCGCGATGGCCCCGCGACGACGCGGGAAGCGGCATGGAGCGACCGGCAGGCATATGCCGCGCTCGACCTTGGAACCAACAATTGCAGGCTGCTGATCGCCCGCCCCACAGGCGACAGCTTCACCGTGATCGATGCCTTCAGCCGCGTGGTGAAGCTGGGCGAGGCGCTGACGCAGACCGGGCGGCTTTCCGATGCGGCGATGGAGCGGACCATTGCCGCGCTGCATATCTGCGCCGACAAGCTGCGCCGCCGCAACGTCCACCTGGCGCATTCGGTGGCGACAGAGGCCTGCCGCCGGGCCAGCAATGGCGCGCAGTTCATCGAGCGCGTGCGCAGCGAAACGGGTATCGCGCTCAACATCATCAGCGCCGAGGAAGAGGCGCGGCTGGCCGTGCTTGGATGCCATATCCTGCTCGAGCCTGGCGAGGGCCCGGCGGTGATTTTCGACATCGGGGGCGGATCGACCGAGCTGGTCCTGCTCGAAAAGGGCGAAGGCATTCCGCGTATCCTCGACTGGCAGAGCGTGCCCTGGGGCGTGGTCTCGCTGACCGATACGGTCGGCGCGTGGGAAGATACGCCCGCGGGGCGCACCGATCGCTATCACCGGATGCGCCAGCGCGTGGCCGATAGCTTCGCACCCTTTGCGCAGCGGATCGCCGGTTCCCGCGCGCAGGGCGACCTGCGCCTGCTGGGGACCAGCGGCACCGTGACCACGCTCGCCAGCCTGCATCTCGGGCTGCCGCATTATGACCGGCGGGCAGTTGACGGGCTGATCGTTCCCGCGCAATCGATGCATGACATCAGCGCGCGGCTGTCCTCGATGTCCGTGCGCGATCGCCGCCAACTGCCCTGCATCGGTCCCGATCGGGCCGATCTGGTGGTGGCAGGCTGCGCGATCCTCGAATCGATCCTCGAAATCTGGCCTGCCACCCGGCTGGGCGTGGCCGATCGCGGCATCCGTGAAGGAATCCTGCGCAGCCTGATGGCCGATCAGCTGGGCGTGCCCGCAAAGTGAGCCGGGCGGGAGGCGACCCTGAACGCAGGGTGCGTAACAGACGGGGGCGGACCGCCTCGTCGACGCGCTGGCTCGAACGCCAGCTCAACGATCCTTACGTCACGCGCGCCAAGGCGGAAGGGTATCGCAGCCGCGCCGCCTACAAGCTGATCGAGCTGGACGAACGTTTCGCCCTTTTGCGCGGGGCGAAGCGGGTGGTCGATCTTGGCATCGCGCCGGGCGGATGGAGCCAGGTCGTGCGCAAGCTGGCGCCGGGCGCGTCGATCGTGGGGATCGACCCGCTGCCGACCGAGCCGATCGAAGGCGTCACCATCCTGCAAATGGATTTCATGGACGAAACTGCGCCCGCCGCGCTTCGGGAAGCGCTGGACGGGACACCCGATCTGATACTTTCGGACATGGCGGCCAATACCGTGGGCCACAAGCAGACCGACCACCTTCGCACCATGGCTCTGGTCGAGGCGGCAGCCTGGTTCGCTTGCGAAAACCTGGCGCCGGGCGGGGCCTTCGTGGCCAAGGTGCTGGCTGGCGGAACCGACAAGGATCTGCTCGCGCTGCTCAAGCGCCATTTCGCCAGCGTCAAACACGCCAAGCCGCCGGCCAGCCGCAAGGGCTCGTCCGAATGGTATGTGATAGCGCAGAAATTCAAGGGCGGTAGCGAAGTCCCGCCCGGTGATTAAAGCTCAGGCGCGGGTTTACTCGGCAGGGGCAGGGGCCGCTTCGGCTTCGCCCGTCGCACCGTCCGCCGCGGCAGTCTCTTCAGCCGCCGGTGCCGCCGGAGCAGGCTTGGCCGGCGCGCCGCCGTTGCTTTCAAGATAGAGCATCACATTGGCGCGGTCCTCGGGCTTGGAAAGCCCGGCAAAGCTCATCTTGGTGCCGCTGGCGAACTTCTTGGGGCTGGTCAGCCAGGCATCCATGGTTTCCCAGTTCCATTCGCCGCCATGGCCCGACAGCGCCGGGCTGTAGGCAAAGCCGGCGACATGGCTGCCAACGGGCTTGCCCAGCACACCGAACAGATTGGGGCCGATGCCGTTCGCGCCGCCCTGGTTGGCGGTGTGGCAGGCGGTGCACTTGGCAAAGATCTTCTCGCCCGCCTCAACGCTGCCGCTCGCCAGCAATGTGCCCAGATCGGGTCCGGCGGTCTCGCCCCCGCCCGCTTCCTCGGCACCAGCGATCGCATAGCCCATTTCCTCGGGGCGCTCCTCGTCGAAATAATTGCTGCTGATGATCCACAGGCCCAGCGCGACAATCCCCGAGCCGAGGATCCAGCCAAAGGCGGTATTCTTGCGATCGTTCATGGTGAGCCCTGATAGGTGATGGATTGGTTGAGATTTCGCGCGTCGCTCTAATCGGGCAAGGCGCTGCGCGCAAGGGCATAGGTGGCAAGCCCGGTTGCGCTGCACGCAAGAGACTTGCGGAGAACCCCCGGCGCGGATAGCAGGCGCGGCAATGCACAGCTTTCCAGCACCCGCCCTGGCGATGGTCGAAACCATGCGCGAATCGGCCGCCGCCGCGCCGCAGCAGGCGATCGCCTTCCAGGGGTCGCCCGGTGCCAATTCACATCGCGCTGCGATGGAGGCGTGCCCGCAGTGCCTGCCGCTGCCCTGCTTCAGCTTCGAGGATGCGCTCGACGCGGTGCGCGTGGGCAGGGCGGGCTGTGCGATCATCCCGATCGAGAATTCGCAGCACGGGCGGGTCGCTGATATCCACTTCCTGCTGCCCGAAAGCGGGCTGTCGATCGTGGGCGAATACTTCATGCCGATCCACCATGCGCTGATGGGCGTGGGCAAGGGCCCGTTCCAGGTCGCCTACAGCCATCCGCAGGCGCTGGGCCAATCGCGGCATTTCCTGCGCGAGCGCGGGATCGTGCCGATGAGCCATGCCGATACCGCCGGTGCTGCCGCCTATGTTGCCGAAAAAGGCGATCCGACCATCGCGGCGATCTCGCCGCCGATCGCGGCCGAGCTTTATGGCCTCCAGATTGTCGAGAACAATGTCGAGGATTCGCCCGACAACATGACGCGCTTCGTCATTCTGGCGCGCGAACCGGTCGATCCAGCCACTCTGGCGGGCGAGCCGGCGATCACCACCTTCATCTTCGAGGTGAAGAACGTACCCGCAGCGCTTTACAAGGCGATGGGCGGGTTTGCCACCAACGGCGTCAACATGACCAAGCTCGAAAGCTACCAGATCGGGGCGAGTTTTTCGGCCACCATGTTCTATGCCGATATCATCGGTGCGCCCGGCGATCCGGCGGTCGATCGGGCGCTCGAAGAGCTGGCCTTCCATTCCAAGCAATTGCGCATCCTGGGTACCTACCGGCAGGCGCGCGCACGCGGTTAGCTGGCTGGCGCGGCGCAATAACGCGCGATGAATTCATGGTGCTGGGGCAATTGGCTGGCAGCGCGATTGACCTCATCGACGATGCGGCGGATGTCGGCGGCGACCGCCGCTGGCTCTGCCCGGTCGGCCAATGCGTGAACCCCCTGCGGCAGGAAATTCTGCCCGATCAGGATCGAGCTCCAGCTGCCCAGCTGGAACAGGTGGCCACCATCGACGCCGAGAATGGCGCGCTCCTTCCACAGATCAAGCACTGCCGAGAGGCTGTCGGGAATGTCCATCGCTGCCGTGTATTTCCAGAACTCGGAATCGGTGCGCTGCGTGAGCTTGTAATGCACGATGATGAAATCGCGCACCTGCATCCACTCACGCTCGCTTTGCGCGTTGTAACGGTCGCGCAGGACCGCATCCATGCGCCGGGTCGGGAACAGCTCGATCAGCCGCTCAAGCCCGCTTTGCACGAGATGGATGCTGGTCGATTCGAGCGGTTCGAGGAAGCCCGATGAAAGCCCCAGCGCCACGACATTGCCCGCCCAGGCGCGCCTGCGCCTCCCGGTGCGGAACTTGAGCAGGCGCGGTGTGTCGAGCGGGGTGGTGTCGAGCGTCGCCATGAGGCGCTGCTCGGCCTCGCTCTCGCTTGAAAAGCTGCTCGAGAAAACATGCCCGTTGCCGATCCGGTTCTGCAAGGGGATGCGCCATTGCCAGCCCACCGGGTGGGCGATGCCCTTGGTATAGGGGGTGATGCCGTCCTTCGCGGGCGCGCTCGGCACCACCATGGCTCGGTCGGCAGGGAGCCAGTGCGACCAGTCATCGAACGGCTCGTTCAGCGCCTCTCCCATGAGCAGGCTGCGGAATCCCGAACAGTCGATGAAGAGATCGGCCTCGATCCGGCGACCATCCTCGATCAAGAGCGCCGTGACGCCCTCATGTCCGTCCGCGCGCTCGACATCGACGATCGTGCCTTCGACCCGCTCGACACCCCGGGCTTCGGCCAGGCGCCGCAAATGCTTGCCATAGAGCAGCGCATCGAAGTGATAGGCATAGGTGAACCTGCCCAGCGGATCGCCCTGGCGGTGCGCCGGTAGCGCAAAGCGGTTGGCGCGCGCGGCAGCCTTGGCAATGAAAACGTCTTCCCATGCGGGATAATCCGCTTGCCCGGCAAGGCGCCCCGTCAGCCACCAGTTGTGCAGCTTGACCATCGCATCGAGCTCGCGCCCGACGAACCCGAACTGGTGCAGATAGCGGTCGCCCGGCATGCCCCAGTTGTGGAACTCGATCCCCAGCTTGAACGTGCCGTTGGTCTCCCTCAGGAACGCCTGCTCGTCGACCTTGCAGAAGCGGTTGAATTTCTTGATCGGCGGGATCGTGGCTTCGCCCACCCCGACAATTCCGATCGCGTCGCTTTCGACGAGGCGGATCCTGATCTCGCGCGAGAGCGCGGTCGCCAGCATGGTCGCGGCCATCCAGCCGGCCGAGCCCCCGCCCACGATCACCACATCGCGAATACGCTCTTCGCGCGGATCGGCCACTTGTGAAATCATGTTATCGGACATGCGACCCCGTTTGGCGCGTTAGTGCCCGATGACGTTACATTGATCCAGCGGCAACCGCCAGCCGCTGTCAATCCGGCGGCTTCCCAGCGCCCTCCCGGCGCCATCGATGCCATCTCTTTCGACTATTGTGCCTTCGCCTTGCCGAATCACGCGATTGGTGATGACGAAGTCACAGCAGGCCATTAGAGGCGAATGATGCATCGCAGCCCGATATTCCTCCCGGTGATCGCCGCCATCGTCGGGATCGGATTCTTTTCGGGCATGGATGCGATCATGAAAGGGGCTTCGATCGCGATCGGCGCCTACAGCGCATTCTTCCTGCGCAGCATGATCGGCTTTGCAATGATCTTTCCTTATTGGCTGGTACGCGAACGCAACTGGCCCAAGCGCGCGGTGCTCAAGGTCCATCTGGTGCGCGGCGTGGTGGTCGCCTTCATGGGCTGGAGCTTCTTCTTCTCGCTGATCTATCTCCCGCTGGCAGAGGCAATCGCGCTGTCGTTCATTTCGCCGCTGATCGCGCTCTATCTGGCGGCCGTCCTGCTGGGCGAACAGATCAACCGCCGCGCGATCATTGCAGCGGTCCTGGGCCTCGTCGGGGTCACGATCATCGTCGGCGGCAAGATCGGGCAGGAAGACCTCTCCGACGATGCCGTTGTCGGCCTTGTCGCGCTGCTGGTTTCGGCGGTGCTCTATGCCTGGAACCTGGTGCTCCAGCGCCAGCAGGCGTTGATCGCCAGCCCCAGCGAGATCAGCACGTTCCTCAACGGTTCGATTGCACTGATAATGCTGGCGGGCGCACCTTTCCTGCTGGTCATTCCCGAAGGCGAGGTCTGGCTTGCGCTCACCGCCAGCGCGGCCATGGCGGTCGCGGCGGCGCTATGCCTGTCGTGGGGCTATGCCAGGGCCGAGGCGCAGGTGCTGGTGCCGATCGAATACACCGCCCTGTTATGGGCCATAGCGCTGGGCTGGTGGATTTTCGGCGAGCAGGTGACGCTGGCCACGCTGGCCGGTGCACTGATGATCGTGGTGGGGTGCCTGATCGCCACAACGCGCCGTCCCGAACCATCGGCGATCTGAGCGGTGGGTCGGATATACCGCACACCGCTCTAAGCGCGAAGACTTGACCTCGCCCGCCTGAAAGCGCAGGTGCGCGGCAAAGCCAACCGGCAGCGAATCCGCTCCCCACGCCCTGCGGAATCGCGCCTGACCCTTGAAAGGAAACACCGCGCATGACCCAGGTCGGCAAGGACACGCTTGATGCCCGTTCGACGATCAACGTCAATGGCAAGGACTATGCCTATTATTCCTTTGCCCGCGCCGAACGGACGATCGGCGATATCTCGCGCCTGCCGATCTCGATGAAGGTTCTGCTCGAGAACCTGCTGCGTTTCGAGGATGGCGGGTTTACCGTTTCCACCGGCGATATCCAGGCGATTGCCGACTGGCAGAAAAACCCGGCAACGGGCCGCGAGATCCAGTACCGCCCGGCGCGCGTGCTGCTTCAGGACTTCACCGGGGTGCCGTGCGTGGTCGATCTTGCCGCGATGCGCGATGCGATCGCCCGGCTGGGCGGGGACACCAGCAAGATCAACCCGCTGGTGCCGGTCAACCTGGTGATCGACCATTCGGTGATGGTTGACGAATTCGGCCATCCCAAGGCCTTCGAAAAGAACGTCGAACTCGAATATGCGCGCAACGCCGAGCGGTACGACTTCCTCAAATGGGGATCGAAGAGCTTTCGCAATTTCTCCGCCGTGCCCCCGGGCACCGGCATCTGCCACCAGGTCAACCTCGAGAACATCGGCCGCACCGTGTGGTCGAGCGAGGACCAAAGCGGCGCGACGGTCGCCTATCCCGATACTTGCGTCGGCACCGACAGCCACACCACCATGATCAACGGGCTGGGCGTGCTCGGCTGGGGCGTGGGCGGGATCGAGGCCGAGGCCGCGATGCTCGGCCAGCCTGTATCGATGCTGATCCCCGAGGTGGTAGGTTTCAGGCTGACCGGCAGGCTGGGCGAAGGCGTGACCGCCACCGATCTGGTGCTGACCTGCGTGCAGATGTTGCGCGCGCACGGCGTGGTGGGCCGTTTCGTCGAATTCTATGGCCCCGGCGTTTCGAACCTCAGCCTCGCTGACCGCGCAACGATCGCCAACATGGCGCCCGAATACGGCGCGACATGCGGTTTCTTCGGCGTGGACGACAAGACGCTCGACTATCTGCGCCTTACCGGGCGCAGCGAAGACCAGATCGCCCTGGTCGAGGCCTATTCGAAGGAACAGGGCATGTGGTTCGATCCGGCGAACGTGCCGGTCTTCACCTCGACGCTCGAACTCGAGATGGGCAGCGTGGTGCCCAGCCTTGCCGGGCCCAAGCGGCCGCAGGACAAGGTGAACCTCCCCGAAGTTGACGATCTCTTCAATTCCGACCTGTCCAAGGTCTATGGCAAGTCCGCGCCCGCGCGCGTCCCGGTTGCGGGCAAGGATCACGATATCGGCGACGGCGACGTGGTGATTGCGGCGATCACCAGCTGCACCAACACCTCGAACCCCGACGTGCTGATCGCCGCAGGCCTTGTCGCCAAGCGTGCGAATGAGAAGGGCCTGAAGCCTAAGCCCTGGGTCAAGACTTCGCTCGCGCCCGGATCGCAGGTCGTGACCGACTATCTGGTCAAGTCAGGCCTCCAGAACCATCTCGATGCGATCGGTTTCGATCTGGTCGGCTATGGCTGCACCACCTGCATCGGCAATTCGGGCCCGCTCGCCGCGCCGATCAGCCAGGCGATCAACGGCAACGACATCGTCGCGGCCAGCGTACTTTCGGGCAACCGCAATTTCGAGGGCCGGGTTTCGCCCGATGTGCGCGCCAACTTCCTTGCCAGCCCGCCGCTGGTGGTCGCCTACGCGCTTCTGGGAACCGTGACGCTGGACATTACCACGACGCCGATCGGGCAGGACCAGAACGGCAACGACGTTTTCCTCAAGGATCTGTGGCCGAGCAATCAGGAAGTGGCCGAGCACCGCGCCGCCAATATCGACCGCACCATGTTCGAGAAGCGCTATGCCGATGTCTACAAGGGCGACGAGCACTGGCAGGCAATCAAGGTAGAGCCGTCCGACACCTACCAGTGGCGCCCGGGCAGCACCTATGTCGCCAATCCGCCCTATTTCGAGGGGATGACGATGACCCCGCCGCCGGTGACCGACGTGACCGAGGCGGTGCCGCTGGCGATCCTGGGCGATTCGGTCACCACCGATCACATCTCGCCCGCTGGCTCGATCAAGGAAGACAGTCCGGCCGGGCAGTATCTGCAGGCCAATCAGGTGGCGAAGGCGGACTTCAACTCCTATGGCAGCCGCCGCGGCAATCACGAGGTGATGATGCGCGGCACCTTTGCCAATATCCGCATCCGTAACGAGATGGTGCAAGGCGTCGAGGGTGGCATGACCCGCTACAAGGGCGAACTGATGCCGATCTATGACGCGGCGATGCGGCACAAGGGGGACGGCACGCCGCTGGTGGTGATCGGCGGCAAGGAATACGGCACCGGATCGAGCCGCGACTGGGCGGCCAAGGGCACGCTGCTGCTGGGCGTGCGCGCGGTGATCGTCGAAAGCTTCGAGCGTATCCACCGCTCGAACCTGGTCGGCATGGGCGTGCTGCCCTTGCAGTTCAAGGATGGCGACACGCGCGCATCGCTGGGCCTCACCGGTGATGACCGCTTCTCGATCCGGGGGTTGGCGAGCCTCGAGCCGGGTCAGGATGTGGAAGTTACGGTGACCCGCGCCGATGGCTCCACGTTCAGCTTCACCGCGCTATGCCGGATCGATACCGCCAACGAGATGGAGTATTACCGGCATGGCGGCATCCTCCACTATGTGCTCAGGAAGCTCGCTGCATAGGCTGATCTGGTCGGCCTCGCTGGCGCTTGCGCTCGCCGCCTGTTCCCCGCCGGTCGATCCGGACAAGGTCCAGTCGGTTGAGGCAGCGCAGCTATCGGGCGAACTTGGCGGGGGCAAAATTCGCCTGATCGACGTGCGCAGCGACGAGGAAGTGGCAGAAGGCATGATCCCCGGCGCGGAGCACATCCCCATCGACCGGTTCGATCCCGCCATGCTCGATCTTTCGGACGGGCGCGAAGTGGTGTTCTACTGCCATTCGGGCCGCCGTTCGGCGAGGGCGGCCGAGCGGTTGTCAGACTTCACCGGCAGGAAAGAGCGACACCTCGATGGCGGGATCGAGGCATGGCAGGCGGCGGGGCTGCCCGTTACCCGCTGACCGGCAACCTATTTCCCCTCGTCGAACAAGCCGGTTTGAGGCCCATTACCCTTTGGCGCCGGAGGGCGCATCTCCAGATGCTCCCACCCGGCATCGTTGAGCACGCGCCCGCGCGCTGTGCGCGCCAGCAGGCCTAGCTGGATGAGGTAGGGCTCGATCACGTCCTCCACCGTGTCGCGCGGTTCGGCGAGGCCCGCCGCCAGCGTCTCCACCCCCACCGGCCCGCCCTTGTAGGTGGCGGCGATCATGGTGAGATAGCGCCGGTCCATCGCGTCGAGGCCGAGCCGGTCGATCTCGAGCCGGGTCAGCGCGTCGTCGGCAACCTTGTGCGTCACTGTGCCCCCTTGAGAGCCGCCCAGGCCCGCGACATGCGCGAAATCGCGCA
>LOEX01000115.1 GCA_001516125.1 Sphingomonadales bacterium BRH_c42
GGGCCGCAGGCGGCCAGCGAAACGGCGAGCGCGCCCGCCAGCGCCGATCTGCGATCAAATTGCATGTTCATGTCGCGCGCACCCTTCGCTCGGAACGATAGGCGCTGTGCGGTGCACGCTCAAGCTTTGGGCGGTTCGATCGTGCGCAGATGCAATTCGCGCAGTTGCCTTGGCTCTGCCGGGCTGGGCGCGCCCATCAGCAGATCCTCGGCGCGCTGATTCATCGGGAACAGCGTGATTTCGCGCAGGTTCTTGGCGTCGCACAGCAGCATGACGATCCGGTCAACCCCCGCCGCCATGCCGCCATGCGGCGGCGCGCCGTACTGAAACGCACGGTACATCCCGCCGAAACGCTCCTCGACATCCGCCTGCGACAGGCCGGTGATCTCGAACGCCTTGACCATGGTTTCGGGCCGGTGATTGCGGATCGAACCCGATGCGATTTCAAAGCCGTTGCAGACGAGATCGTACTGATAGGCGAGGATTGTCAGCGGGTCCTGTGTCTCAAGCGCTTCCAGCTCGCCCTGCGGCATCGAGAACGGATTGTGGCTGAAATCGACTTTCTTCTCGTCCTCATCATACTCGTAGAACGGGAAATCGATGATCCAGGCGAGCTCGTACCGCTCGCGATCGATCAGATCGAGCTGTTCGCCCACGCGGATGCGCGCGGCGCCTGCCAGCTTGGCGGCATCAGCCTCCTTGCCTGCGGCGAAGAACAGCCCATCGTTCTCACCGAGCCCCAATTCGGCGTAAAGTGCGGCCATGCGTTCCTCGCCGTGGTTCTTGGCGATCGGGCCGCCGAATTCGCCCTGTTTGCGCGTGACATAGCCGAGGCCGGCGAAACCTTCCTTGCGCGCCCAGTCGTTCATGTCGTCGAAGAACTTGCGGCTCTTCTCATGCGTACCCGGCGCCGCGATCACGCGCACCACCCCGCCCGAACCGACAATACGCTCAAACAGGCCGAAGCCAGATTGCGCGAAATGCTGCGAGACATCGCTGATGATCAGCGGATTCCTGAGGTCGGGCTTGTCGGTGCCGTATTTGAGCATCGCCTCGGCATGGGCGATGCGCGGGAAGCTGCCTGCGGGCGTCACATGCCGCCCTTCAGCAAAGGCCTCGAAAGTTCCGGCGATGACCGGCTCCATCGTCTCCCACACCTCTTCCTGCGTGACGAAGCTCATTTCGAGATCGAGCTGGTAGAATTCGCCCGGCAGCCGGTCGGCGCGCGGGTCTTCATCGCGGAAGCACGGTGCGATCTGGAAATAGCGGTCGAAACCCGCCACCATCAGCAGCTGCTTGTACTGCTGCGGGGCCTGCGGCAGCGCGTAGAACTTGCCCGGATGGATGCGGCTGGGGACCAGAAAGTCGCGCGCGCCCTCTGGGCTGGAAGCGGTGAGAATCGGGGTCGAAAATTCGTTGAAGCCCGCCGCGCGCATCCTCTCGCGCATGTCGGCCACGATCGCCACGCGCTTCATGATATTGGCGTGGAGCGTTTCGCGGCGCAGATCGAGGAAACGGTATTTGAGACGGACATCCTCGGGGTATTCCTGCTCGCCAGCTACCGGCATCGGCAGTTCTTCCGCCGCGCTCTGCACCCGCACCTCGCGTGCATAGACCTCGATTGCCCCGGTCGGGAGATTGGGGTTCACCGTCGCCGCGCTGCGCGCCTTGACCTCGCCGGTGATGGTGACGACCGATTCGGCGCGTAGCGACTCGAGCAGCGCCAGCGCGGGCGAATCCCCGTCGGCCACGATCTGGGTCAAGCCGTAATGATCGCGCAGATCGATAAACAGTACCCCGCCATGGTCACGCTTGCGGTGAATCCAGCCGGATAGCCGCACCGTTTGGCCCACTTCGGCCTCACTCAACTGTGCGCAATTGTGGGTACGATAGGCGTGCATCTAAAAACTTTCCAAATTCGGTAGTATGGCGCTATGGGCGCGTGCGGAAGATGCGGCACGCGCCGCAGCCTCTGATCAGGCGCGCTAACAGGGCAAGCACGGGATTTTGTCAAGCTGTGCGCGCCGGATGGGATGAATCCCGAGGGTGGTACTCCGCCCCACTGAAGAAACGAAAAGAATGAAAATACACGATCTGATTACAACCACCGGGGCGCTCCGTGAGCTTTGCGACCGGCTTGCCAAGTCCGAATTCGTTGCGGTCGACACCGAGTTCATGCGCGAGAACACCTATTGGCCCGAACTGTGCCTGGTGCAGATCGCCAATGAGCATGAGGCTGCGGCAGTCGATCCGCTGGCAGACGGGATCGATCTGGCCCCGCTGCTCGAACTGCTGACCGCGAACGAGGACGTGCTCAAGGTCTTCCACGCCGGCGGGCAGGATGTCGAGATCATCGTCAACCTCACCGGCAAGACCCCGCACCCGATCTTCGACACGCAGATCGCGATGATGGCAATCAGCCAGTCCGAACAGATCGGTTATGCCAATCTGGTCGAAAGCTGGATGGGCCTGACAATCGACAAGGGTGCGAGGTTTACCGACTGGAGCCGCCGCCCGCTGACCGAACGGCAGATCGAATATGCCATCGGCGACGTGACGCATCTTTCGACCATCTTTCCCAAGATTCTGAAGAAGCTGATCAGATCCGGGCGGGGCGATTGGCTCGATGCCGAAATGGAAAAGCTGGCCGATCCGGGCAATTACCTGAGCGACCCCGAAACCGTCTGGCACCGAATCCGCCAGCCGGGGCGCAATCCCGCCGTGCTTGGCCGACTCAAGGTGCTGGCCGCGTGGCGCGAAAGCGAGGCGCAGCACAAGAACATCCCGCGCGGACGCATCATGCGCGATGAAACGCTGGCCGATATCGCCAGCCACCCGCCCAAAAAACAGGCCGATCTGGCCAAGGTGCGCGGTCTGTCTGCCGCCTGGCGCGACAACGACATCGGCAAGCGGCTGATGAAGACGATCGAAAAGGCCGAACCGCTTGACGCCGCGGAACTGCCTGAAAAGATCAAGCGCGGAGCGCCGCTGGGCAAGGAGGGCGCCCTCGTGGCCGACCTGCTCAAGCTGCTGCTCAAGATCCGCAGCCGCGAGATCGACGTTGCCGCGCGGCTGCTCACCCGGTCCGAAGAAATGGAAGCGCTCGCCGCGGGGGTCCGTGACCTGCCGGTGCTGCAAGGCTGGCGTTACGAGGTGTTCGGGCGAGACGCGCTGGAACTGGTCGAAGGCCGGATGGCGTTCGCGGTCGTCAGCGGCAAGCTGGCGATGACGCACGTTGACGAGGCGCAGACACCGCTGGAACTGGCGCAGGCGGCGGAATAGTTGACCACTCGCCTGTTGCTCTGGAAATTTCGAGCCCCTCAAAAACATCTCGAATGATTTTTTACACTCCATCGGCTATCGACGATCAATGAAGCTAAGCAATTCACAGCGCGTAAAACTTATCAAAATCATCGCCGAACATCTGGAAGGCGAGGAATGGACTTCGCTCGATCTCACGCTCAAGCAGTTTGGCTTTCCAGTCAGTGATCAGTGGTCAGGTGATAAGAACAGTTACGTCATCCATATGATTGAAGATGGTAATGATGACGAGTTGGTTGAACTCGCACAACACTATGGCATCAATCAGGCCGGTGCTGACGTGGCGTCACCTGAACCAGAGACGCCTTATTGGGCGGATGGCCATTTGCGGGTGTTCATCTCTCATTTGACAGGCGAGCGCGAGCTAGCTGCCCACATCCAAACTTCACTTTCGCGCTATGGCATGAGTTCATTCGTCGCTCACAACGATATCCACCCTACGCTCGAATGGCAGACAGAGATCGAGACCGCTCTTGCTACGTGCGACCTATTAGTGGCTCTTATTCATCCGGACTTTGGTGCAAGCAAATGGTGCGATCAGGAGGTAGGGTATGCCTTGGGAAAAGGCATTCCCGTCTTTGCAGTCAGATGTGGCGCGGACCCGCACGGCTTTGTGAGCAGGTTCCAAGCTTTCAATGGAAATGGTAAGTCTGCCCCGCAAATCGCCAAGGAGCTGTTTGAAGCCGCCATTGACCACAAGAAGCTCCAACAGAAGATGGCCGACATAGTGATTGACCTCTTCGTTAACAGCGGAAGCTTTGCTACCGCGAAAGAGCGAATGACATATGTTGAGCGGCTAAAGAGCTGGGATGAGTCGTATTCGCCCCGCCTCAAAAAGGCGGTGAAGACAAATAGCCAAGTCAGCGGCTCGTGGGGCGTGCCAGAACAAGTGAAAGCTATAATCGAAAAATGGAAGTGACGGACCGGGTGGAGCCGTACCCGCTAAAGCTCGCGCCCAACGTCAGCGCCTGGGCAAAACCGGCGTCACCCAGCTGGAATTGGTTCACTTCCCGGGAAAGTCACAGTTTTGAGAATTCGAACGAGTGTCCCCCTTCCTGCCCCCGCCTAAACTCGCCACCCCGGCGGCAGAGTTAACTGCTAGCTCATGTGGACCTATCTCCCCACCATCAACCAGTTTCAGGAAATTCAGGGGACAGTATACTTTATTCGCCCGCACCTTTGAATGCGGTGACATTGCACATGGATATCGTTCTGCGCGATGCCCGTCCCCTCCACCACCTTTCAGGTGGTCCCCTCCCCGTGCCGGGGAGGATGCGCGAGTCCCGCCCCAATTTCCTACATCGCCCCTCGGCGCTATCCTCACCGCATGGCAAACATCCGGCATTCCATCACCCAGCCCGCGCAAATCACAGTGCCGTGCCCCGCGATTTATTTTGCTTTGGACCGTGTTTCATGTGTTCCATCGCGTAGGACTTTGCGCCCTTGCCATGTCGGGCTAAGGGCATAGACAGCATGTCCACCTACCTTCCCACCATCAAGCAGTTGCAATACCTGGTGGCGCTGCACGAACACGGCCATTTCGGCAAAGCGGCAGAGGCGAGCTTCGTTTCGCAATCGACGCTTTCATCCGGCATCCGCGAGCTCGAATCGCTGCTGGGGGTGACGCTGGTCGAACGCAGCCGCCGCGTGGTGCGCTTCACCGCGCTGGGCGAGCAGGTGGCGGTCAAGGCGCATCGCCTGCTGCGCGAGGCGGAGGAACTGGCCGATCTGGTGCAGGCTGCGGGCAAGCCGCTATCGGGCACGCTGCGGCTGAGCGTGATACCCACGATCGCCCCCTTCATGCTGCCGCGCATCCTGCCGCGCCTGCGCCGCGAGCGCCCCGATTTGAAGCTGATGTTGCGCGAGGAGACGAGCGCACAGGCAGTCGAATCGCTTCAGCATGGCCGGGCCGATTGCGTGCTGCTGGCGCTTCCGTTTGCCACCGGAGAGGTCGATTCCGCGCATATTGCCGACGACCGGCTGTTCGTCGCCTTCCCCAAGGATGATCCGCGCGATCCGCCCGCGGTTGTAGATTCGGCGATGATCGATGCCATGAGTTCGGGGGGCCGCCTGCTGCTGCTCGAGGACGGGCATTGTCTGAAGGAACATGCGCTGGCCGCCTGCAACCGGCCCGAACTGCGCGCCAGCGCGGCAATGATCGGCACTTCGCTGCACACGCTGGTGCAGATGGTGGATAACGATCTGGGCCTGACCATGTTGCCTGAAATAGCGATCGATGCCGGGATCCTGGGCGGCACCGAGGTCGTCGCCCGCCCGCTGAAGGCAAAACATGCGAAGCGCGAGATCGCGCTGATCTGGCGCAGGAATTCCCCGCGCGCGGACGATTTCAGGCTGCTGGCGGAGGAGTTGAAGGCGGGTTAGTGCGCAACTGCTGGAGCCAGCTTTGCTTGCGCAAACCGTTCCAGCTTCTTCGCCGCGAAGATCGGCACCACTACCGAAAGGGCAATGCCCGCAAGCGAGCACAGGCCCAGCCAGATCGCCATCAGCGATCCGCCCGAGTGATACATGGCATAGAGCACCGGCAGCGCAAGCACCGCTCCGCGCACTTCATTGAAGATCAGCGCCACCACGCCAAGCTTCATGAACATGCCGATAAAGGTCGTCAAAGTCGCGCTCATGAGGGTTGGTTAACCCCTTAAGCTTGCGAAAAGGTTGACGGGCGCGCGGCAAGGCGGCGCAGGTGGCGAAAAGACAGACATGGTGCGACCTTTTGGGCTCTTTGACCCTGGTTCGCTCAAACCGGCCGATCGGTTTCAAACCCGCCGGAAAACACTGCGAGGAGAATTCGCAATGCCGGCAGGACTTCGTTCAATCCATGTGCTTGAGTCCCACACGCAGATAGTCCCACCCGGTCACCAGCGTCAGGATCGCCGCGGCCCACAGCGTGGTAAGCCCGACGGTATGCGGGACATTGGCATCGATCGCGCCCAATGCGACATTCCAGTCAGGCAGGCCGCGACCCAGGATCAGCGCACCCAGCGCCACGAGCTGAAAAGTAGTCTTCCACTTGGCCAGCTGCGTCACCGGCACCGACACCTGCAATCCGCCGAGAAATTCCCTGAGACCCGATACAGCGATCTCGCGCACCAGGATGATCAGCCCGGCGATGACATGCATGTCGCCCACATAGGGCCCGCGCAGCACACCCTGCGCAGTGAGTACCAGAATCACCGTGGCGACCATGATCTTGTCGGCGATAGGGTCGAGGAAGATGCCGAGCTTCGATACCGCCCCACTCGAACGGGCGAGGTAGCCGTCGAAGTAATCGGTTATGCCCATCAGTGTGTAGAGCACGAAGGCAAGGAGATAGCCCAGCTCCCAATTGGGCCACCACAGCAGGAATGCCAGGAAGGGAAGCGCCAGTATGCGCGAGAGGGTGAGCGTATTGGGCAAGGTCAGCATCGCCGGGCAATTCTAGCTGTTGTTCGCCGCGGGAAAAAGATCGCAAGCGACCTTGTTCACCGCTTGGCTTGCTATAGAACCGCGCGCATCCAGAGCCGTTCGGGGACAATTGCATGACGACTTCCACGCATCTTGTGCGCCAGCGGCGATTTTTGCCCTTGTTCGTCACCCAATTGTTCAACGCTTTCAACGACAATCTCTACAAGACCGCGATGGTGCTGTTCGTGGTCTATAGCGTCTTTAACGATGAGCAGGCCGAAGCTTCGTTCAGCGCGCTTGCCTCGGGCCTGTTCATCCTGCCGTTCTTCGCCCTGTCGGCGCTCTCGGGGCAATTGGCCGACATGCGTGACAAGGCAGCCATCATCCGATGGGTAAAGCTGGCGGAAATCGGGATCATGGTGGTTGGCGGGTTGGGCCTTGCGCTGGCATGGAAGGGGATCGGCACACAGACCATCGCCATTCCGCTCATGCTGACCGCTCTGCTTGCGATGGGCGTGCATTCGACCTTCTTCGGGCCGATCAAGTACGCCATCCTGCCGCAGCATCTGAAAAAGGAAGAGGTGCTGGCGGGCACCGGCCTGGTCGAAGCGGGAACCTATGTCGCGATCCTGGCCGGGACGATCCTCGCCGGATGGATCCCGGTCGAATGGGCGGCCGCCACCATCCTGATCGTTGCCATCGCGGGCTATATGACCAGCCGCCAGGTTCCGCCCGCCCCCCCGTCAGGCAAGATCGAACGGCTGGACTGGCACATCCTGCGCGCTTCGATCAAACTGGTCAGGAACACGATGCACGATCGCGAGATCTTCTTTGCGATTCTGGCGATCAGCTTCTTCTGGACCATCGGCGCGGTGCTGTTCATCCAGTTTCCCCCGTTGGCCAAGAACACGCTGATGGCCAGCAAGGAAGTCGCCAGCCTGTTCCTGGTGGTGTTTTCAGTGGGGGTGGCGATCGGATCGATATCCATCAATGCGCTGCTCAAGGGCACGGTTTCGGCGCGATATGCCCCCGCCTCGGTCATTGCCATGGGATTGTTCGTGGTGGCGTTCCATCTCGTCTGCCGCGTGTGGCAGACCGACCTGCCCCCCAGCCACATGGGTGTGGCCGAATTCGTTGCCTGGCCGCTCGCATCGCTCATCCTGCTGTGCCTGCTGGGAATTGCCATCGCAGGCGGGATGTTCGTGGTGCCGCTATATGCTTTCCTGACGACGCGCTGCGCACCCGATCAGGCCGCGCGCACGATTGCCGCCAACAATATCGTCAATTCAGGGGCGATGGTGGGCGGATCGCTGATCGCGATAGCCTTGAGCATGGTCGGAATAGCGATCGTCGATCAACTGCTTCTCAGCGCAGCCATGTGCCTGGTTTCAGCCTGGCTGGGCAAACGGCTGCACGAGGAAGAGCTGGCGGCTTCAGCAAGTCAGGCGATGAACACCAGTGCAGCGGCAAAGACCGCGAAATAGGTGGTCACGACACCGCGCACGTCGTCGCGTGACAGGCGCCAGGCGTTCTGCGCCTCGTGATCGGGCGGGCTCTGCCGCACATGCGGCGGGAGCGAGGCGAGAAAGGGATGCCTTGCGGCTTCGTTGGTGAGGACCAGTGACCTGCGCATGGGCCGGTTCTTAACCCGATCCTAACCATAACGCGCGCGGTATTCCTCGGCTGTCGCAAGGCGGGACATTAAGCATGTCGATATACCAATGCGGGGTTACAGACCCGCCATTTCGCAGATGGTCGCCCATTCCTCGGGCCTCAATTCCGCCACCGACAGGCGTCCAAGGCGAATCAGCTCGCATTGGGAGAGGCGCGGTTCGGCCTTGATCTGCGCGAGGGTGACGGGGCGGGGCAAACGGATCAGCGGTTTCACCTTCACCGCCGCCCATTTTCCCGTCGAATCGGTCGGGTCGGCGATTCCCGTGAGGCTTACCTGGCATATCCCGACAATCTCCAGCCCCTCACGCGAATGGTAGAAGAACGCCTGGTCCCCGACCTTCATCGCGGCAAGGTTGTTGCGCGCGCGGTAGTTGCGCACGCCGTCCCATGTGCCCTCCCCCTCGGCAATCAGATCGTCCCAGCCGTATTTGAAAGGTTCGGACTTCAAAAGCCAATAACGCGGCACGCCGACGACTCCTCTGATTCTGCTCGCAAACAATTGCGAATGATGTCTGCCCTTGCCCGTCAGATGCCTGACAAGCGCACGATTAACCAGATTTTTATCCTGATTTGCGATTTCCCGATAGATCAAGGTGCAAGGGAAAGCGGGCAATTGCCCAGGCAAGCAGGTGTCATGGCGGACAGCGACAAGGCAAAAGAACTGGGCAAGGCCGACCGCGACATCGTAGCGCTGGGTATTGCTACTGCGTCCATAATCCTTTTCGTGACTGCGGGCGGGCAGGTTGTGCCCGATGCGGTTCTGGCAATCATGGGCAAGGGCGTGGGGCCGGACAAGTTGCTGGCCAACGCGATGCTGCTCAATATCGTGCTTCTCGTGTTCGGCTGGCGGCGCTACCGCGAACTGACCGACGAGATTGCCGAACGGCGCAAGGCCGAAGAGTGTGCGCGGCGACTGGCCGAAATCGATCCCCTCACCGGATGCCTCAACCGTCGCAGCATGGCAGAGCGGACGGCCGAGTTATGCGACAAGGCCGCCGCCAGCAACCGGGCCGTAGCCTATGCCATGATCGATCTCGACGACTTCAAGCGTGTCAACGACGTGAACGGGCATGCTGCCGGGGACGGGATGTTGGTGCAGATCGCCCAGCGCCTGCAACAATGCCTGCCTGAAAACGCGCTGTTGGCGCGGCTGGGCGGGGACGAATTCGCCATAGTCACGATGTTCGATCCGGCGCACCGCGAGCACATCGACGACCTGATCTCGCGCATCTACGATGCGACGGGCGCCCTGGCTGCATCGAGCGGCCCCGTGATCGGGACAACGCTATCGATCGGTGTTGCAGCGGTCGAAAGCGGCGGATCGCCGCAGGACAGCAAGATCAATGTCCAAACACTGATGCACCACGCCGACATTGCGATGTACCACGCAAAAAAACAGGGCAAGGATCGTTACTCATGGTTCGAACCCTCGATGGTCAGTGAATTGCGCATGCGCCACGAACTCGAGGCGAGCATCCGCTATGGCATCGCCGCCGGGGAATTCGTTCCCTATTACGAACAGCAGATCGATCTCGAGACCGGAGAACTGGTCGGATTCGAGATGCTGGCGCGCTGGGAATCGCCCAAGCTGGGACTGACGCTGCCCGAAGTGTTCATCCCCATCGCGGAAGAAATGGGTGTGATCGGCGATCTGTCGGAGGGCCTGATGATCCAGGCCTTCGCCGATGCCAGAAACTGGGATCCCGCGCTGACGCTGGCGGTCAATATCTCACCGATCCAGCTGCGCGATCCCTGGTTTGCCGAAAAGATCCTCAAGCTTCTGGTGATGCACAATTTCCCGCCGCAGCGGCTCGAAATCGAGATCACCGAGAGCTGCATGCTTGATAATGTCGCTATGGTCCGTTCGATGATCGAGAACCTGCGCACACAGGGAATCAGGATCAGCCTCGACGATTTCGGCGCGGGATACTCGACACTCGAACAGCTTCGCGCCCTCCCTTTCGACCGGCTCAAGATCGATCGCAGCTTCATCGCCGAAGTGCGCAGTCCGCATTCATCGACCAAGATCGTCGATGCGATTATCTCGCTCGGCAATGGGCTGAAATTGCCCATTACCGCCGAAGGGATAGAGGACGAGCAAATCCTGGAGCGGCTGAAGTCGATGGGCAATCTCAAGGGGCAAGGCTACTATTACGGCCACCCTGAAACCGCCGCACAGGTTCACGAACGACTGACAAACTCGGGCAGGCTGGCTTCCTCTGGTCCGAGTCCTGACCATGGCCGTGGCCCGGGTATAGTGTCTGCGCACGATCTTGGCGTTGGTGAGCAGCCGATGACCGCATCAGGTCGCGCCTGAACCACACACCTGACCCTCGAAATACTGGACTGGAACGCCGCGCCCGAATAGAGCGCAGCGGCAATGCGCGTTTCCTTCATCAAGATGCACGGTCTGGGCAATGATTTCGTCGTGCTCGATGCGCGCGCTGCCCCCCTGCCCGCCATCTCGCGCGAATTTGCGGTGGCGATTTCAGATCGGATGACGGGAATCGGCTGCGATCAGCTGATCGTGCTTGAGCCCGATGCCGCAGCCGACCTGCGCATGCGGATATTCAACTGCGACGGGGGCGAGGTGGAATCGTGCGGCAATGCCGCGCGTGCGGTCGCCACGCTGCTGGGCAAGCCTGCCCGCGTGCTGACGGGGGGCGGCATGATCGAGCTTGAACCGCTTGGCGCCGGTGCGCGGGTCAACATGGGCACACCGCGTTTCGGATGGGACCAGATTCCCCTCGCCTATGCCATGGACACGCAAAACATGCCGGTAAGCTGGGATGGTCTGGAGACCCCGTCAGCGGTCAATGTAGGTAACCCGCATGTGGTGTTCTTCGTCGAGGACAGCCGCGCAGTACCGCTCGACCGGTTAGGTCCCGAGATCGAGAACGATCCACTGTTTCCCGAACGGGTCAACGTCAACGTCGCGCATATCGCCAACGGTGAGGTGCACCTGCGGGTGTGGGAGCGTGGGGCCGGGTTGACCCGGGCGTGCGGCACGGGCGCGTGTGCCACCGCGGTTGCAGCGGTCACGCGCGGCCTGGTGCAGTCGCCGGTGACGGTACACCTGCCCGGCGGCGCGCTGGAAATCGCATGGGACGGCATGGGCGACATTCTGATGAGCGGCCCTGCAACCGAAAGCTTTCGCGGATCGTTCGAATGGAATGACTTTGCATGAGCGGCGTGGAAGTCATTTCGCTGGGTTGCCGACTCAATATTGCCGAAAGCGAGCGGATGCGCGCAATGCTTGCGAGCGAGAGCAATCTGGTGGTGGTCAACAGCTGTGCCGTGACGTCAGAGGCCGTGCGCCAGACGCGCCAGGCCATTCGCAAGGCGCGCCGAACAAGGCCCGATGCGCGATTGCTGGTGACCGGCTGCGCTGCGGAGATCGAGCGCGATCAGCTGGCGGCCATGCCCGAGGTGGATGGGCTCGTCGCCAATCGGGCGAAACTCGATCCGCGCGTCTGGAACGTACCCCCGGCAATTCAGAAGGCACCCGAAAGCCGCCATACACGCGCATTCATCGCGGTGCAGAACGGCTGCGACCATGCCTGCACCTTCTGCGTAATTCCTCAAGGCCGCGGGCCAGGTCGCTCGCTGCCAGTGGCTGATGTATTGCGCGAGGTTGAACTGCATCTAGATCGCGGCGCGCGCGAAGTGATATTGACCGGAGTCGATCTTACAAGCTGGGGGCATGATCTGCCCGGCGCGCCGAAGCTGGGCGCGCTGGTGCAGGCGATACTCGACAAGTTTGCGCAGCTTTCACGGCTACGCCTGTCGTCGCTCGACGGGATCGAGATCGATCCGCTGCTTGTCGATCTGCTTGCAAGCGAACCCCGCGTGATGCCGCATCTGCATCTGTCGCTCCAGCATGGGCACGATCTGATCCTCAAGCGGATGAAGCGCCGCCATCTGCGCCGCGATGCGGTGGAACTTGTCGCCCTGCTCAAGTCGCATCGCCCCGAATTGGCCGTGGGCGCCGACCTCATTGCCGGGTTCCCGACCGAGACAGGCGAACACCACCTGGCCAATCTCTCGATCATTCGGGATCTCGATATCGTGCATGGCCACGTCTTCCCCTATTCGCCGCGCCCCGGCACGCCCGCTGCGCGGATGCCGCAAGTTGACAGGGGGATGATCGGTCAACGCGCGGCGCAACTGCGCGCGGCGGTGGCAGAAACGCGGCAGAGCTGGCTTGCTGGTCTGCTAGGCACCGATTTGCAGGTGCTGGCCGAGCGCGACGGCACCGGCCACGCGGAAAATTTTGCACGGGTCCGCTTGCCCGCAGCAACGCCAGCAGGCGAAGTGGTCACGCTGCGCCCCACGCATATCGATCAAGGATTGCTGGCGTGAGCGAAGCGGACTCTCCCAGGCGCTCGTGGACCGAACGGCTGTTCGGCGGTTTTCGCAAGACGTCCGAAAGGCTCAGCGAGAACCTGAGCCAGGCGGTGACCAGGGCCAGGCTCGACGATGAGACGCTGGATATCGTCGAGGATGCGCTGATCACATCCGATCTGGGTCCCGCGGCAGCTGGACGCATTCGGGCGCGGCTCTCGGCCAAGCGCTTTGGCCTCGAAATCAGCGAACACGAGCTGAAAGAAGCCGTGGCCGAGGAAATCGCCGAAATCCTGCGCCCGGTGGCAAAGCCATTGGAAATCACCGCCTTCCCCCGCCCGCAGGTGATCCTGGTGATCGGCGTCAACGGCAGCGGCAAGACCACCACCATCGCCAAGCTCGCGCATCTTCTGCAGGAAGATGACTACGGGGTAATGCTGGCGGCGGGCGATACTTTCCGTGCCGCGGCCATCGGTCAGCTTGCCACCTGGGCCGAGCGAATCGGCGCGCCGATCGTTCGCGGGCCCGAGGGCGGCGATCCGGCCAGCGTGGTGTTCGACGCGGTCAAGGCCGCGACCGATCAGGGCATCGACGCGCTGATCGTCGATACCGCCGGGCGGCTCCAGAACAAGCGCGAGCTGATGGACGAGCTGGCCAAGATCCGCCGCGTGCTGGGCCGCCTCAACCCCGAGGCTCCGCACGATGTGGTGCTGGTGCTCGATGCCACCAACGGGCAGAATGCGCTCGCCCAGATCGACGTTTTCAAGGAGGTTGCCGGAGTGACGGGGCTTATCATGACCAAGCTGGACGGCACCGCGCGCGGCGGCGCTCTGGTGGCCGCGGCCGAGCAATACGGCCTGCCCATCCATGCGATCGGCGTGGGCGAAAAGATCGACGACCTGAGGCCCTTCGACCCTGATCTGGTCGCGCGGGTGATTGCGGGAATAGCCTGATGACGGGCGCGAAGAAGAAGCAGGGCACGGGCTGGCTCAATGTCGCGGTCGATTACGGCCCGCTCCTGGTGTTCCTGGGAACCTATCGCTGGTTCTCGCCTGAGGAAAGCAGCGCCGCGGGCGAACTTTTTGCCATCGTCAGGGGCACAGCGGCTTTCATGATGGCGGCGGTGATTGCGCTCGCTGTGTCCAAGTGGCGACTGGGCAAGGTGTCGCCGATGCTGTGGTTTTCGACCGCGCTGATCGTCGGTTTCGGCACACTGACCATCTTTTTTGGCGATCCAACCTTTGTCCAGGTCAAGCCGACGATCATCTATGTGACGTTGGGCGTTGCGCTCCTGATCGGGGTATGGCGCGGGCGGGCGCTGCTGCAGGTCCTTCTGGAAGCCGCATTCGAGGGATTGTCGGAGGAAGGATGGCTCAAACTGTCGCGCAATTGGGGAATTTTCTTCATGCTGCTGGCGGTCCTCAACGAAACGCTGCGGGTCAATCTGGACTTCGAAGACTGGTTGTGGGCGAAAATCTGGGTGTTTCTGCCGCTGACCTTCCTGTTCACGTTCAGCCAGATTCCCATGCTGCTGCGGCACGGGCTCAAGATGGAGGATGAGCCGGAAAACCCCGCCACGGACGGCTGAATTCCTCCACTGGTGCCCGGCAGCCGGGGGTTGAAATGATGGTGCAATCCGATCACAATCCCCGCCGAAACCGCCGCGCCGCATGCGGCTGGTCCCATCAACCGGATCGAGGGGAAAATCATGGCAAAGCTTTTTGGAAACCTGCATCTTGTGCTGCTGCTCGGCATTGTTGCCGCACTGATCGTGATATCGTCCTTCACCGGCTGGACCGGTGAGGACGGCAAATCCATCGCCGATGACGTGTTTCGTTGGCTCCACCTGTTCTTTGGCGTGCTGTGGATCGGCCTGCTCTATTACCTGAACTTCGTTCAGGTGCCGACGATGCCCGCGATCCCGGCGGAACAGAAGGGCGCCGTCACCGGGCATATCGCGCCCAAGGTGCTGTTCTTCTTCCGCTGGGCCGCGGCGCTCACGGTGCTGACCGGTCTCACCATTGCATTCCACAACGGTTACGGTGCGCAGGCGCTCACCTTTGGCGGCACCGGCGCCGACGGGATCAACCTGATCGGGACCGGCATGTGGCTGGCGCTGATCATGGCGTTCAACGTGTGGTTCATCATCTGGCCCGCGCAGAAGAAGATCCTTGGCATTGTCGAGGCAAGCACGGAGGAAAAGGCCTCGGCAGGCCCGCGCGCACTGATCGCCAGCCGCCTCAACGTGCTGCTGTCGCTGCCGATGATGTATGCAATGGTCAGCGCCAACCTGGGCTGATTGCACGGATTGTAGTGATGCCTGAGGGGCGCTGCCGATCGAGGCGGCGCCCCTTTCGCTTGCGCCGGTCAGATCTCCACCTGGCTGCCCAGTTCGACGACACGATTGGTGGGCAGCTTGAAGAAATCCATCGCGGTGGCCGAATTACGCAGCATCCACGCAAAGAGCTTTTCCCGCCAGATCGGCATGCCCGGTCGCTTTGAGGGAAGCAGCGTCTGGCGCGACAGGAAGAAGCTGGTCTGCATCATGTCGAACTCGCCGCCGCAGCGGCTGAGGCATTTGAGACCCGTCGGCACGTCGGTTTCCTCCATGAAGCCGTAGTGCAGCACCGCGCGGTAGAAGCCGTCGCCCAGATCGTGGTATTCGCAGCGCGCGGCAGGATCGACATAGGGCACTTCGGCAATCTGCACGGTCAGGATCACCACCCGTTCGTGCAGCACCTTGTTGTGCTTGATATTGTGCAGCAACGCCGCAGGAACCCCGGCATTGGACGACGCCATGAATATGGCAGTGCCGGGCACGCGCGTTGCCGAATTCTTGGCCGATTTTGCGAATATCTCCATCGGGAGGGCAACTTCGCTCATCCTGTCGCGCATCAGCTTGCGCCCGCGCGCCCAGGTGGTGAGCAGGGTGAAGGCGATCAGCCCCACGATCAGCGGGAACCATCCGCCATCGGGCACCTTTGGCAGGTTGGCGGTAAAATATGCACCATCAACGAAAATGAACAACAACACCACGGGCAGCGCCAGCCACCAACGCCACTTCCAGACAGTGAACAGCAACACGCCCATCAACAGTGTATCGATGAACATCGCGCCGGTTACCGCGATGCCGTATGCGCTCGCCAGATTGGACGAATTCTCGAACATCAGGACCAGCAGGATGACCGAGACCATCAGGGCGCTGTTGACGAAGGGAATATAGATCTGGCCGCTCGCCGAAGCGCTGGTGTGTTCGGTCGAAAGGCGCGGCACCAGACCCAGCTGGATCGCCTGGTGTGTGACCGAGAACGCACCGGAAATCACGGCCTGGCTGGCGATGAAGGTTGCTGCCGTTGCCAACAGGACCAGCGGAAGGCGCAGTTGTTCAGGCGCCATGACGAAGAACGGACTCTGCATTGCAGTTGCGGTCTGCGATGGCTCTAGCGAGGCGATCATCGCACCTTGGCCGAAATAATTGAGCAACAGGCACGGCATGACGAAGCCGAACCACGAAAGCCGCATCGGTCCGCGGCCGAAATGCCCCATGTCCGAATAGAGCGCCTCGGACCCGGTCACCGCCAGCACCACCGATCCCAGTGCGAGAAAGGCGATATACCCGTCAGCAAGAAAGAACTGGACGGCATACCAGGGGTTCAGCGCTTGCAGGATTAATGGATTTTCGAAAATGTGGACCACGCCCAGCACCGCAATCGTGACGAAATAGACGATCATCACCGGGGCAAACAGCGCCCCCACCTTGGCAGTGCCACGCCGCTGGATCACGAACAGGAATATCAACAGCGCCAACGCGATCGGTATCACCAATGGTTCCAACCGGGGGTTGACCACTGTCAGGCCCTCGACCGCGGACAAGACCGAGATCGCGGGCGTGATCATGCTGTCGCCATAGAACAGCGCGGTGGCGAACACGCCCAGGATCAGCGTGATCCAGGCATAACGCGATCCGCCCAGATGATGCGTAAGCATGGCGACCAGCGCCAAGGTGCCGCCCTGGCCCTTGTTGTCGGCGCGCATCAGGATCGTGACGTATTGTAGCGACACGATCAGCGTCATCGACCAGAAGATCAGGCTGACCACGCCGTAGATGTGCAGCTTGTCGATCGCCAGCGAATGCTCGCCCAGAAAGGTCTCGCGAAAGGCGTAGAGCGGGCTGGTGCCGATATCGCCAAAGACGATGCCGATGGCACCCACGGCAAGCGCGGTTTTTGTCGTGCTGTGACCGCCCCCTCCCTTTGCGGAAGCGGGGTTTGGCGCCGAGATTTCAGATTGGCTCATTGGCTTCGGATTTCCCGGTTTTTGACGGTACTGCCCATACACGGAATGCATCCGCGCGACACAAGGCGGCGGCGCTTAGCATTGCCCGCACGCGGCTGCAACCGATGCTTTCACCGGCCCGCCGCGGGCATCTGCGCCAGCATTGCATCAAGCTGGCCGATGCGCGCCGCCAGATCTTCGCGCCATGGGGCGTCGGGCGGCGAAGCATCGAGCAGATCGGCCCATACTCTGCGCGCTTCAAGCGGCATTCCCGTGCGCAGCAGCGCCACGCCAAGGAAATAGGCAGGGCCGGGTTGGCCGGGCATGGCCTCCTCCGCCTTGCCATATGCCATGAGCGATGCAGGCGTGACCTGTCCATTGGCGTGCTCGACCAGTGCATTGGCGAGCGCCAGCCATCCTTCGCCGTACCCTGGATTTGCAGCAAGGCCCGAACGCAGGAGTTGCGCGGCTTCCATATATCGCCCCTGCCGGGCAAATCCGTCCGAAACCATGAGATAGGTTGGCACCGGTGCCGCCGGGTCAAACAGCGATCGGCGCGCGGCGACCATGGCCTCTCCCGACCGGGCCGTTACCGGCGCGCCTTCGCTGGCCGCCGAAGGCTGATCGGGAGAACCCTGAAGCGCATATCCGGCCAGCCCGAAGGTCAACGCCGCGCCAAGCGTGGTCCAGCTGCGCCGCTCCAGCTTGAGAACGAAGGCCGCGACCAGGAAGGCGGCAAGGACCAGCGCGATGATCGGAAGCCAGCCTGTCATTCGCCGCCCCTTGCGCCAATCCGTCGCCGCAGGATCAACGCGGCGAGGATCAGGATCAACAGCGGCACGGCAAACAGCGGCCAGGTGGCCGTGCTGACCCGCGGCACATAGCTGACATAATCGCCATAACGCTCGACCAGCCAGGCGCGGATCGCCTCGGGCTCCTCACCGGCGGCAATCCTCATGCGCACCTGATGGCGCATATCGCCCGCCATCGGCGCATCGCTGTCCGCAATCGACTGGCTCTGACACTTGAGGCAGCGCAGCGTCTCCATCAACGCCTGCGCGGCAGCTTCCTGACGCGGATCGTCAAGCTGGCGGTAGGCGTAAGGCGCGGGCGGCATGCTGTCCTGCGCGGCTAGCGGAACCGCAAGAAAGGCCATTAGCGCGATGACAAACGGCTTCACTGCGCCGCCTCCTGCAATTTCTCGATCAGTTCCGGCACGTTCTCCGCCCGGACGTCGCCGATGTGCTGGTGACGAATCGTTCCCTCCCCGTCGATCACGAAAGTTTCGGGCACGCCCGAAGAGCCGATCGCCAGCTGGAGTTCCGAAAGGTCATCCGCGCCAATGCGGGTATAGGGGTTGCCATGCGCCGCCAGGAACCGCGCGACATCTTCGGGCCGGTCGCGGATCGCGATGCCGACGATCTCGACACCCTGTTCGCGCAGGCTGGCGAGATGCGGTGCTTCGGCGATGCAGGGCAGACACCAACTCGCCCAGATATTGAGCAGGCGCGGCTTGCCGTCGGTGAAATCGGCGGTCTTTGCGCCCGGAAGGTCTGCTGACGCAGGCTTCAGATCGAACCGCGGCAATGGCTTGCCGATCATCGTCGAGTGAACGAATTCGTCCTTGGGCTGTGTCAGCTGATAAGCGGCAAGCCCGAGAAAGAAGGCAAACAGCCCCAGCGGCAGCCACAGCGTCCAGCGCTTCATGCCCTATCTCCTGCCGTCTGCGCAGCGCCGCGCAACCTGCCGCGCTCGCTGCGCCGCGCCATGCTACGCGCGGCAACCCGGCGGCGTTTGAGATCGCCCAATACTCGCCCGGCAATCGCCAGCACCCCGCCCAGCGCGACAAGAATTCCGCCATACCAGATGAAGGTGACGAAGGGCTTCCACCACAGCCGCAGTTGCCAGCGGCCATCGCCGGTCTGATCTCCGACCACCGCATAAAGCTGACCGTCCCAGCGGGTGATCAGCGCACTTTCTGTCGTCTGCTGCGGCGGCGTCCAGAAATTGCGCGCCTGCGGCGATATCCGCACCGGCTCGCCCTGCCCACGCTGCGCGATCAGCCGCGCCTCGAGCGCGGTCCAGTTCGGCCCGGCAACCGCATCGACACCTTCGAGCGTAATCTGCCAATCTTCAACCCGCTCGGTGCCGCCGATTTCAATCGCCGCCAGGCGCTCACGAGTGAAGGCGCTTTCGTTGGCCATGCCGAACAGCGCCACGGCGACGCCGAAATGGGCGATCACCATGCCCCAGGTCGCCAGCGGGACGCGCGTCAGCCGGCGGCCTTTGAGCGGCAGAAACGCGGCAAGGGCGAGCGGGACCGACAGCACCAGTCCCAGCATCGGCAGCAGCCCGACGCTCGCCAGCAGCCCCACCAGCAGCGCCACAGTCACGGCGATGGCAACCAGCAGCGCCAGCGGCAGCCTGATCCGATCGATATTGTCATGCCGCCAACGCAGCAGCGGCCCCACCGTCATCACCATCAGCATGGGAATGACGAATACCGCGCTCATGGGGTTGAAATATGGTGGCCCCACCGAAACGCGCATGTCCAGCGCCTCGGCCAGCAGAGGATAGAGCGTGCCCAGCAGCACGATGCCCAGCGCCGCGCTGAGCATGACATTGTTGAACACCAGCGCGCCCTCGCGGCTCAGCAGGGCGAAGCGCTGCCCTTCGCTGATCGTGCCCGCGCGCAGGGCGAACAGCAGCAGCGCCCCGCCTATATAAAGCGCCAGCAGCGCGAGGATGAAGCTACCGCGTTCAGGATCGACGGCAAAGGCGTGAACGCTGGTGAGGATGCCCGATCGCACCAGAAATGTGCCGACCATGCTCATCGAAAACGCCACCACACCCAGCATGATCGTCCAGCTGCGCAGCGCATCGCGCGCGGCCAGCACGCTGGCCGAATGGAGCAGCGCGGTCGCCGCCAGCCACGGCATGAGCGAGGCATTCTCCACCGGGTCCCAGAACCACCAGCCGCCCCACCCTAGCTCGTAATAGGCCCAATAGCTTCCTGCCGTGATGCCCAGCGTCAGGAACACCCATGCGCCCAGTATCCACGGGCGCATCACGCGCGCGAATTCGGGAGTGACCTGCCGTGTCAACAGCGCGCCGACTGCAAAGCTGAACGCGACCGACAATCCGACATAGCCGAAATAGAGCGTGGGCGGATGGAACGCGAGGCCGATATCCTGCAACAACGGATTGAGCCCCAGCCCCTCGGCTGCGGGCACGGGCAACCGCTCGAACGGGTTCGAACTCAAGAGCAGGAAAGCATAGAAGCCCAGCGCGACAAACCCCTGTGCGGCGAGGGTCGCCTGCATAGTTCGTTCTGGCAGGCGCCGCTCGATCAGTGCGATCAGACCGCCCGCCAGAGACAACACCGTGACCCACAGCAGCATCGATCCTTCATGATTGCCCCAGGCGCCCGCCAGCTTGAAGATCAGCGGCTTCATCGAATGCGAATTGTCCGCCACCAGCTTCACCGAAAGGTCGGTGACCACGAAGCTCCACAGCAGCATCGTGAAGGCGAACAGCGCCAGCAACCCCTGCAGAATGGCGGCCGGGCGCACCAATGCGGCAAGATCGCCCGCATCCCCGCGCTGCGCCGCCGCGCCGCCTGTCAATTGCAGCGCCGCGAGCGCGGCTGCGAGCCACAGCGCGGCAAGGCCAAGTTCGGGAATCACTCGAGCCCGACCGTGGTTGCTTCGGGGCCGGTGCCGTCCATGGCCTTGTGCATGTCCTGCATCTCGCGCGGAACATAGTTTTCATCATGCTTGGCCAGCAAGTTGGTGGCGATGAAGATGCCGTCTGCCGCCACGCTTCCTTCCGCCACGACCCCCGATCCCTCGACGAACAGATCAGGCAATATGCCGCTGTAGCGCACCGGAACCCGCGCGGCCGCCTGATCGGTCACGACAAAGGCAATGGTAACCCCGTCAGCCATGGTTTCGATCGAGCCGCGCTCGACCATGCCGCCCAGCCGCACTGCCTGCCCCGGCGGCGGCGGATCGGCCACAAGCTCGTCCGGAAGGTAGAAATAATCGGCCTGGGTGCGCAGCGACCATGCCGCCAGCATCACCGCGCCGATCAGCGCAGCGAGCGCGATCAGCACCAGCACCAGCCGCTGATGCTTTGGCTTGAATGTGCTCATCTGCGCTTCACCTCGTCACGCCGTCGCTCGGCCCGGCGCATCGAAATCCAGCTCCACCCGGTCAGCAGCAGCGTGCCCGCGATGCCCAATGTATAGGCGGCAATCACGAAGCTCCACTGATCGAGCCCTTCATGCATCGCCCGCCTCCTGCGCCTTGCGCCTGAGGCGCGATTCATGCTGCATCTCGGCGATCAGCGCGCGCATCCGTGCCAGCATGATCCCGCCGAATAGCAACGAGAAGCCCAGTACCGCGAGCAGCAGGGGGACAAGGAATTCTGCGTCGATCGCGCTTTTGCCCATGGTGATCGAGGGCGGCTGGTGCAGCGAGTTCCACCATACCACCGAACGGTTGATGATCGGGATATTGACCGCGCCGACAAGCCCGAAAATCGCCGGGATGCGCGGCGATCCGCCATCACGTTCGACCGCTTGTGCCAGCGCGACATAACCCGCGTAAAGGAACAGCAGCACCAACATGCTGGTCAGCCTGCCGTCCCATACCCACCACGCGCCCCACGCCGGGCGTCCCCATATCGAACCCGAGGCCAGGCAGATCGCGGTGAAGGCCATGCCCGGCACCGCAGCCGCCCGCGCGGCAATCGCTGCCAGCGGATGTTTCCAGACGAGAAAGGCCATGCTGGACAAGGCGATCGCCGTCCACCCGCCCATCCCCAGCCACGCGCTGGGCACATGGATGAACAGGATGCGCACGGTTTCGCCCATCAGCCGGTCGGGCGGAACGGCGAGCAGGCCCCAGGCCAACGCGCCTGCGGTCAGCAACAGGCCGCTCACCAGCAACGCGGGCGTGAGCCAGGCTGCAAGGGAAAGGAAGCGTCTGGGATTAGCAAATCCGTGCATTTCGCCGCCGGTAATACAGTGACAGGATTACCTCGCAAGGTTGCATTTGCGGCCTATGCCCACAATCAGCGCCCGATCAGTTGCTGTGCCATCCGGTCGGCAACCGCATTGGCGGGTTCGCCGGTCCTGGCGCTTTCCTCCCAGATCGCCTCGAGGCGTCCGGGGATGAGATCGATCCTGGCGTTGATCGCGTCATCGTCCGCACCGTCGATATGGCGCAGCACGCTGACGATCCCGCCGGCATTGATGACATAGTCGGGCGCATAGAGAATGCCGCGATCGAACAACATGCGGCCTTCGGCGCCGGTTGCGAGCTGGTTGTTGGCGCCGCCCGCCACGGCCTTGGCACGGATCGCCTCGACCGATCGC
>LOEX01000116.1 GCA_001516125.1 Sphingomonadales bacterium BRH_c42
CACCGTTATTGCGCCCGCTGCGGCGGCGAGACGCAGCTTGCCAAGGGCGGGTGGCAGCGCAATTGCGGTTCGTGCGAGGCGCAGCACTTCCCGCGCACCGATCCGGTCACGATCATGCTGGTCGAGCACGAAGGCCGCCTGCTGCTGGGTCGCCAGCCGCGCTTCCCGCCGCGATCGTTCTCGGCGCTCGCCGGATTTGTCGAGCCGGGCGAAACGATCGAGGAGGCGGTGGCGCGCGAAGTGTTCGAGGAAGCGGGCGTGCGGGTGCAGGGCGTGCAATATATCGCCACGCAGCCCTGGCCATTTCCCAGCCAGCTGATGATCGGCTGCCACGCAATGGCGCTCGATGACGCGATCACGCTCGACGTGACCGAGCTGGAAGAGGCGCGCTGGTTCACCCGCGATGAGGTGGCGCAGGCGATAGCGACCATGGGAAGCGATGACGGCCCGTTCAACGCGCCGCCGCCCGCGGCCATCGCCAACAGCCTGCTGCATTGGTGGCTGGAGAGAACCGCATGAGCCAGCCGACAAGCCTGACGATCGATATCTGGTCCGATGTCATGTGCCCGTGGTGCGCGATCGGATACGGCCAGCTGACCAGGGCGCTTGGTGAACTGGAAGGCGAGATCGAGGCCGCGGTGCGCTGGCATGCCTTCGAACTGAACCCTGACATGCCGCCCGAGGGCGAAGATCAGGCGGCGCACATCCAGCGCAAGTATCGCCGCACGGCGCAGGAAGGTGCGGCGATCCGCGCACAGATGCGCGCGATTGCCGAAAGCGCTGGCGTATCGCTCGATTACGAGGGCGCCAAAGACGAACGCGGCGAAGCGCCGCCCGCAATGATGTGGAACACGCGCGCCGCGCACAAGCTGCTGACCTTTGCGCTGGAGGAAGCGGGTCCTGCCGTGCAGACCACGCTCAAGCTGGCGCTGTTCGCTGCGCACTTCAACCAGCGGCGCAATGTTTCCGATCCGCAGGTTCTGCTAGACATTGCCGCGAGTGTAGGCCTCCACCGCGAAGCAGCCAGGGCCGCGCTCGCCGATGAAGCGCTGGAGGCGCGCGTGGCGGCCGAAGAGCGGCAGGCGTGGGACATGAACATCACCGGCGTCCCGGCGATGGTGATTAACGGGAAATTCCTGGTTCCCGGTGCGCAGTCGCCCGAGACTTATGTCAATGTGCTGCGCCGCGCGGCGGAGAAGGCTGCGTAGGCCTGACCTAAACGAGTCCCAGATTGCGCAGCTTGCCGACAAGGCTTCCCGGCATCACCTCGCCCGCTCCCTCGCCATCGGCCAGGTCGCGTGGGGCATTGTCGTCCTCGAGATAGCGCCAGCCCTGATGCGCGCGCTTGGGCATGGGATGGACGCGGATCAGCTGTGTTTCCAGGTGAATGTGCCAGCGGCCATCTTTCGCCTGCGGGAAGCCGATGATGGGCGATCGCGCAACCAGCGTGTGGCCGAGAATCCAGTAGAGCGAGCCGCCCAGCATCTCCTCGTGCCGCTTGGGCAGGTAACGCGTGGTCATCAGGAAGGGCTCGCGATCCTCGAACCATCCTTCGAGATCGGCGTAGCTTTTCGCGCCAAAGGCGATCTTGGTCATGTGGAGCGGCATGGGGCAAAGATAGGGATTATTGGCGTAAGCTCAATTCACCAATCCGGACGAAACGGCGAGGCCAAGGAAGGCGAGGAAGCCCATCGAATCGGTGATCATGGTGACGAACACCGAACTGGCGACCGCCGGGTCCTGCTTCAGCCGGTCGAAGATCACCGGAACCAGCACCCCGGCCAGCCCGGCGATGAAAATGTTGATCGTCATCGCCGACGCAATCACCACGCCCAGCCCGGGCGTGAAGATCACTCCGGTGGCAAGCCCGATCAGCACCGCAATGGTTGCGCCGTTGAGCAGCGCCACGCGCATTTCGCGCCACACGATCCGCCAGGTATTGGCGCGGGTCAGCTGATTGGTGGCGATGGCGCGTACCGCCACCGCCATTGTCTGCGTCCCGGCATTGCCGCCGATGCTGGCAACGATGGGCATGAGGATCGCGAGCGCCACCAGCTGTTCGATCGCGGCACCGAACACGGCGATAATGCTGCTGCCGACCACTGCCGTTCCCAGATTGGCAATCAGCCAGCGCACGCGCGCGCCATAGGCCTCGCTGATCGGCTCGTTGATGTCGCCATCGCCCGCGCCCGACAGCAGCAGCACGTCCTCGCCCGCCTCTTCGGAGATGATGTGGACCACGTCATCGACCGTGATCTGGCCGACCAATCGGCCGTTCTCGTCCACCACCGCGGCTGAAATCAGCCCGTATTTCTGGAACATCAGCGCCAGTTCTTCCTGGTCCATGGTAACCGGGATCAGCGTCTGGTCGCGCTTCATCACATCGGTCAACGCGATGCTGCGCGGCGTAGTGAGAATCCATGAGAGCGAGCAGGTGCCGACCGGGTGGTGGCGTTCATCGACGATGAAGACCTCGAAGAAATCATAGGTCAGATCGGAATGCTCGCGCAGATAATCGATCAGATCGCCCACGCGCATATGTTCGGGCACCGCTACCAGATCGCGGTTCATCAGCCGCCCGGCGGTTTCTTCCGGGTAGGCGAGCGCGCTTTCGATCGCGGCGCGGTCTTCGGCCTCGACTTCGGCCAGCACCGCCTGCTGGTCGTCCTCGTCAAGGTCTTCGAGCAGCTGGACGGCATCGTCGGTTTCGAGCTGTTCGATGATGGTCGCGACCGCTTCGGGATCGAGCGCTTCCATCATCCCTTCGCGGACGTGATCGTTGAGCTCGGCGATCACTTCGCTGCTCATCAGATCGGTAATCGCCGCCGCCAGCTTTGCCCGCTCGTGCCGGTCGCTCAGTTCGAGTAGGTCGGCGATGTCGGCGGGATGGAGCGGTTCGACGAGGTCATAGACCGCGGAATTGTCGCCCGCGTCCAGCGCATCGAGCACCGCCCGGACATATTCGGGTTTGAGCCGGTTTTCCTCATCATGCCGCTCGTCATCGATGCGGTCATCGGGGTGCGGGCCATCCTCCGCCGGAATCCCGGCGAGCAGCATGTCACTCTCGGAAAGGCGATCGTCCTCGGCCATCGCGAGTTGTCTAGGCGGGCAGGGCGAAAAGGCAAGCCAGTGGGTGACATCGGAGGTGAATCTGCGGATGACAATGCGGGTGACTCTGGCGCACAAATCACTATATCGGCGCCCTGACAAAGGAGATTTTCATGACCGACCAGACGCTGACGCTCACCCTCGATTGCGGAGACGGGAAGGGTGGCGATGTCGTGATCAAGCTGCGCCCCGATCTGGCGCCGGGCCACGTCGCGCGGATTACCGAGCTGGTGCAGGAAGGCTTTTATGACGGGATCAAGTTTCACCGCGTGATCCCCGGCTTCATGGCGCAGGGCGGATGCCCGCAGGGCACCGGCATGGGCGGCAGCGACAAGCCCGATCTGGAGGCTGAATTCAATGCCGAGCCGCATGTGCGCGGCACCTGCTCGATGGCGCGCACAAACGCCCCGCACAGCGCCAATTCGCAGTTCTTCATCTGCTTTGACGATGCGCGCTTCCTCGACCGGCAATATACCGTGTGGGGCAATGTCGAGAGCGGGATGGAGCATATCGACGCGCTGCCCAAGGGCGAGCCGCCGCGCGAGCCGGGCAAGATCGTGAAGGCAGTGGTTGGATGAATATGCGAATTGCGTAATTCGCATTAGGAGTGCGGGCAATTACCCGTTACAGGTAATGGCGAAGAGGGAAGTGGTGCCTCGATCCCTTCTGGAAGGGGATCGAACTTGGTGACAGCCCGCTCCGACTTCCCTCTTCTAACCCCGCATTTAAAGCGAAGCTGAGCTCTTTGTGCCAGCGATTCGGGATGAGTCACAAGGGGGTTAGCTGCAAAAAAACTGAAATAAAGTTGTTGACCTATTCTCGCACTGACTCAGCGAACGTAGAGACACACAGGATCTAGCGATTTCAAAAGATGAAACCGGCCACGCCCCCCCAAGAGACCCCGAGAACCTACCGGGTCAAGAGCTTCGGCTGCCAGATGAACGTCTATGACGGCGAGCGCATGGCCGAGCTGCTGGCGACGCGCGGCATCGCGCCCGCGCCCGAGGGTGAGGAGGCCGATCTGGTCGTCCTCAACACCTGCCACATCCGCGAGAAGGCGGCGGAGAAGGTCTATTCGGACATCGGGCGAATGGTGAAGGCGGGGGCGGCAGCGGGCCGGACGCCGATGATCGCCGTCGCTGGCTGTGTCGCGCAGGCCGAGGGCGAGGAGATCATGGCGCGCGCGCCTGCCGTATCGATGGTGGTCGGCCCGCAGGCCTATCACCGGCTGCCCGAAATGCTCGATCGCGCAGTCGCGGGCGAACGCTCGAGCGATACCGACATGCCCGCGATCGCCAAATTTGCCGCGCTTCCCGCGCGCAAAAGGATCGGGCCGACGGCATTCCTCACTGTGCAGGAAGGGTGCGACAAGTTCTGCACTTACTGCGTGGTGCCTTATACGCGCGGCGCGGAAATCTCACGCCCTTACAGCGATCTGACGGGCGAAGCGGTGAAGCTGGTCGAAGCCGGCGCGCGCGAGCTCACGCTGCTGGGGCAGAACGTCAATGCCTGGCGCGGCGAGGACGAGGCGGGGCGCGTGATCGGTCTGGCCGGGCTGATCCGCGCGCTGGCCCGCGTCGATGGGCTTGAGCGCATTCGCTACACCACTTCGCATCCCGCCGACATGGATGACGAGTTGATCGCCGCGCATGGAGAGGTCGCCAAACTGATGCCTTACCTGCACCTACCGGTGCAGAGCGGATCGGACCGGGTGCTGAAGGCGATGAACCGCAGCCACACGGTCGAAAGCTATCTCAAGCTGCTCGAGCGCTTCCGCGCCGCGAGGCCCGACATCGCGCTCTCGGGTGATTTCATCGTCGGTTTTCCGGGTGAGAGCGAGGCTGAATTCGAAGCGACGCTCTCGCTGGTTGACGAGGTCCGTTACGCGCAGGCGTTCAGCTTCAAGTATTCGGCGCGGCCCGGAACCCCCGCCGCCGCGATGGATGGGCAAGTGCCACGCGAAGTGATGGAAGACCGGCTGAAGCGGTTGCAGCAGCGGCTGGGCCGCGACCAACTGGCCTTCAACCAGGCCAGCGTGGGCACGACCTGCGAAGTGCTGGTCGAACGGCGCGGCAAGCACCCCGGCCAATGGCTGGGCAAGTCGCCCTGGCTGCAAAGCGTGTGGTTCGAAGCGGATGCGAAAATCGGCGACCTGGTGAGCGTCGAACTGGTTCAGGCGGGTCCGGTTTCGCTCGAAGGCAAGGTGCTGGAATTGGCATTGACCTGAGCGGTCCGCGTGACGGGCGAATGACTTTCCACCGGTTGCTGAACTCAACCCGCTTGCCAGGTTCGGCCAACAGCCTAAATTTGCGAATCACAAAGTCTGAAAGGAGCGCATGGGCCGCCGACCAAAGAGAGCAGACGATCAGGCTGTTTCGCCAGGTCCCGTCATGCAACGTGAGATCCGCCGCGCAAGGGCGGAGCTCAGCTTCGAGGACCAGTCGCGGCTCGGCGCGCTGTTCGGCCAGTACGATGCCAATCTGGTGCAGGTCGAAAACCGGCTGGGGGTGTTCATCGCTGCGCGCGGCAACCAGGTGCAGATCGAAGGCCCGCCCGATAGCGTGGCAAGGGCGCGTGACGTGCTCCAGACCATGTATGACCGCATCGAACAGGGGCATGATCTCGATGCCGGCGCAGTCGAATCGCTGATCGCGATGTCGAGCGAGCCGACGCTGGAAGGGATCATCAAGGGCGATCTTGACGAAGCCCCGGTGATGATCCGCACGCGGCGCAAGACCATCGTGCCGCGCTCTGCCGGGCAGATCCCCTACATGCGCCAGCTCGCGCGCGAGGATATCATCTTTGCGCTCGGCCCGGCGGGCACGGGCAAGACCTACCTTGCCGTGGCGCAGGCGGTCAGCCAGCTGATGTCGGGCAGCGTGCAGCGGCTGATCCTCTCGCGCCCGGCGGTGGAGGCGGGCGAGCGGCTGGGCTTCCTGCCCGGCGACATGAAGGAAAAGGTCGATCCCTATCTGCGCCCGCTATACGACGCGCTTTACGATTGCATGCCGCCCGAACAGGTCGAGCGGCGGCTGGCATCGGGCGAGATCGAGATTGCGCCGATCGCCTTCATGCGCGGGCGCACGCTGGCCGACAGCTTCATCATCCTCGACGAGGCGCAGAATACCACGCGCGAACAGATGAAGATGTTCCTCACCCGCTTTGGCCAGAACAGCCGGATGGTGGTGTGCGGCGATCCCAAACAGGTCGATATCTTGGGCGGCGACCGGATGAGCGGGCTCGCCGATGCGGTCGGGCGGCTGGAGGGGGTAGAGGGAATCGCGGTTTCGCGCTTCACCAGCGCCGATGTGGTGCGCCACCCGATCGTGGGCCGGATCGTCGATGCCTATGAGGGCACGGGGGAGTGAGAACTGTTCATCCTTCGATGGGAAGGGGGATGATGTCTGTTTTTCCCTCGTCGCCCCCGCGATGGCGGGGGTCCCGCTGCTTGAATGATTAAAGGAGGATGGGTTTACATGATGGCGGACAGATACCGGGGTGGTATCTACACCGGTGTCACGGCGGATCTGCCATATCGGGTAAGTCAGCACCGCAACGGAACCGGATCGACCTTCGTTGCGGGCTATGGCTTCAAGCGACTGGTGTTCATGGAATTCCATGCGGCGATCGAGGATACGATCGCCCGTGAGAAGGCAATCAAGAAATGGCGGCGCGCATGGAAGATCGAATTGATCGAGGCAATGAATCGAGATTGGGATGATCTCTTCGAATCGCTCAATCGGTAGAGGGTCGGCTGGGACCAAGCGGGACCCCCGCTTTCGCGGGGGCGACGAAGAGAGTCGGAGCGCTTTCGCGGAAATGACGAATTTGACTCAAATTGAGTGGAATGTCCGCTAACGACCAGATTGCTGATGTTTATGATTTGAGTCATGCATGCCGAATGGAACTGCCGAAGCCAAAAGAAGCGGACCTCGATCACGCATTCGCCGAGGCCTTTGAGGCTGAGCGTGATTTTAGAGAGTGGTTTCTTCGGGGTGGCCGTTTCGCTCGGTTAGCCAATGAAGCAAAGTTGCTAGTTGAAGAGCAGAAGCAAGCGAGATCGGACCAAGTAAATCGATGGTGGCGCTGGTGGTGGTGCACCATGCCAGATGGCACTCAGAGAGAAACCGATCTCTTCTTCGTGTTCGAGGCCCTTTCAAAGCGATTTGCAATACACATTGAGAACAAACCATCCCATGGCAAACTCTCGATTGAACAGGCAGCCGATTACCGTCCGCGCGCGGTTTTTATGGCAAACGATGACCGATGGTTAAACTACAGCGATTTTGAAACAGTGCTAATAGCTCCGACTGCCTTCATCCGAGATAATAAAGGTCCGGTCGAGCAGTTCGACCGCGTAGTCACCTATGAAAGCATTTCCCGCTTCGTGACTCTATTTGGCCAAGACATAGACGAGGAAGGTTGGCCAGCGACGTAAGCTTTCCACCCGTTTCCAGCCATTCAGCTCGCTTGAACCCGTTTCCTACGTCGCCTTGATCGCGCTATGGCGGGGGCATGACAGCACCAATAGTCCCCTTCCCGCATCGGCGCCTGATTGCACAATCTGCGCGCAGCCGCTTTTTATCCTTTGAACCGTGTTCCATGTGTTCCAAGCGTGCTGTACGTGCAAGGAATCGAGCTATTGGCCGAGCCATTGGCCGGGCGGTTGGCCGAGTGATTTGATGCAGCTTGATATCGACATCGAAGGCTGGCCCGCCCCCTCTGGCGAATGGCGCGATTGGGATGCGCTCGCCGCGCGCGCGGCGACAGCCGTGGCCGGGGCCGAGCCCGCACTTGCCAACCCGCGCCTCGAGGTCAGCATTCTGTTCACCTCCGACGCTGAGGTCCACGCGCTCAACCGCGAATGGCGGCAGCGTGACAAACCCACCAATGTGCTGAGCTTTCCGATGCTCGCGCGCGATGAATTGCTCGCCCTCAGGGGGGAGGGGGACGAGAACGCCCCGCCGGTCATGCCCCCAGTACCTTTGGGCGACATCGCGCTGGCGTATGAAACCTGCGCGCGCGAGGCGGCGGACAAGGGCATCCCGCTGGAGCATCATACCGCGCACCTGATCGTTCACGGTTTGCTCCATCTGGCCGGACACGACCATGTCCTCGGCGACGAGCAGGCCGAGGCGATGGAGGCGATCGAGGTCAAGGCCCTTGCAATTCTCGGCATAGCGGACCCATATGGCGACCGCGACGATCAGCCATGATCGACAGGCAGGAGTGACGTACGGGGCCATGCCCGATTCTTCTTCTTCCGCGGGAGACGCGGACAGTACCCACGGGCTGTGGCCCGCGATCCAGAAACTCCTTCGCCTGGGCGACGGCGCTCGCACGCTGCGCGCGCAGCTCGAAGATGTCATCGACGAGCATGAGGACGAATGCGGAACCGCGCCGCCGCCTTCATCGCGCAAGGGCGACCTCTCGCCGATCGAATTGCAGATGCTGCGCAACCTGCTGCATTTCAACGAGAAGGACGCCGACGACATTGCCGTCCCGCGCAGCGAGATAATTGCGGTGGACGCGGCCATAAGCTGGGACGAACTGATCGCGGCCTTCGGTGAACACGGCCATTCGCGCATGCCGGTCTATCGCGAAACGCTCGATAATGTGATCGGGATGATCCACATCAAGGATGTGTTTCCCTTCCTCGCCGGGGGGCGGGAACCGCCGCGCGACTGGACCAGGCTGATGCGCCAGCCGATCTTCGTGCCGCAGGTGCGCGGCGCGCTCGACGTATTGGCCGACATGCGCGCGCGCCGCACGCATCTGGCGATCGTGCTCGACGAGTTTTCGGGCACCGACGGCCTCATCACGATCGAGGATCTGGTCGAGGAGATCGTCGGCGATATCGAGGACGAACATGACGAAACCCCGGCAAAACTGATCATCCCGATCGGTGATGGGGTGTGGGAATGCGATGCCCGCGCGGAGCTGGAAGATGTGGCGCGGACGATCGATCCGCGGCTCGCCGTTGTCGAGGAATCGGTCGATACGCTGGGCGGGCTGGCGTTTGTGCTGGCAGGGCAGGTTCCGCGGGTCGGAACCATGGTCAAGCATCCCAGCGGGTGGCGGATCGAGGTGACGGCCGGCGATGAAACGCATGTCACCCGGCTGCGCCTGCACGCGCCCAAAGGTGTGAAGACCGCAACCACCAAATAAATTCGGCGCTTCGGGTTCGATTTCTTGCAACTTTCACATTGCCGGGCTTTAAGCGTTCCAAAGAGACGCAACCATGCCGACCCGCCGCCTTCCTCCCCTTCGCGCACTCGAGGCGTTCATCCGCACCGTGCGGCTGGGATCGGCGCGGGCTGCGGCTGAGGAGATCGGGCTTAGTCCCTCGGCGCTGTCCCGGCGGATCGCCAATCTGGAGGATTTCGTCGGCAAGAAGCTGTTCACCCGCGCGCGCCAGACGATGCAGCTGACCATGGACGGGCAGGCATTCTACGAGGCGGTCAATCCGCATCTGGAGGCGCTTGCGCGGGCGATCGAAAGCCAGTCGGACAATATCTCGGTACTGCGTCTGCATCTTGGAGTGCTGCCGCTGTTCGGCAGCCAGCGGCTGTTTCCGCGGCTGGGCGAATTGCGCAAGCGGCATCCGTTGCTGCATATCGACATCGATACCGGCCCGCAGCTCGAGGACCGCGTGGGCGATACGCTGGATGCAGCGATTATCCTGTCGCGCGGGCCCGACAGCGGCCTCCACGCGGTGCGGCTCGATCACAACATGGTGCATGCGATTTGCAACAGCGAACTGGCGCGGACGCTGGGCGACGAACTCGATGTGGCGATACTGGAGCGGCAGACCTTCCTCATCCACACCGAACTTCCCGCCAGTTTCGGGGCATGGAAGGATGCGCTGGGGATCAGGGACATGGAGCCTGCGGCGATCGACCATTACGATTCGGGGCAGCTCATGCTCGAAGCGGCCAAGCAGGGGCTCGGCATCGCCATCATGCATGACGATCATTTGCGCCGCGCGGCCGACAATCGCCTGACCGAACTGTACGGAGTAGAGGTCGAAAGCCCCTACAGTTACTGGTTCGTGTGCAAGCCCACCGCGCTCGAGCAACGACCGGTCAGGCTGTTCCATGACTGGTTGGTGTCGGCGGGGCTGTAACGCCAACCCTCACTCGAGCGGAATTTCGGCTTCTCGCGGCTGGTAGCGCACCGGCGCCACGGGCCAGGCGAATTCGCGCAGGGGGCGGCCCAGAATCTCGACCAGCCTTGCTTCTATGCGGCCGCGCGCCATCGCGCCGATTTCCTTGCGCCCCGCGAATTCTCCGGGGCTGAACGGCTCCAGGAAATGGAGTTTCAGCGTGAAATTGCCCCTGCGCGACAGTATGCGCAGGGCGTTGTTGATGCCGCTTTCCTCACCCACCCAGCCGATCCATTCGGCGGCGGCGCCATAATCGAGCACCACCGGCTGCACGAACACACCCGGCGGCGGAGGTTCAAGCACGCGCATCATGCTGGTCTTGAACGGCAACAGCGACTGCCCATCGGTGGTGGTGCCTTCGGGAAAGACCGTGACCGACCAGTTGTCGGCCAACGCCTCGCGAAGGGCATTGATCTGACCGGCGACGCCCAGCCGGTTCTCGCGCTTGACGAAGACCGTGCGGTTGATCCTGGCCAGCCAGCCGACAACCGGTACTTCGGCCAGTTCTGCCTTGGCCACATAGGCCGTGCCGCTGGCACCGCCCAGCGCCAATATGTCCAGCCATGAAACGTGGTTGGCGATGAAGAACACGTCGCGTCTCAGCGGGGTGCCGATCACCCTCACACGCGCTCCGCAGATGCGCGCGGCCAGGAACAGGAACCATTCGGGGAAAGGCGATCCATAGGCGAGCGCGCGGAACGCAAAGTGCAGCGGCGTGAACAGCATCAGCACGCCGACCAATGCCGTCCCCCTGAAAGCAATGCGGACCCAGCCCGTCAGGCTTGCCGGAGTGCGTTCACCGCGCGCCGCAGCCGCGCGCAGCGCCTCATCAGTCGTCGCGCGAGAGGCGGACGCCATAAAGCTCCATCCGGTGATCGACGAGGCGATACCCCAGCTTCTCGGCAATCTGGCGTTGCAGCGCTTCCAGCTCCGGATCGACGAATTCGACCACCTTGCCGGTTTCGACGTCGATCAGATGATCGTGATGCGCTTCGGGCGCTGGTTCATAACGCGCGCGCCCGTCGCCGAAATCATGCCGGTCGAGAATGCCCGCCTCTTCGAACAGGCGCACCGTGCGATAGACCGTGGCGATCGAAATGCCCGGATCGACCGCAGAGGCGCGCCTGTGCAGCTGCTCGACGTCGGGATGGTCCTCGCTTTCGGACAGGACGCGGGCGATGACCCGGCGCTGCTCTGTAATGCGCAGTCCCTTGTCGGCACACAATTGCTCGAGATCGATCTTCTGGTGCAACAGCTTCTCCGCTAGGACCGTGTCCTGCAACCATAGTGGCGCAGGACACGCTTCTCAAGCAGTCTGGCAGATTCAGCCAGCTTTCTTCTTACGTCCGCCACCCCGGCGTTGCCCCGGCTTTCTGCCCAGGCCGATCTTCTTGGCGAGATCGCGGCGCGTTTCGGCATAGTCGGGCGCGACCAGCGGGTAATCCGCGCCAAGGCCCCAACGCGCACGATAATCCTCTGGCGTCATGCCGTGTTCGGTCATGAGATGCCGCTTGAGCATCTTCATCTTCTTGCCGCAATCGAGGCAAATGATGTGGCTGCGTTTGACCGAATTGCGTATCGCTACGGCGGGTTCGGGCGGTGCCACTTCCACGGGCGCTTCACCTCCCAGCCCCGAAAGCGCACCAAACACATTGCGGATCAAAACCGGCACATCATCGACGGACACGCTGTTGTTGCTGACATGCGCGGCAACGATATCCGATGTCAGCGTTATCAGCATCTCGTTCAAATCAATTGCAATTTCTTCCATGAGTTCCTCGTTTATTTTATATCGATTCGACCCTTACACATAAGTTTGCAGCGAATAATTGCGAAAAGCAATAGTACGCCTGTCATGGTTTTACTGAAAACCACACTGCAGAAACGTTAAATCGAAATGGCGAAAGTAATGGCGTCTAACCTGCTGCCATCAGCGGTACGGTAATATGCACTGCGCATACCGATGCGAGTAAATCCCACAGCCTCGTACAGGTGGGTCGCGGGATTATTTGACCGCATTTGCAGGAAGATATGCGTGGTCCGCCGCGCGCGTGCGTGGCAGATCAGCATTTCGATCAGTCCGCGGCCCAGACCCTTGCGCCGATGCTGCGGGTGCACCGCGATCAGCAGAAGCTCCTCCTCGCCAGCGGCATGGCGGGACAGGGCAAAGCCCGCTGCGGTGCCGTGCATGGCGGTGATGTCGTTGCCCTCGCCATCGATGACGATCGCGTCGGTGCCCGGTATCAGCAATGAATCGGCGATCTGCCCGCGCGTCCATTTCTCCCCCCATTGCGGTTCGAACGCGGCATCCATCACTGCCATGATCTGATCGACCACGTTCATTATGCGGGCAATCTGGCGTCCGGGCCGCGGCCATAGATCGGCGCGGTGTCAGGGGTGATCAGCGCGGGAGGCAATTCCAGAGCACGGCGCGCGTCGGGGTGCAGCGCTTCGGCAATCCCTGTGCCCTTCAGGCTGACAATTTCCGACGCCATGGTGCCCGCGATTACCTCATGCTTGCAGAATTGCGCGGCCGGATCGGGGGGCAGCGAACAGGCCTCGCCCTGCGGCATTCCGGCTGCGCCGAAGTTCTGCACGAAAACCTCGCCGTGGCCGCCGCGCATGGCGATGCTGACCGCCTGATCGGGAAATCCGGCGCGTGCGATGGCCGCCACCAGCGCCAGCGTGGGATAGCCCAGCACTTCGGCCTGCCAGGCAAGGGCCAGCGCGCGCGCGGCGGCAATTCCGATCCTGACGCCTGTAAAGCTGCCCGGCCCGCGCGAAACGAGGATCCGGTCGGCCCGGCCCTTGCGTGGCAGTGCGGCAATCATCGGGATCAGACTTTCGGCATGGCCGCGGCCCAGCAAACGGTGGTCATGCGCGATCAGCCGCCCATCGTCGAACAGCGCAACCGAGCAGGCCTCGCTTGCGGTTTCGATTACCAGAGTGTGCATTGCCGCCACCGGACGTTCTGGTCCAGGAAACCGGAATCCATCGTTTGCAGCATCATGATTTTACCGTCATGCTGAACTCGTTTCAGCATCCATCGTGCCTCCCGGACCGGCGGTTCGTGGGGTGAAATGGACCCTGAAACAAGTTCAGGGTGACGATCTTCAAATGATGCGAACTTCAATTCCATCAGGCTTCAGACTATCGAATCGAAAGTGGCGAAGTCAGGGCGCGGACTGCGTCCGAATATGCTCGCCGGGTCGCCATAACCCACGGCGCAGATGAAATTGATCCGGTGGCGCGGCTGATCGGCAAAGAAGGCCGCGTTGACCGCATCGGCATTGAAACCAGACATCGGCCCGCAATCAAGCCCCAGTGCGCGCGCCGCGATCATCAGATAGGCGCCCTGAAGCGAGGAATTGCGGAACGCGCCTTCCTCGCGCGCGGCCTCGTCACCCGCGAACCAGCTGCGCGCATCGGTATGCGGGAACAGCCACGGCAGCTGTTCGTGAAAATCGATGTCATAGGCGATCAGCGCGGTCACCGGCGCGGTGAGGACTTTCTGCCGGTTGCCCTCCATCACGCATTCGGCCAGCTTTTCCTTCGCATCGGGGCTCTTCACCCAGACGATCCGCGCGGGCTGCATGTTGGCCGATGTGGGGCCCATTTTCATGAGGTCGTGGATCGCCTCGATCTGCGCGACCGTCACATCCTTGTCGAGCCAGCCATTGTAGCTGCGGGCCTCGTTGAAAATCTGGTCGAGCGCCTCGGGCGCGAGCGGGCGGTCATGAAACTGCATGGGTCTGGTTCCCGATCAGGAGGGTGTTCAGGCGGCCCTGACTTCGGTGACTTCGGGCACATAGTGCTTGAGCAGCCCCTCGATGCCGTGCTTGAGCGTCGCCGTGCTCGACGGGCAGCCCGAACACGCGCCTTGCAGGGTGAGATAGACGACGCCGGCGCTGAAGCCGCGATAGGAAATATCGCCGCCATCGCCCGTCACCGCCGGGCGCACCCGCGTTTCCAGCAATTCCTTTATCTGGGTGATGATTTCGGCATCCTCGGGCGCTTCATCGACCAGCAACGCGTCTTCCTGCGGAACGGGAATCCCCGACGCATCGCCTGCTGCAAACAGCGGGGCTGCGGACACGAAATGATCGAGCAGGATCGAGACGACCACGGGCTTGAGATCGGTCCAGTTGACCCCCGGAGCTGCGGTGACGCTGACGAAATCCCTGCCGAACATGACGTTCGACACCTCGCCCGTGTCGAATATCGCCTGTGCCAGCGGGCTGTTTGCGGCCGCCTCCGGGCTTGTGAATTCGCGCGTGCCGGCGTGCATCACCTGCTGGCCGGGCAGGAATTTGAGGCTCATGGGATTGGGCGTGGTTTCGGTTTCGATGAACATGCCCCATATCTAGGGACGAGCACGGCTTGCGGCAAGTTTTCCTGCATTCACTATCGCTTCACACTTCCCCCGGCTATACCGGCAAAATGAAGCTGATTTCGCGCGCGGTTTGCGCACTTGCCCTGATCGCCCTCCCGTTGCCCGCCGCCATAGGGCAGGAGGCTGCACCCGAACCGCAATTCCTCCAGGCGCAGGACGAGGTGCCCTGGCTCTATCGCGGCAGCGACGTGCCGGTCGATCGCGAATGGCTGTTCGGCGAAATGGCCAATGGCCTGCGCTATGCGGTGCGCCGCAACGGCGTTCCTCCCGGGCAGGTTTCGATACGCATCCGGATCGACGCGGGATCGCTGCACGAAAGTGACAGCGAGCGCGGCTTTGCCCACCTGCTCGAACATATGAGCTTCCGCGAAAGCCGCTATCTCGGCCCGGCACAGGCGATTCCTACCTGGCAGCGGCTGGGCGCGACATTCGGCAGCGATACCAACGCCGAAACTACCCCCACGCACACCGTTTACAAGCTCGACCTGCCCAATATCGATCCTGCCAAGCTGGAAGAATCGGTTCGCCTGCTTTCGGGCATGATCCGCGAACCGGTGCTCAGCCAGGTCAATGTCGATGCCGAAGTGCCGATCGTCATGGCCGAAAAGCGCGAGCGCGGCGGTGCAGCGCAGCGCGTCAACGATCTCACCCGCCAGACCCTGTTCGCCGGACAGCGGCTCGCCACGCGCCTGCCGATCGGGACCGAGGAAACGCTTGAGGCCGCAACCGGCAAGACGGTGAAGGCGTTCCATCAACGCTGGTATCGGCCTGAAAATGCAGTGATCGTGGTGGTGGGCGATGCCGATCCGCTGGTCATGGCGGGCCTGATCGAGCGCTATTTCGGCGACTGGAAGGGCAAGGGCAAGCCTGCACGCGCGCCCGATTTCGGCGAACCCCGGGCACCGCAGGGCGCTGACCCGGCCAACCCGCTGGGAGAGATGGGCGTTATCGTCGAACCCGACATGCCCCGTTCGATTACCTATGCGGTACTGCGCCCGTGGCGACCGGTGCAGGACACCATCGTTTACAACGAAGGGCTGCTGCTCGATGCGGTGGCGCAGGCGATCATCAACCGGCGGCTGGAGGCGCGCGCGCGCGCCGGTGGCAGCTATCTCTATGCCCAGGTCCAGCAGGATGACGTCTCGCGTTCGACCGATGCGACCTTCGTCAGCCTTGCTCCGCTTTCGGGCGACTGGCAGACCGCGCTCGCCGATGTCAGGGCGGTGATCGCCGATGCCCTCGCCGAACCGCCGACCCAGGAGGAAATCGACCGCGAGCTGGCCGAGTTCCAGATCGCCTTTGCCAGCGAGGTCGAACAGGCGAGTGTGCAGGCGGGTGCGGAACTGGCAGATACCGTGATCGGCGCGGTCGACATCCGCGAGACGGTGGCCGCGCCGCAGGTGGTGCTCGGCGTATTCCAGGGGATGCGTGCGCGCTTCACTCCCGAAGAGGTACAGGGGCATACTCGCGCGCTGTTTGAAGGCGAAGTGATCCGCAGCGTTCTGGTCACTCCCGACGCGACCAATGCGAGCACCGACGAGCTGCGGCTGGCGATGGCTGCCGATGCGCAGCCCGATTCCTCGTCAAGGCTGGCGGCGGCGGCGATTTCATTCGACGACCTGCCCGTAATCGGTGAGCCCGGCACGGTGGTGTCGCAGGAACCGGTGGGTTTGCTCGAGATCGAGCAGGTCGAGCTGTCGAACGGCACCAGGGCGATCCTGTGGAGCAACGATGCCGAGCCGGGGCGGGTGACGGTGAAGGTCCGCTTCGGCACCGGCTATCGCGCATTTCAGGCGCAGGACGCGCCTTATGTCGTGTTGGGTGAAATGGCGCTGGTGGGTTCCGGCCTGGGTGCACTGGGGCAGGAAGAACTCGACCGGCTTTCAACCGGCCGCAAGCTTGGCTTCGACTTCGCAATCGACGACGCTGTGTTCACGTTCGCCGCGCAGACCCGCGCCGAAGACGTGGCCGACCAGCTCTACCTGTTCGCCGCCAAGCTGGGCATGCCGCGCTGGGATGCCAATCCCGTGCTGCGGGCCAAGGCGGCGGCCAAGCTTGCCTACGACACGTTCGAAACCAGTCCTGGCGGCGTGCTCAACCGCGATCTCGAGTTTCTGCTCAAGGACCGCGACGGGCGCTTTGCCACGCCCGGTCCTGCGGCGATGGAGGCGGTGACGCCAGAGGGGTTCCGCAGGGTCTGGGAGCCGCTGCTGCAACAAGGACCGATCGAGGTGCTGATCTTCGGCGAATTCGATCGCGATGCGACGGTGGAGGCGCTCAGGCGAACGTTCGGGGCGCTGCCCGAGCGTGCACCATTGCCTGCGGCAGTGGCGACACGGCTGCCCCGCTTCCCCGCCGCCAATGGCACAGTCGAACTTCTCACCCATCGCGGCGATGCCAACCAGGCGGCGGCGGTTGTCGCCTGGCCGAGTGGCGGCGGAGTTGAGGGCCTTCGCGAATCGCGCCAGCTCGAAATCCTCACGCAGGTGTTCAACAACCGGTTGATGGATGCGCTGCGCGAACGCGCCGGTGCCAGCTATGCCCCGCAAGTGGTGTCCGAATGGCCGACCGATCTCCCCACCGGCGGGACGATCATGGCGTTCGCGCAGTTGCAGCCGCGCGACGTGCCCGCCTTCTTTGCCGCGGCCGGACGCATCGCCAATGAGCTTGCGACAACCCCGCCCAGCGAGGATGAGCTGGCGCGTGTGACAGAGCCGCTGCGCCAGCTGGTCAGCCGTGCTTCGACCGGCAACGGCTTCTGGCTCTACCACCTCGAAGGGGCGAGCAGCGACCGGCGCCGGATCGAACTGGTGCGCAGCCTGCTCAATGATTATTCGCGGACCACGCCCGAAATCATGCTGGCGCTGGCGCGTCGTTATTTCGGCGCGAGGTCCGGCTGGCAGCTGGCGGTGATCCCCGAAGGTCAGACGCTGGCGCAGGCAGCACCGGTCGGCACCGATGATAAGCCAGCGGCGCGGTCCTTGCGCAAGGGTGACGGCGTGGGGCGCTGAAGCGCAATTATCAGCCCGCCAGCGAAATATTGTTTCTGCCAGCGGCGCGCGAATTTTGCATTTCTGCCAAGCAACGTGTAACGGCGCGCTCCGAGTAAATGGATTTGAGAGTGGCAGTGGCGCATAAATGGAACCCCGATAGCTGGAAGGCCTGCGAAGCGCGGCACCTGCCGCTCTACGAGGATCCGGCCGAGTTGGCCGCTGCCGAAGGTACGCTGGCCAACTACCCGCCGCTGGTCTTCGCGGGTGAGGCGCGTGCGCTCAAGGCCGATCTGGCCGAGGTGTCGGCGGGCCGTGCGTTCCTGTTGCAGGGCGGCGATTGCGCCGAAAGCTTCGCAGAATTCCACCCCAACAATATCCGCGATACCTTCCGCGTGCTGCTTCAGATGGCGGTGGTGCTGACCTTTGCCAGCAAGCGCCCGGTGGTGAAGGTGGGGCGGATGGCCGGGCAGTTTGCCAAACCGCGCTCCTCACCCACCGAAACGCAGGGCGATGTCACGCTGCCCAGTTATCTGGGCGACAACATCAACGGCATCGAGTTCGATCCGGTCGCCCGCCGCAACGATCCCGCACGCATGGTCAAGGCCTATTCGCAGGCCGCCGCCACGCTCAACTTGCTGCGCGCCTTTGCCGGCGGAGGCTATGCCAACCTGAGGCAGGTCCACCAGTGGACACTCGATTTCATGGGGCGCACCCCCTGGGCCGAGAAGTTCGCCGAAACCGCCGACCGTATCGGCGAGGCGCTCGATTTCATGGAGGCTTGCGGGATCGATCCCGCCACCGTGCCGCAGCTCAAGGGCACCAGCTTCTACACCAGCCACGAGGCGCTGCTGCTGCCCTACGAGCAGGCGCTCACCCGGCAGGATTCGCTCACCGGCGACTGGTATGCCACCAGCGCGCATATGGTGTGGATCGGTGACAGGACGCGTTTCGATGGTTCGGCGCATGTCGAATTCGCGCGCGGCATCGGCAATCCGCTGGGGATGAAATGTGGGCCCAGCCTCGAACCCGATGCGATGCTGCGGCTGCTCGACACGCTCAATCCCGCACGCGAGCCGGGGCGGATCACTCTGATCAGCCGGTTCGGGCATGACAAGGTGGAGGCTGGGCTTCCCGCGCTCGTTCGCGCCGCCAAGCGCGAAGGCCATCCGGTGGTGTGGAGCTGCGATCCGATGCACGGCAATGTCATCAAGGCCGACAGTGGATACAAGACCCGGCCGTTCGACCGGATTCTGGGCGAGGTGAAGGGCTTCTTCGCGGTGCACCAGGCCGAAGGAACGCACGCGGGCGGCATCCATATCGAGATGACCGGGCAGGACGTGACCGAATGCCTTGGCGGGGCGGCGGCGATCACCGATGCGGCGCTGGGCGATCGTTACCACACGCATTGCGACCCGCGGCTCAACGCGGCGCAATCGCTCGAACTGGCGTTCCTGCTGGCCGAGATGCTCAACCGCGAAGGCGCCGACCGCCGGGCCGATGCGGCCTGATCAAAGCCGCGTGCGGCCCAGTGCCTGCGCATGGACGCATGCGGGGCAAGTGCCTATATCGATGTCATGTCGCTCACGAACCTCTGGCATAACATCGCCGCCGCGATTGCAGCCATTCCCCGTTCGGAACTGTTGGTCGTTGCGCTCGCGGCGATGATTGCCGGATGGATCGGCTCGTTGATGATCCGCCGCAAGGCCCCGCTCGGCGTCACAATCAGGCGCGTCAGCACTCTGGTGCTGGCGGGTGTGCTGGTGACGGTGATCCTGCAACTCTCACGTTTCGATCCACGCCTTGCGGTGGCCGTGCCGCAGATCGGGCTGCCCGAGCAGGTGGTCGAGGGCGGCGAGACGCGCATCACCATGGCGGGTGACGGGCATTTCTGGCTGCGGGCGGAACTGAACGGAGTGCCCGCCAATTTCCTGGTCGATACCGGCGCGACATTGACGGCGGTGTCGCAGAGCCTGGCCGAGCGTGCCGGGCTCGAGCCGCGCCGGGGCGGTTTGCCGGTCTCGATTGGCACCGCCAACGGGCCGGTCGCCGCGCAGCTTTCGACGATCGACGAACTGCGTTTCGGCAATGTCGCCGCGCGCGGGCTCGACGTGATCATTGCCCCAACGCTGGGCGAAACCAATGTCGTGGGCATGAATCTGCTCTCGCGGCTCGCATCGTGGCGGGTCGAGGGCGATCAGATGGTGCTGGTGCCCAACCATCCGCAGGCGGAGCAAACGCCGCGGTAGTCGGCGTGCTAGAAATGCCGTTTGGCAAACGCTCGACCGGATCCTGATTTTAGATATTTTTCGAACGCAAACGCCTTTGCGCTTTCGGCAAATCCGATCTCGATCACCAATTCCCATGGACCATACATCGAAGAATGCCTCGACTGAGATTCGGAGTAGCCTGCGTTGTGTTTGTTCAGGCGTGCAGCGACGTCGTTGGTCGAACCGACATAGTATTTATCGGGAAATTTCATGCTTCGCAGGATATAGACATATCGCATACTGGCCTCGTCCGCCTTCGCCTTTCAGGCTGCGGCGCGACAGCCTTCGCCCTGACGTGCTTCTGGCCTGCCCAGCCGAAGCCCGTCAGGGCGAAGGCTGGCTGGGGTGGCAGGATTCGAACCTGCGCATGCCGGTACCAAAAACCGGTGCCTTACCGCTTGGCTACACCCCAACAGCGCAGCGTGTGCGCGAGCGCGCTCCTATAGCGGCTCGCACCGCAATGTGAAGGGGGCGCCGGTCAGATATCCTTGCCCGCAAAGTCGCTGGCCGAATGGCGCTCGGGCAGTTGTTCGCCCTCCTCACCCCAGACCTTGTTGACGATCCGGCCCCGGCGCACCGCAGGTCGCGCGAAGATATCCTTCACCCAGCGCCCGACATTCTCGTATTCGTCGATCGAGAGAAAGGTTTTGGCATCCTCATAGATCGTGCCTGTTGTGAAAGGTGCCAGCCACGGGAATGTCGCCATGTCGGCAATGGTGTATTGATCGCCTGCAAGAAAGCGCGTTTCGGCGAGCCGCTTGTCCGCCACGTCGAAGATGCGCTTGGTTTCCATCGCATAACGGTTGATCGGATATTCCCACTTCTCGGGCGCATAGGCATAGAAATGGCCGAAACCGCCGCCGATGAAGGGCGCGGTGCCGATCTGCCAGGTGAGCCAGCTCAGCGTTTCGGCGCGCGCGGCGGGATCGGTGGGCAGGAATTCGCCGAACTTTTCCGCCAGATGGATCAGGATCGCGCCCGATTCGAAGATGCGGATCGGGGTATCGCCGCTGCGGTCGACCAGCGCGGGAATCTTCGAATTGGGGTTGATCGCCACGAACCCGCTGGTGAACTGGTCGCCCGCGCCGATATTGATCGTCCAGGCGTCATATTCAGCGCCCGTATGCCCAAGTTCGAGCAGTTCCTCGAACATGATCGTCACTTTCACCCCGTTGGGCGTCGCCAGCGAATAGAGCTGGAACGGGTTCTTGCCCACCGGCAACTCGCGTTCTTCGCGCGCGCCTGCGGCCGGCCGGTTTATGCTGGCAAAGCGCCCGCCATTCTCGCTGTCATAGGTCCATACTTTGGGCGGGGTGTAGGTAGAATCGGCCATACAGGGGAGTCCTTGCTCGATCGGGGGAGGGGAGTTGCGCTCTGCCAACTTGGGCAATAAGTTGCAAACTGCAAGGGATTTCAGGCGTGAAAGAGAGTCTTGCAACCAGTATCCTTTCGGGATACTTGATCGATCGATGCACAAGGCCGGAATCCTCATTCGCCAGTGGCGCGAGGCGCACGATCCGCCGCTTTCGGCGGAGGAATTCGGCGCGCGCTATGGCGATCCCTGGCCCAGCCGCACTGTCTATGGCTGGGAGGCCAGGGGCAAGATCGCCCGCGCCCGGGTGCAGATGCGATTGGCGCAGCTCGGCGTGTGCTCGCCGCAGGACTGGCTCGAACCGGCGGGTGCGCCGGTGCCCGCTGCCCGCAAACAACCAGGTATGAAAGCTTCTTCGATGAAATCCGCCGGGCATCCCTTTTATGACATGCGCACTCACGGCTTTGTCCGCGTGGCCACCGCCGCGCCGCGAGTGA
>LOEX01000117.1 GCA_001516125.1 Sphingomonadales bacterium BRH_c42
GGCCGCAGCCGGTCCGCCAGCGGCGCATCGGCGCGCGGTTCATGCTCGTGCGGGGGCGGGGAAGGGGTATCGGCGAACAGATCGGTCATTGGTCGATGCTCATAAGCGGTTCGCCGGAGAAATGCATCGGTCTCTTGCATGGCGTGTTATAAGATATATCTTAGAACTATCTAAATATATCTGGAGTGATGATCATGACCTGGAACAGGAGACGTGGATTCAAGGGATCGGATGCATTTCCGTTCCTTGCGATGATGGCAGCGAGCAGCTCTTGGGGCGGCAGTGAATGGGACGAAGAAGACGATTGGCGCGAGCGCAGCCGCAGCCGCAAACGCCGGATGTTCGGACAGGGCGAACTGCGCCTCGCCTTGCTGGCGCTGCTGCGCGAGGAGCCCCGCCACGGCTATGAACTGATCAAGGCGATCGAGGAGCTGACCGGCGGCGAATATGCGCCGAGCCCTGGTGTGGTCTATCCCACTTTGCAAATGCTTGAGGACGAAGGCCTTATCTCGGAAGCCGAGGCCGAGGGTTCACGCAAGCCCTTCGCGGTTACCGCGAGCGGTATCGAGGAGCTTGATAGCCGCGTCGACGAGGTGGACGTGCTGATGGAGCGGTTGTCGCACAACACGCGCAAGCGCCAGCGGGTGCGTTCGCCGGACTTGTTCCGCGCCATGGGTAATCTTGCCTCAGTGCTCAAGAACCGTGCGAAGGAAGGCAGGCTCGACAAGGCGGCGATCGACCAGATCGTCGATATCATCGACGAGGTTGCCAAGCGTATCGAACGCCTCTGAAATCCATGCACTGACGCGATTGCCTACACCTGCCATTGATACTATTCTCCTTTTCGTCATGATCGGCACCGACCGGTCGGGGAGGGGAGAATAGCAATGACACAAGCCAACAAGGCACCAGCCAGCTTCTGGATTATCGCCGGGCTAAGCCTGTTGTGGAACGGCTTTGGCGGTTACGACTATATCATGAGCCAGACCCGCAACGAGGCCTGGCTCAGCCAGATGGGCGATTATCAGGAAATCGTCGCCTGGTTGGATGCGTTTCCGCTGTGGGCGCAGATCGGCTATGGTTTTGGGGTCTGGGGTTCGGTCGCGGGATCGATCCTGCTGCTGATGCGATCACGTCATGCGGCCAGTGTATTCCTGGTCTCGCTGGTGGGCGCGATCATCAGCTTTTCCGCGCAATTGATCAACAAGGTGCCGCCTTCACTCGACAACACTGCCGGCAATGTGATGCCCTTCGTGATTCTGGCGGTGATTGCGTTCCTGTGGTGGTATGCCAGGCGGCAGACAGCAGCCGGCGTTCTGCGCTGACCTTTATGCCAGCTGGGCTGCGGCTCGTTCGGTTGCCTCGTGTGCGTCAACCAGGCGGATGTAGGTGTCAACCACGACCTGGTTGATTGCGTCCCAGCTGTAGCTGCGGCTGGCGCGCTCACCCGCCGCGCCGTGTGCATGGCGCAGGTCGGGATCGGTGCAATAGGGTGCGATCGCTTCGGCGAATCCTTTCGCGTCTCCGGGGGGTACCAACCGCCCGGTCGCGCCTTCATCGACCAGGCAGGAAGCGCCGGTCGCTCCGGCCGCGACCACCGGTAGCCCGCTCGCCATCGCCTCCAGGGTAACATTGCCGAAAGTCTCGGTGATTGAGGGGTTGAGGAACACGTCGCCGCTGGCGAGCGCGCGGCCGAGGTCGGAACCTGTCTGGAAGCCGACGAATATGCCGCCTGGCAGGTTTTGCTCGAACCATCCGCGTGCAGGCCCGTCGCCGATCACGAGCACCCTGTGCGGGATCTCTCGCCTGCGCAACTGCACGACAGTCTCGGCAAAGATGTCGAGCCCCTTTTCCATGACCAGACGCCCCAAAAAGACAATGGCCACATCATCGTCATCGATGCCCTGCGCGCGCCGCCACTCGAGGTCGCGACGTTCCGGACCGAACATCTCGCGGTCGACCCCGCGCGACCACAGCGAAATATCGTCATGCATGCCCTGTTCGATCAACTCGCGGATCATGCTTTCAGACGGGGCGACCAGCGCGTCGCAGCGATTGTAGAACCGGCGCATCATCCGCGTTATCGGCGCCTCAAGGAAGCTCATTCCGTAATAGCGTGGATAAGTCTCGAACCGGGTGTGAACCGAAGCCAGAACCGGAATGTCATGGTCCTGCGCCCAGCGCAGTGCAGCATGGCCGGTGGGATCGGGCGATGTGACATGCACAATGTCGGGCCTGAACCTGGCAATATCCTCGCGGTTCCGGCGCGACAGGCCCAGCGGCATGCGATATTCGGGCCGGATGGGGAAGGGGATGCTGGGCACGCTGACAAGATCCCCGGTCGGTGCAAAGGCCGGCTCGGCTACGGTCGGTGCATAGACACGCAGCGCCGCCCCTTGCCGCAGCAGGTACTCCGCAAGGCGGTTAAGGGCCTGGTTGGCTCCGTCGCGGACGTAGTTGTAGTTTCCGCTGAACAGGGCGATGCGTAGGCGAGCGATGTCCATCATTCGTGCGCCATAATGTAGCGATGCTCGCTTGGCGAGAGGGTGCTGTCACGCGGCAAGGCTGGCCAGCCGGTGTGCGAATGCCGGATCGGGACAATGAAAAACGGCGCATTTTCGCAATGCGCCGTCTCCCATGGATTGAAGTCAATTCCTTCCCGGCGCAATCGCAAGCGACCTTGCCGGGCCGGGGTTCAGCCTGCGGTCAGGCCTTTGATACCGCCCATGACCACGTCATAGGCTTTGCGCGCAGCAAGAGTGGCGGCGATACCGGTTGCAGCGACTGCCAGATTGGCAAAGATCGCGGCCAGGTATCCACCAACTGCCGGAATGCCGCCCAGACCTGCCGCGATGGCCGGAAGCACGAGCACTGCCAGGAACATCCTGATCGCCCCGTCCTGACTGGCGCCGATGCCGCCAATCACGCCGAGAATCAGAAGAACCAGACCAACATCCAATCCGGGTATCGGAACCAAACCCGCAACTACTGCGAGAATGATGCCGAGCACGGTGGCCAGACCCGTTAACTTATCCATATTTCCCCCTCCTATTGTTGCCTCATGGGGCGGGCGCATGATGGTGGAATAATGCTGCACAGGCAAGATTTTATGTTGCGCGGTAAAGTATTGTAAATGAAAAACATAATTGACTTTTCCAGAGGCGTGTCGAATCATGGATACGTTCCGGGGTGTGATTTTGGCGGTTGAATCGTTGCGATTGACCGGTCTGTATCCGCGACGAATCGAGGATGATTCGACAGCCCGCACGGCATCGCATGCCTCTCCCGCCGCCCGGTACGCGCTTGACAGCGGCGCCAACCCCACTAAAGCCCGCCGCGGGCCACGCGGTCCCAACGCCGCGCGAGCTCTCTGCAAGGAGAGTCTGACATGACTGAGCTTACCCCCCCGTCGCGCAAACCCGCGCGGCCATTCTTCTCTTCCGGTCCCTGCGCCAAGCCGCCGGGCTGGACCCCCGAAAAGATATCCACCGCTTCGCTGGGGCGTTCTCATCGCTCGAAGCTGGGCAAGGCGCGGCTGCAATACTGCATCGACCTGATGCGTGAGGTGCTGGGCCTGCCCGACACGCACCGCATAGGCATCGTCCCGGGTTCCGACACCGGCGCCTTCGAGATGGCGATGTGGACCATGCTCGGCGCGCGCGGCGTCACCTGCCTTGCCTGGGAGAGCTTCGGCGAAGGCTGGGTGACCGACACGGTCAAGCAGCTCAAGCTCGAACCCAAGGTCCACCGCGCCGACTATGGCCAGCTTCCCGATCTCGACCGGATCGACTGGAACGACGACGTGCTGTTCACCTGGAACGGCACCACCAGCGGCGTGCGCGTGCCCGACGGCGAATGGATTCTCGAGGGCCGCAAGGGGCTGACCTTCGCCGACGCGACCAGCGCGGTCTTCGCCTATGACATTCCGTGGGACAGGATCGATGTTGCCACATTCAGCTGGCAAAAGGTGCTGGGAGGCGAGGGCGCGCACGGCGTGCTGATCCTGGGCCCGCGCGCGGTCGAACGGCTCGAGAATTATACTCCTGCCTGGCCGTTGCCAAAGGTGTTTCGCCTGATGTCCAAGGGCGCTCTGGCCGAAGGCGTATTCAGGGGTGAAACCATCAATACGCCGTCGATGCTGGCGGTGGAGGACGCGATTTTCGCGCTCGAATGGGCGAGGGAAATTGGTGGGCTTGCGGGCTTGCAGGCGCGCTGCTCGGCCAATGCGCTCGCGCTCGACAGGATCGTGGCAGGGCGCAACTGGCTCAGTCACCTTGCGCCTGATAGCGGCACGAGATCGAAAACTTCGGTCTGCCTCAATGTCGAGGGCGCCGACGAGGCCTTTATCAAGGCCTTTGCCAAGCTGCTCGAGGATGCGGGCGCGGCCTACGACATTGCCGGGTATCGCGATGCCCCGCCGGGCCTGCGCATCTGGTGCGGCGCGACGGTCGATACCGCCGATATCGAAGCGCTTGGCCCGTGGCTCGACTGGGCCTGGGCAAGCCTGAAGTCTTAACCGTCACCCCGGCGCAGGCCGGGGTCCAGCCAACAATAAAGATGGATTCCGGCCTTCGCCGGAATGACGATCAAGGGAAATTTCCATGACCAGACCCAAAGTTCTCATTTCCGACAAGATGGACCCCAACGCCGCGCGCATTTTCGAGGAGCGCGGCTGCGATGTCGATGTCATCACCGGCGAGACGCCCGAGCAGCTGATCGCGCGGATCGGCGAATACGACGGCCTCGCCATCCGCAGCGCGACCAAGGTTACGCGCGAGGTGCTCGACGCAGCGACCCGGCTCAAGGTGGTCGGACGCGCGGGCATTGGCGTGGACAATGTCGATATTCCCTATGCCAGCAGCAAGGGTGTGGTGGTGATGAACACCCCATTCGGCAATTCGATCACGACCGCCGAGCACGCGATTGCCATGATTATGGCGCTCGCGCGGCAAATTCCCGAGGCGAATGCGCGTACACAGGCGGGTGAGTGGCCCAAGAACGGCTTCATGGGCGTGGAAGTGACCGGCAAGACGCTGGGCCTGATCGGTGCAGGCAATATCGGATCGATCGTCGCTTCGCGTGCACTCGGCCTGAAAATGAAGGTCGTGGCCTACGATCCCTTCCTGACCGAAGACCGGGCGATCGAGCTGGGTGTCGAGAAGGTCGATCTCGACACACTGCTTTCGCGCGCCGATTTCGTCACACTGCACACTCCGCTGACCGACCAGACGCGCAATATCCTCAGCCGCGAAAGGCTCGAGAATGCCAAGCCGGGCATTCGCATCGTCAATTGCGCGCGCGGCGGGCTGATCGATGAAAACGCGCTCAAGGATCTGCTCGAAAGCGGGCATGTCGCGGGTGCCGCGCTCGACGTGTTCGAGACCGAACCGGCCAAGGCCTCGCCGCTGTTCGGCGCGCCAAATTTCATCTGCACCCCGCATCTGGGCGCATCGACCACCGAGGCGCAGGTCAATGTCGCGTTGCAGGTTGCCGAGCAGATGAGCGACTACCTGGTCAATGGCGGTGTCACCAATGCGCTCAACATGCCGTCGCTCAGCGCCGAGGAAGCGCCCAAGCTGCGGTCGTATATGGGCCTGGCCGAAAAGCTCGGCTCGCTGGTGGGGCAGCTGGCGCATGACGGGTTGACCGAGATCAGCATCGAGCGCGAAGGCGCCGCGGCTGCGCTGGGCGGCAAACCGATCGAGGCGGCGGTGCTGGCCGGCCTGATGAAGCAGTATTCGGATTGCGTGAACATGGTCAACGCTCCGTACCTTGCCAAGGAGCGCGGGCTCGACGTACGCTCTGTGCGCCACGAGCGTGAGGGCGTTTATCACACGCTGATCCGCGTCACCGTGGCGACCAGCCAGGGGCCGCGCTCGGTTGCCGGGACGCTGTTCGGCACCGAGGCGCCGCGGCTGGTCGAAATCTTCGGGATCGGCATCGAAGCAGATCTGGCGGGCCATATGCTCTATATCGTCAATGCGGATGCGCCCGGCTTCATTGGCCGGATCGGCACCTTGCTGGGCGAAAACGGCATCAACATCGGCACCTTTCACCTCGGTCGCCGCGATGCGGGCGGCGAAGCGGTGCTGCTGCTGAGCGTGGACCAGCCGATCGATGAAACGATCGTCAAGCAGGCCTGTGCGCTTGAGGGTGTCAAGATGGTCAAGGCGCTGGAATTTTGACCCGCGATCGGGCAAGCGATGCGGTGATGACCAGACCCGACGATCTCTTGCCCGAAGGCCTCCAGGACTGCCTGCCCGGTGAGGCGGCGCAGATTACGCGTGCCACGCGTGCGGCGCTCGATGTGCTGGACGCGCATGGTTATGATCTTGTGCGCCCGCCGCTGGTCGAATTCGAGAAGTCGCTCGCCGGGCGAATGGCAAGTGGTCCTGACAGCGCCAGACAGCGGCAGATGTTCCGTTTTGTCGATCCGGCGAGTTTGCGCATGCTCGCGCTGCGAAGCGATATGACCCCGCAGATCGGGCGGATCGCCGCAACCAGCATGGCAAACGCGCCGCGGCCGCTGCGCCTCGCCTATTGCGGCGAGACGGCGGTGATCCGCGCCGACCAGCTCGACC
>LOEX01000118.1 GCA_001516125.1 Sphingomonadales bacterium BRH_c42
GCCCGCCGCCGGTGAGCTTCCGCTGGCCGATGGTCACGGTCTGGAAGGCCCGGCCCCGCCCGAGGCCAGCGGGCTGACGCGCGAGCAGCGCCGCTTTTTCCGTTATGACCGCAACCGGGACCTTTCGATCTCTCGCAACGAAATGCTCTCCACCCGCAGCGAGGGCTTCCGCAAGCTCGACGTCGATGGCAACAACCTGCTCACCTTCGAGGAGTGGGCCGTGACCACGGTCGAGAGGTTCGAAGGGTCCGATGCCGATGGCAACGGAAAGCTGACGGCGAAGGAGTTTGCCGCCACCGCGCCGAAACCGCTGAAAACGGGCGGGGCCGCCTGTCGCTGTTAGGGAATCGCTCCAAGCCATTGACCGAGATCGGCCTTGGCCCGCGAAGTATAGGCTTCCTTGCGGGCTTTCTTCTTCACGTCATGAAGCGGCGGGAACAGCCCGAAATTGACATTCATGGGCTGGAAGGTCTCGGCCACGGCATCGCCGGTGATGTGGCCCAGCAGCGCGCCCAGCGCAGTTGTGCGCGGGGGCGGTGCCCACGCGCGCCCCGCCAGTTCGCTAGCCGCCATCATACCTGCCAGCAGGCCGACAGCTGCGCTTTCGACATAACCCTCGCACCCCGTAACCTGTCCGGCAAAGCGGATATGCGGAGAACTGCGGAGCCGTAGCTGAGCATCGAGCACCAGCGGCGAATTGAGGAAGGTATTGCGGTGCAGGCCGCCCAACCGGGCGAATTCGGCACCCTCCAGCCCGGGTATGGTGCGGAAAAGTTCGACCTGCGCGCCGTGCTTGAGCTTGGTCTGGAAACCGACCATGTTCCACAGCGTGCCCAGCTTGTTGTCCTGCCGCAGCTGAACCACGGCATAGGGCCAGCGGCCCTGCGGATATTCGGGCGTGCAATCGCGCGGATTATCGAGCCCGACCGGCTTCATCGGCCCGAAACGCAAGGTATCGACCCCGCGCGCCGCCATCACTTCGATCGGCATGCAGCCGTCGAAATAGGGGGTGTCTTGCTCCCACTCGCGAAATTCGGTCTTTTCACCGTCGAGCAGCCCCTGGTGAAAGGCGAGATATTGCTCCCGGTTCATCGGGCAGTTGATGTAATCGCCACCTTCGTTCGATGCTTCGGTCTTCTTGTCCCAGCGGCTCTGGATCCAGCAGATGTCCATATCGATGCTGTCGCGGTGCACGATCGGCGCGATCGCATCGAAGAAGGCGAGCCGTTCCTGCCCGGTTGCGGTCACGATGCTCTCGGCCAGAGCCTGCGCGGTCAGCGGGCCGGTGGCCACGATCGTCATCCCCGCGCCGGGCAGACGGTCGATCCGCTCGCGCACGATCGTGACCCTGGGGTGCTGCTCGAGCGCGGCCTGCACTTCGGCGGAAAAAGCATCGCGGTCCACTGCCATGGCCGATCCCGCCGGCACGCGCGCACCTTCGCCAGCACGCATGATCAGCGAATCGAGCTGGCGCATCTCGTGATGCAGCAGGCCGACCGCATTCTTCTCGTCATCATCCGAGCGGAAGCTGTTGGAGCAGACCAGTTCGGCCAGGCCATCGCTCTGGTGGGCAGGGGTCATGCTGCCCGATCCGCGCATCTCGGAAAGGCATACCGAAAAGCCGCGCTGCGCAAGCTGCCAGGCGGCTTCACATCCGGCCAGTCCGCCGCCGATCACATGGACATCATATGCAGGGGATTGTTTCATCTGGAACCCACCTAGTGCTTGCCCGCCTGTTTCTTCAAGTCCACATGTCGCATCAAACAGGGAGAGCGCAGATGCCCAGACGTGCATTGGTGGAAAACAGGCCATGGCTGTTGGCTGCCATCACAGCGGCATTGGCATTCTATTTCCTGCGAGAAAATTCGCTCGCCGGACTGCAGCCGATCGGCGGGACATGGTTGATCCTGCTCAAGGGGGCAGCAGTCGGCAGCCTGGCGCTTTATGCCCTGCGCCGCTGCCGTGCGCATGATGCGTGGATTCTGGCCGCTGCGTTGGCACTATCGGCACTGGGCGATATGGCTATCGAATTGTGGTTCGAGGCGGGCGGAGCGTTGTTCTTCGCATCGCATCTGGCGGCACTGTCGCTCTATCTGCGCAACCTCAGGCCGCACCCGACTTCCAGCCAGAAGGCGCTGGGGGTCGCGTTGCTGATCGCCACTCCGCTTGCCTGCTGGCAGATAAGCGGCAGCGGGCAGGTCGGGCTGTACGGACTGGCGCTGGGCGGGATGGCCGCCGCCGCGTGGATGAGCCGTTTCCCGCGTTATCGCGTGGGCACAGGCGCGGTCCTGTTCGTGTTTTCGGACTTGCTCCTCTTCGCCGGTTCAGGTCCGCTCCAAGCCGGCGTGGTCCCCGATTTACTGGTCTGGCCGCTATACTTTTCGGGGCAGTTCCTGATCGCGACCGGTGTAATCCAGACGCTGCGGCGCGATCATCAGGCCTGATCGGGCAGGAGAACCGAACCATCCTCCCGCCGCTGCACGTGGCCATGCATAATGACAGCTGTGAGCGGCATCGGGCCATAGATGTGGGGGAACAGGGCGCCGCCGCGCGCCGGTTCCCACCGCACGTCTGACCCCAATGCCGCCAGATCGATCCGCGCCAGGTAAAGATTCTCCTGACCGGTAAAATGCTTATCCAGCGTGCCGCGCAGCTGTTCATCAGTGGAAAGGTGAATGAAGCCATCGGCAAGATCGACAGGCGCGCCATGGAAGACCTGCTGTGTCAGCAACTCCTCCATTTGCGCCTCAGTCAGCACTTTCCATGCGTGGGATGGCCATGCGTGGGATGGTTTCCTGCTCACACCTCGCTCGAAGGTGAGGCATCAGGCTCGCCGTCGTCGGTTTCGATATCGGCGCCTGTGTCTTCACCTTCGTCCGCCAGCCGCACCGCACTGACGATCTGCTCACCCTCGGCCACGTCGAACAGCTTCACCCCTGCGCTGCCGCGCCCTATCACCCGCAGGCTGTCCAGCCCGATGCGGATCAGCTTGGCCTGGTCGGTCACCAGCATCAGCTGATCGGCAGGGGTCGCGGTGAAGCTGGCAACCACGGGGCCGTTACGGCCGATGTTATCGATATTGACGATGCCCTGGCCGCCGCGCCCGGTGCGCCGGTATTCATAGGCTGAGCTGAGCTTGCCATAGCCATTGGCGCAGACGGTGAGGATGAACTGCTCGCGCTCCTGCAATTCGGCAAAGCGCTCGGCGCTCATCGCCGGTTCGCCTTCCTTCTCGGCTTTCCAGGGGGCGAACCGGACATAATCCTCGCGCTCCTCGCCGCTCGTGCCGACGCGGTGGAGGATCGAAAGCGAAACCACCTCGTCGTCGTCGCGCAGCTTCATCGCGCGCACTCCGGTGGACGTGCGGCTCTGGAATTCGCGCACGTCGTCTGCCGCAAAACGAATTGCCTTGCCCTGGCGACTGGCGAGCAGAACGTCGTCGTTTTCATCGAGCAGCGCGACCCCGATCAGGCGATCATCCGAACCTTCTTCAAAGCGCATGGCGAGTTTGCCGTTCGACGGGATATTGGCGAATGCATCCATCGAATTTCGCCGCGCGCTGCCCTTGGCCGTCGCAAACACCACGGTGAGCGCGCTCCAGGTTGCCTCGTCCTCGGGCAGAGGCAGCACGGCGGCAATGGTCTCACCATCGTCAAGCGCGGGAAGCAGGTTGACGATCGGGCGACCGCGCGTGTTCGGCCCGCCTTCGGGCAGCCTCCACACCTTGAGCCGATAGACTTTGCCCGCGGTGGAGAAGAACAGCACCGGATTGTGCGTCGAGGTGACGAACATCGCGCTGACCGCGTCCTCATCCTTGGTCGACATGCCCGCGCGGCCCTTGCCCCCGCGATGTTGCGCGCGGAATGTCGAGAGCGGGGTGCGCTTGATGTAACCGTCCAGTGTGACGGTGACGACCATGTCGTCGCGCTCAATCAGGTCCTCGTCCTCGATCCCGTCCCATGCGGGCGCAATTTCGGAGAGGCGCGGCGTGGCATAAGTCTCGCGAACCTCGCGCAGCTCGCCGCGCATCACCTCGTAGAGCCGGACCCTATCAGCCAGAATCGCCAGATATTCTGCGATGGCATCGGCAAGTTGCTTCAGCTCGTCGCCGATTTCGTCTCGGCCCAGCGCGGTGAGGCGGTGGAGGCGCAGGTCGAGGATCGCCTTCACCTGACGTTCGCTCAGCCGATAGGTGCCGCCCGATTGCTCGGCATTGGGTTCGATCGCTTCGACCAACCGGATGTATTGCGCTATCTCGCCGATCGGCCATTCGCGCGTCAGCAACCGTTCGCGCGCCTGCGCCGGGTTGGAGGCGCTGCGGATCATCGCCACCACCTCGTCAAGGTTGGAGACGGCCACCACCAGACCGAGCAAGATATGCGCTCGTTCGCGTGCCTTGTTCAGTTCGAACTTGGTGCGGCGGGTGATGACCTCTTCACGGAAGGTGATGAAGCTCTGGATGATATCGCGCAGGCCCAGTGTTTCGGGCCGCCCGCCGCGTATCGCCAGCATATTGGCGGGGAAGCTCGACTGTGCGGGCGTGTGCCTCCAGATCTGGTTCAGCACGACTTCGGGCGTTGCATCGCGCTTGAGGTCGATGACCACGCGCATTCCTTCGCGCGAGCTTTCATCGCGGATGTCCGAAACGCCCTCGATCCGCTTTTCCTTGGCGGCCTCGGCGATCTTCTCGACAAGGCCCGATTTACCGACCTGATATGGGATCGAGGTGAGCACTATCGAGGTGCGTTCCCCCCGGCCTTCCTCGATTTCGTGACGGCAACGCATCATGATCGAGCCGCGCCCGGTGGTATAGGCGGACTTCGCGCCGTGCTGGCCGAGGATCAGCGGTGCCGTGGGAAAATCGGGACCGGGGATAAACTGGAACAGTTCTTCCGAAGTGATCGCTGGATTGTCCAGGTAGGCGAAGCAGCCGTCGATGACCTCGCCCAGGTTGTGCGGCGGGATATTGGTCGCCATGCCCACCGCGATGCCGCCCGCGCCATTGACCAGCAGATTGGGAAAACGGGCGGGGAGCACGGTGGGCTCGCGGCGCGAACCGTCGTAATTGTCGGCGAAATCGACCGTATCCTTCTCGAGATCGTCGAGCAGGAAGTTGGCGACACGCGCCAGCCGCGCCTCGGTATAACGCATCGACGCTGGTGGGTCGGGGTCCATCGATCCGAAGTTGCCCTGGCCATCGATCAGCGGGACGCGCATCGACCAATCCTGCGTCATGCGCGCCAAAGCGTCGTAAATCGCCGAATCGCCGTGCGGGTGATAGTTACCCATCACGTCGCCGACGATCTTGGCGCTCTTGCGGTACGGGCGACCGGCGACGAAACCACCTTCCTGGCAGGCGTACAGAATCCGCCGATGCACCGGCTTGAGGCCGTCACGCACATCGGGCAGGGCGCGGCTCACGATCACGCTCATCGCGTAATCGAGATAGCTCGTCTTCATCTCGTCGACGATGTCGACGCGTTCGAATGTTCCCAATGGGAAGGGCGGGTTCATGGTATCGGTATCGTCGGTCAAAACGGGGCCGTTCTTGCGCTTGTAACAACAGGATTGGAGTTGCTGCCAATGTAGGGCCTGAGCGGCAATTGCGCCACCGAGCCGTGCAAATGATGGCGGCGCAGGGGCGCTTTATCCACACATAGCCGCAACTCGCTCAGGGCACGAGGTGGCGGCGTCCTGAACCCGGTGTTCAATGGGCATTCAGCGGAGCGGCTACACTAGCAATTGCAAATGTTGGCAAGCCGGTTCATTGGACCCGGCGGAAAATTTGAACCGGCATACCCCGGGCGGGGCCGGAACCTGTTTCAGGAGATCAGAAATGCTTTTTCCTTCTTTCAACCAGAAGCTTGGCAGCAAGGTTGGATCAAATCTTGCGATTGCGATCGCACTCGCGGCGGGGACGGTGCTGGCTACCGCAGGATTCGCCGAACCTGCATTCGCTCAAAAGAAGAAGGACAAGAAGGAAGAAGAGGCAAGGCCGCAATATTCGAAGGAATTCGTCGCCGCCTACCAGCCGATAGAGCAGGGATTGAATGCGCCCGCACCCGATTTTGCGGCACTCAAGGCAATGATTCCCAGCATAACTGGCCTGGCCCAGTCGCAGGACGAAAAGATGGCTGCGGGCAATGTCGTTTACAACATTGGCGCAAAGTCAAACGATCAGGCGCTGCAACTGCAGGGCATGAAGCTGATGATTGCCAGCGGCAAAGTCGCGCCCGCGCAGGCCGGCCAGTACAATTTCATCGCGTATCAGCTTTCGACCATTGCCGAGCAGCATGCCGAGGCACGCACCTATTTGCAGGCGGCGATGGATGCAAATTACAGCACTGCCAATGTCTCGTCGGATCAGCTGCGCGTGAACATGGCGGAAAGCTTTTTTGCCGAGAACCGCTTTGCCGAGGGGCTCGACTATCTTGGGCGCGGGATTGCACAGCGCAAGGCAGGGGGGCTTGCGGTCGACGAGCAATGGTATCGCCGCGGCCTGACTGTCGCATATAACAACGAAGTCGTGCCGCAGGTCTATGACTATGTGGCCATGTGGATCGTCGACTATCCGAGTGCCACGAACTGGCGCGATGCGATCAATATCGCGCGCAATCTCAACACGTTCGATGTCGGTGAAATTCTGGATCTGCTGCGCCTTTCCTACAAGGTCGGCGCAATGACCGAAAAAGTCGAGTTCATCGAATATATCGAGTCGGCCGATGCCCGGCGCCTGCCCAAGGAAGTCGAAACAGTGATCCAGCACGGTTATGCCAAGGGCCGGATCAGCAAGGATGATATTTTCGTGGCGGATTCGCTGCGTGTGGCAACCGGCCGTCTGGCCGCCGACCGTGCGGACTTGCCCGCGCTGGAGCGTGATGCCCGGGCAGCCAATGTCGGCCTGCGTACTGTTGTCGCTGCGGGTGATACCTTCCTCAACTATGGCGAGATGGCAAAGGCGGAGGAGTTCTATGCCAAGTCGCTGGGGATTCCCGGAGTTGACACGCAGTTGGTGCTGACCCGTTTGGGCATCACCCAGGTGCACCAGGGCAAGTACGAGGAGGCCATGGCCACTTTTGCCAAGGTGCAGGGCAAACGCCAGCCAATCGCCAAGCTGTGGTCGGCCTATGCCAAGGGCGAGGCCGCCAAGGCGGCACCAGCCGCTGCTCCAGTGGTGATGGCGCCCGCCCCTAGCTGATGGCTGAGAACTTTCCGCTCTGCTCATCGAGCAGGTAGAGCCTGCCGTCGGCGATCGAGAAATGGCATCCACGCAGCGTCAGTTCGCCTGATGCCTCCTTTTCGCTGACGCAGGGGAAGGTCCGCAGGTTTGCGAGGCTGAGTGTGACCGCAGCGTGCTCCATTGCCCGCTCGGCAGTGTCGCCGTGTGTGCCGAGCGTGCGCGCAATCGGATCGCGGATCGCGTCGAGCATGCCGATCCAGCTTGCCACAAAGCCGCCTTCTCCCGGCGGTGCGCCGTGCAGGTCCTGCGTCAATGCGGCCCGGCAGCCGCCGCACATGCCGTGTCCCATCACCACCACTTCGCTGACCTTGAGGAACTGCACCGCAAATTCGAGCGCCGCCGAGACGCCATGCTGGCCCGGAGATAGCTCGAACGGGGGGACGAGCGCCGCAACATTGCGCACCATGAAGATTTCGCCGGGGCCCACGTCGAAGATCTGGGTCGGATCGACGCGGCTGTCGGAACAGGCGATGACCATCACTTGCGGCGCCTGTCCTGCCTTCAGCTGCTCCCAGCGGCGGTGCTGTGTTCGCCAGTCACCCCGGCGAAACCGGCGATAGCCTTCGATCAACTGGTCGAATCTGTGCATGGGTTTCTGCTGCCGTGAATCCGTGCCGGTGGCAAGCGATTGGGAAATGCGTTCCCCTGCTTGCCTGCCGCGCACCTCGAGCCTAGATGGGCCGCATGAACGATCTTTCCAGCACGCCCGAGGCGCGCCCTCAGCGCCAACGCAAGCCCGACTGGATCAGGGTGCGCGCACCGGTTGGCGAGGCTTACAACGCAACGCGCAAACTGATGCGCGACCTCAAGCTGAATACCGTGTGCGAAGAGGCGGCCTGCCCCAATATCGGCGAGTGCTGGACCAAGAAACACGCCACGGTGATGATCCTGGGTGATGTCTGCACCCGCGCCTGCGCATTTTGCAACGTCAAGACGGGCATGCCGCGCGCCGTCGACCCGATGGAGCCCGAGAACGTGGCCATCGCCGCCGCGCAGATGGGGCTGGAACACATCGTCATCACCAGCGTTGACCGCGATGATCTTCCCGATGGCGGGGCGGGACAGTTCGTCAAGGTGATCGAGGCGCTGCGCCGTACGACCCCTGCTACCACGATCGAGATCCTGACACCCGATTTCAGGGGCAAGATGCGCGAAGCTGTCGAGGCGATTTGTATCGCTGGACCAGATGTTTACAACCATAATCTCGAAACAGTGCCAAGACTCTATCCGACCATCCGCCCCGGTGCGCGCTATTATGCCTCGCTGCGGCTGCTGGAGGAAGTCAAGCGCCACGATCCGCTGATCTTCACCAAGTCGGGCATTATGCTGGGGCTGGGCGAGCAGCGGCTCGAGGTGCATCAGGTGATGGACGATATGCGCACCGCGGATGTCGATTTCATCACCATGGGGCAATATCTCCAGCCAACGCCCAGGCACGCAAATGTCGAGGAATTCGTCACGCCTGCGGCGTTCGGCGCCTATGGCTCGATCGCGCGGGCCAAGGGCTTCCTGCAGGTAGCATCGAGCCCGCTGACCCGTTCAAGCTATCATGCGGGTGAGGATTTTGCGCAGATGCGCGCGGCCCGCGCGGAAAAGCTGGCAAAGCAAAGGGCCTGATGCCCGGCATACACGAAATCCGCCGGCTGCCATACAGCCGCGAGCAGATGTTCGACCTGGTCGCCGATGTTGGCCACTATGCCCGATTTTTGCCGTGGGTCGTGGCGACGAGGGTGAAATCCGACAGCGACGATTTGATGGTGGCTGACATGATCGTCGGCTTCAAGTCGCTGCGCGAGAAGTTCACCTCACGCGTGCACAAACATCGCCCCGAATGGATCGAGGTCCACTATGTCGATGGGCCGATGCGCGATCTCGACAACCGCTGGACATTTCGCGCGTTGCCTGATGGCGGTTGCGAGATCGAATTCCTGGTCGAATTCACCTTCAGGAACAGGGTGTTCGAGGCAATGGCGGGGCAATATTTCGACCGCGCCTTCCACCGTATGGTCGCGGCCTTCGAAGCGCGAGCGGACGCGCTTTACGGCAACAGCAGCTCAAGTGCGCATAGCGTCGCCTGACGGCGCACATCGGCCCGGTTCATGTCGGCAAACAACCTGAGCTCGCCTTCGGGTTCCCCCTCACCGTCGCGATAGGCGCGGGCGAAAACCACGGTCCCGACCGGCTTCTGCGCGGTTCCGCCATCGGGCCCTGCGACACCGCTGATCGCCACCGCCACATCGGCATTGCTGCGCTGGATCGCTCCATTCGCCATAGCCCAAACGCAGGCTATGGAAACCGCCCCGAACGTCTCGATTATGTCGCTGGCGACGCCCAGCATTTCCATCTTGGCCTCGTTGGAATAGGTAACCCAGCCCCGATCAAGCACGGCGGAAGATCCCGGTATCTCGGTCAGGGCAGCAGCGACCAGCCCGCCGGTGCAGCTTTCCGCCAGAGCGACCTTGCGCCCGGCGGCTGCGTTGGCCTCGACCACGCGGCGCGCCAGAGCGGCGACATCATCGGGAAATATAGTAGGTACGTCCATTATTGTATTCCAATGGCTTGCAGGCAGACAATCGCCTGTGCCGCGATTCCTTCGCCGCGCCCCGTAAACCCCAGCCGCTCGCTCGTGGTCGCCTTGACGCTGACCTGCGTTTGAGCCAGCCCGAGCAGCTCTGCCAGTCTTTTGCGCATCGCGTCCCGGTATGGGCCGATCCGCGGCGCTTCGCAAATCAGCGTGAGGTCGATATTGCCGATGGCATAGCCTGCCGCAGCGACGAGTTCGGCTGCATGGGTAAGGAACAGGTGCGATGGCGCGCCTTGCCATTGCGGATCGCTGGGCGGGAAGTGGCTGCCGATATCGCCCGCGGCAATCGCGCCGAGCAATGCATCGACCAGTGCGTGGATCGCCACATCGGCGTCGCTATGGCCCGAAAGCCCGAATTCGTGCGGAATATTGATCCCGCAGAGCCACAATTCGCACCCCTTTTCGAGGCGGTGCACGTCGAATCCCTGCCCGAAGCGGATGGTAGGGGCCATTGGCTGAAAATCCTCCGCAAAAGTCACTTTCGCCAGCCTTTCATCGCCGGCGACCAGCGTCGCACTGCCGCCCCACGCCAGCAGCACTTGAGCATCGTCGCCAGCATCGGGCTCGCCCTGCCACTCGCGATGCGCCGCAAGGATTGCGGCAAAGCGGAACGCCTGCGGGGTCTGGACCCGGCGCAGCTGTGCACGATCGGCCGGGCCTGCCATCAGATTGCCGTCACCCGCATGCGCAATGCTGTCAACCAGCGGCAGCACCGGAATTGCGCCCTCATGCCGATCGAGAGCGCCTAGCAGGCGGTCGATCACTGCCTCAGGCAAGTTGGGACGCGCCGCGTCGTGGATGAGGACATGATCGGGATTGCCGCTTGCCAGCGTCTCGAGTCCATTGCGGACCGATTGCTGCCTGCTCGCGCCGCCGGTGACCAGCCTGATACCTTCGAGGCCGGCAAGCACCTCACGCGCGATTTCTTCGCCGCCATCGGGTATCACCACGACCAACGGTTGTGCACCAGCACGCAGCAGTGCCTCTGCCGAATGCCGGACCAGCGGCTTGCCGCGCCATGGCGCGAATTGCTTGGGTACGCCCTGACCCGCACGCAGGCCCTTGCCAGCCGCGACGATGATGGCAGCAAAAGAGGGAAGGGGGGCGGAGCGGGTCACAGCGCGCAGCGCTTAGGGACTGGACGCGTGCAGCGCAATCCACTAAGCGCTGCCCAAAATTTAGGCACGTTAGCGAAAAATGAGCATCACTCCCCCACCTCCAACGCTCAAGCCCATCGATATCGGCCCCATCCGGGTCGATGTGCCGGTGGTGCTCGCGCCCATGACGGGGGTAACCGATCTGCCGTTCCGCCGCCTTGTGCGGCGCTATGGCTCAGGCCTCAACGTCACCGAAATGATCGCCAGCCAGGCGGCAATCCGTGACACGCGCCAAAGTATCCAGAAGGCCGCGTGGGATGCGATCGAGGAGCCGGTATCGATGCAACTGGTCGGCTGCGACCCTGAAAGCATGGGGGAGGCAGCACGACTCAACCAGGATCGCGGTGCGGCGATCATCGATATCAATTTCGGCTGCCCGGTGCGCAAGGTCACCAACGGCATGGCGGGCAGCGCGCTGATGCGCGAGGTCCCGCTCGCGACAAGGTTGATGGAAGCCACCGTCAAGGCGGTGAGCGTGCCAGTCACGGTCAAGATGCGCATGGGCTGGGACCATGCCAGCATGAATGCCCCCGAACTTGCGCGTATCGCCCAGGACCTTGGGGTGAAGATGATCACCGTGCATGGCCGCACGCGCAACCAGATGTACAGCGGCAGCGCCGATTGGAGTTTTGTCCGCAAGGTGAAAGAGGCGGTGTCGATCCCGGTCATCGTCAATGGTGACATCTGCGGGATTGCGGATGCGGCGCTCGCACTCGAACAATCGGGCGCCGACGGGGTAATGATCGGGCGAGGCGCCTATGGCAAGCCATGGCTGCTGGGTCAGGTCATGCATTGGTGGCAGACGGGCGAAAGCCTGCCTGCCCCGGCATTGCAGGAGCAGTTTGACACCCTGATTGAGCATTACCGCGCCATGCAGGAGCTGTATGGCCGCGATGTCGGGACCAAGGTCGCGCGCAAGCATCTGGGCTGGTACACCAAGGGGCTGCATGGCTCGGCGGAATTTCGCAACAAGGTCAATTTCATCGATGACCCCGAGCACGTCGTTGACGAGGTCGAGCGCTTTTATGAACCATTTTTGAGGACTTGTGCGGCATGATAATTGCCCCGGCCATTCTTGACCAGGCTCCTTGCCCAGATGCGCAGATCAGCGGGTTGATTTTCGGCTTGCTGCTGATCGATCCCGATGGCCTTGTTGCGCAAGTCAACCAAGCGACCGAGGATCTGCTGGGGCGCAGCGCCAAGCATCTATTGGGCCAGCATGCCGGAGCGGCGCTTCACGTACAGGACCCCAGGGTGCTTGCCCATCTTGACGAGCGCGGCGAAGCGTTGGTTGCCCGTGACATCGCATTGATCCTGGGTGACGGCGAAAAGCGGGTGAATCTCACGATTTCGCCGCTTTCAAATTTTCCGGGCTGGCGTGTCCTGACCCTGTCGGAACTGGGTCGCAATGATGCCGAACCGGGCGACGCGGGCGAACTGTCGGGCCTTGGCGCGCCGTCGATCCTGGCGCACGAGATCAAGAATCCGCTGGCGGCGATCCGCGGCGCCGGGCAGCTTGTCGAACGAAAGCTCGATCCGCAGGATCGCTCGCTTGCGCGGATGATCGTCGACGAGGTCGACCGGATCGCCCGCCTGATCGACCGGATGCAGCAATTGGGCAGCAGCGTCATCGGGCCGACTGCACCGTGCAACCTGCACGAAGCAATCCGCTCCGCGATTGCCACGGTTCGCGCGGCCGATCGCGGCACTGTGGAGGTGGTGGAGGAGTTCGATCCGTCGCTGCCGCCGGTCCTTGCCAACCAGGACGCGCTGCAACAGGTGCTGATCAACCTGATCTCGAACGCGCGCGATGCGGCAAGTTCGGCCTCCGACCCGCGTGTGACGGTGAAGACCCGCTTTGTCAGCGGGATGATGCTCAGCGCCATCCGGCTTGGCGCCAGGGTCAGGCTGCCGATCGAGATCGCCGTCATCGACAATGGGCCCGGGATCGATCCGGCGTTGCGTGACCATGTGTTCGAACCCTTCGTCACCTCGAAGAAATCGGGGCAGGGGTTGGGCCTTGCCCTGGTGCGCAAACTGGTACGCGACATGGCCGGCCGCATCAGTCACGATCGTGACGAGAAGGCCGGATTGACGCAGTTTCGCATTCATCTCCCGCTGGCGAGGGAAGGGGCAGCACGATGAGTGGGAAGATCTTGCTGGTGGAGGACGATCAGGCGATCGCAACAGTGATTACCGCCGCGCTGGAGGACGAAGGCATGCTGGTCCACAGGTGTGACAGCATCGCCGCGCGCGACCGGCTGCTGGCGGGACAGCGGTTCGATACCATGCTGACGGATGTCATGCTGGCTGATGGCGACGGGATCGCCACACTCGCGGCGGTCCGCACGATCGATCCTAACATGCCGGTGATTGTGCTGTCGGCGCAAAATACGCTCGATACCGCAGTGCGGGCGAGTGAGACGCAGGCGTTCGAGTATTTTCCCAAGCCCTTCGATCTTGAAGAACTGGTGCGCGCCACCCGGCAGGCGGCGGGCAGGCGGAGCGAGGATCGAGGCGACGCACCCGAGGCCGACGAGCATGCCGGGTTGCCGATGGTCGGCCGGAGTCAGGCTATGCAGGGCGTCTATCGCATGATTGCGCGCGTCCTGCGCAACGATCTGACCGTGCTGGTTACGGGCGAATCGGGCACCGGCAAGGAACTGGTCGCCGAAGCGATCCATCAACTTGGCGCGCGCAAATCGGGGCCGTTCGTTGCGGTCAATGCTGCGGCGATCCCGTCGGAGCTGATCGAGAGCGAGTTGTTCGGCCATGAAAAGGGCGCCTTCACGGGCGCGATCAACCAGGCGATCGGCAAGTTTGAGCAGGCCAATGGCGGAACTCTGTTCCTCGACGAGATCGGCGACATGCCTGCCGAAGCGCAGACCCGTCTGCTGCGCGCGCTGCAATCGGGCACCATACGCCGGGTCGGCGGCAGGCAGGAAATATCGGTCAACGCCCGGATCATCGCTGCCACCAACCGCAACCTGGCACCGATGATAGCCGCCGGGACATTCCGCGAGGACTTGTTCTATCGCCTAAACGTAGTGCCCATCGAGTTGCCGCCGCTGCGTCAACGCAGGGAGGATATCGGGGTGTTGGCCCAGCACTTCCTGGTCAAGGCAGCAGAGGACGGGCTATCCCGCCATGCCATTACCTCCGATGCCGTTCGTGCGCTGGAACAGAGAAGCTGGCCTGGCAATGTGCGCGAATTGCGCAACGTCATCTATCGTCTCGCGCTCATGGCGCGTGACGACACGATCGACGCGGCCAGCGTCCGCGATATTCTGGGCGATTCCGATTCAGTCGGCAAGCCGGGCAAGGCAGATGGCTTTCGGGCGGCGTTGGACCAATGGCTGGCATTGACCCCGGTACAGAAGGGCGCGCTCTACCGGAATGCGCTTGCTGCTTTCGAGAAGCCCTTGTTCGAGCATGCGCTGGCGCAGACGAGCGGAAACCAGCTGCGTGCGGCGCATGTGCTGGGGATCAATCGCAATACCTTGCGCAAGCGGATCGTCGAACTGGGGATCGATCCAGACCGCTTCGGCCATGCGATTTGATCGAGAGCTCAAACAAATGACTTGCACCTTTGCAACACTACTGTTGTAAACGAGCAACGATGGTTTCGCAGGCTGCCACCAACCAGATCAAGTCCCCCAGGTGGCGGCGGAAGTTTGTCGTCGCGTCGCGCCGGGCCAACGTGTTCCGCTGGCTCGAAATCATCAGTGCGGTGGCGCTACTCGCGGCGATCTGGAGTACCTGGTTCACTTTCACCAACGCCCCGCCCGACGGGCAGTTCCTGCCATCGGCGCAGGTGGCGGCGTTGCTGATCAGCACGCTGATCCCGGCAATGACACTGCTGGTGCTTATGGGGCGCCGCCTGGCGCTCAAGCGGGCAGCGGGCAGCACTGCGCGGCTGCATGTGAGGTTGGTGTTCTTTTTTTCGGTGATTGCGGCCGTTCCCACACTGTTGGTTGCGGGTTTCGCAGCGCTCCTGTTCCAGCTGGGGGTCGATTTCTGGTTCTCCGACAATTCGCGCGGATTGATGGAAAATGCCCGCGAGCTGGCCGAAGGCTATTACGCGGAAAACCAGCTCAATGTTGCCGACGAGACAATCGCCATGGCCGGTGACATGCGCTTCTACCTTGAACGGGGGGCGCTGACCGACGAGGGTTTTGCCGAGTTCTACGCCTATCAGGCCCAGGCCCGTGACCTGACCGAATCCGCAATCTTCCAGCAGTTGGCCGATGGTTCGCTGCGCACGGCAGCGATCTTTGATCTGATGGCCGAAAACCAGCCGCTTGAATTCGGGGCGATGGCGCTTCCCAGGCTTTCATCGGGCGATCCGGTGGTGGTTGAGGGTAACCCGCAGCGCATTGCCGCGGTTGCCCCGATCGACCGGAACAGCGGCATATACCTTTACAACGCCCGCAGTTCGGAGGCCGGATCGTTCAGTTACTGGGAGCGCGCGCAGTCGATCTATAAAACCTACCAATCGCTGACCCTTCGTGCGCGGGCGCTGCAATTGCGGTTCAACCTTGCGCTGGTCGCGGTCAGCCTGGCGCTGGTCGGATTGGCGGTGTGGTTCGCGCTGCGCTTTGCCGACCGGCAGGTTGAGCCTTTAACCGATCTGGTCGCCGCCGCTCGCGAAGTCGGGGCGGGCAACTTCACCCTGCGTGTAAAGGGGCGCAAGGGCGGTGATGAAATCGGGCTGCTCAATCGCGCCTTCAACCGCATGACTGCGCAGCTGGAAAAGCAGACCGATGCGCTGGTGAATGCCAATCGGCAAATCGACGACCGGCGGGCCTTCATGGAGGCGGTGCTCGAATCGGTTACGGCAGGCGTCATTTCAGTCGGCGGAAACGGCCGCGTCCAGCTGATGAACAGCTCGGCGCAGAGACTTCTCACAGGCCGCGAGGATGGGCCGGGAGTCGGCATCGAGCTGTCGGCAGTGGCGCCGGAAATCCATCGCCTGATCCAGGCGGGGCTCAAGAGCGGCGTAGTGACGCAGGCCAAGGGAGACGACTTGCTGACGCTCGCGGTCAGGATAGCGCCCGAGCGGGGCGGGCATGTCATCACTTTCGAGGACATCACGCGCCAGCTTCTCGATCAGCGCCAGGCCGCGTGGTCGGATGTCGCGCGCCGGATTGCGCACGAGATCAAGAACCCACTCACCCCCATCCAGCTTGCGACCGAGCGGCTCAAGCGGCGCTATCGCAAGCAGATCGAAAGCGATGGCGAACTGTTTGACGAACTGACCCTCACCATCGTCCGGCAAGTTGGCGACCTGCGCAAGATGGTGGACGAATTCTCTTCGTTCGCCCGTCTGCCCAAGCCCAACTTCCGCATGGAAGACGCACTCGATCTGGTCCGCCAGTCGTTGTTCCTGCAGGAGGTTGCGCATCCGAAGATCGATTTCGTGCTCGATGCCGACACATCGCTTGATTTCGCCCTGTCCTGCGATCGGCACCAGTTGGGTCAGGCAATGACCAATGTGCTCAAGAATGCGGTCGAGGCGGTCGAGGCGCGCGCGAAATCGGCAGAGCCCGACTATCGCGGCCGGATCGCGGTGGGCATGACGATCGATGAGGAGATGCTGACAATCGTGGTCGAAGACAACGGCATCGGTCTGCCACAAGACCGCGAGCGGATTCTCGAACCCTATGTCACCACGCGCGAAAAGGGCACGGGCCTGGGGCTGGCGATCGTCAACAAGATTGTCGATGAACATGGCGGCGAGATTTCATTCTCAGCCGGAACGAGCGGAGGAACGCGCGTCGTTCTCAAGTTTGCGCGCGATCCGCTCGTTGCAATAAGGGAAGCAGCAGACTGATGGCGCTCGATATTCTCATTGTCGATGACGAACGCGATATACGCGAGCTTGTGGCCGGCGTGCTGAGCGATGAAGGTTACGATTGCCGGACTGCGGGCGACAGCAGGACTGCGCTGACCATGATCGACGAACGCAGGCCCAGCCTGGTCCTGCTCGACGTCTGGCTGCACGGCAGCGAGATGGACGGCCTCGAAGTGCTCGACGCGATCAAGTCGCGCGAGCCGCAGCTTCCGGTGATCATATTTTCGGGGCACGGCAATATCGACACTGCGGTTTCGGCGGTCAGCCGCGGCGCTATGGATTTCATCGAAAAACCGTTCGAGGCGGAGCGTCTGCTACTGCTGGTGGACAGAGCTACCGAAACCGAGCGACTGAGGCGCGAAATCTCGCGCCTGCGCGAAGGATTCAGCCGCGGCGAGGAGTTCACCGGCAACTCGGGCCAGATCAACGCGGTGCGGGCCACGCTCAAGCGTGTTGCGGCAACGGGCAGCAGGGTGCTGATTTCCGGCCCGGCCGGGTCAGGCAAGGAAGTTGCTGCGCGGTTGCTGCACAGCTGGAGCCAGCGGGCAAACAACGCCTTCGTCATCGTCAATTCGGCGCGCATCACGCCCGAGCGCTTCGAGCAGGAGCTGTTCGGCGAGGAGATCGACGGCAAGCTGGTGCGTCCCGGCTTGCTCGAGCTTGCCGATGGAGGCACGCTCTACCTCGACGAGGTGTCGGACATGCCGCTTTCGACGCAGGCGCGGATCCTGCGCGTGCTGACGGAACAGAGCTTCGTGCGGGTAGGGGGCACGCGCCAGATCGGGGTGGATGTGCGGGTGGTTTCGTCCAGCTCGCGCGATCTGGCCGCCGAAATGTCCGAACGACGCTTTCGTGAGGATCTGTTCTATCGCCTCAACGTGGTGCCGGTCTGCGTTCCCTCGCTGGCAGAGAGGCGAGAGGACATTCCGGCATTGGCCGAACATTTCTTCACCCGCTATTCCGCTGAACAGGGGATAGCGCCGCCCGTCCTTACCAAAGACGCGATCGCGGCCTTGCAGGCCTACGACTGGCCCGGCAATGTCCGCCAGCTGCGAAATGTGGTCGAGCGCACGATCATCATGACGCCGCGCGAACGCCTCACCGTCGTCGAAACCGATATGCTGCCGGCAGACCTGTTCGGGAATTCGCAGCTCGAAAACGGCCAGGGTTACTCGGCAATGATGGGCGCACCGCTGCGCGAGGCCCGCGAGAACTTCGAACGCGAATATCTGGCAGTCCAGATTCGCCGCTTTTCCGGGAATATTTCGAAGACGGCCGCGTTCATCGGAATGGAAAGGTCTGCGCTACATCGTAAGCTCAAGCTGTTGGGGATGACCGACAAGGCCGAGGGCCAGCCCGACGAATGAGCGAAATTTGATCGAACTTTCATCGGGCGCGCGTCAATTCGATGATTGCACGCCCCGCTGAATTGCCTAAAAGTGCAAGGATCGGACGGCTCGGGCCGATGGACAGGACCGGGCCAGATCGCGGACCGCAAGGGCGGCCGCCAAGAACAGGAGACAAGACATGTCAGACGGGCAGACCCTTTCCGCACGCCCACGTCCCAAGAAGGACAGCAAGAAGGTTGAAAGTGCCGCCGTTGACCGACCGGTCAACCTCCAGGACGCTTTTCTGAACCTGCTGCGCAAGCACAAGACCCCGGTGACGATCTTTCTCGTCAAGGGAGTCAAGTTGCAGGGCATTGTCACATGGTTTGACAACTTCTCGATCCTGCTGCGCCGGGACGGACAATCGCAACTGGTGTACAAACATGCGATCTCCACCATCATGCCGGGCCAACCGCTCGACGCCGGGCAGTTCACGAGTCAGGCAGGCAATCGCAAGCTTCGGCTGCTGCAGGACGTGTTTCTCAGCCGGGTTTGCGATGCGCAGGTGCAAGTCACCATGTTCCTGGTCAATGGCGTGATGTTGCAGGGCCGGATCGCTGCATTCGACCTCTTTTGCACTCTTCTCGAACGCGACGGCTTTGTTCAGCTCGCCTACAAGCACGCCGTATCGACCATCCAGCCGGCGGCGCATGTCGATCTCAGCGACGGTCTTGAAGGCGAAGACGACTGAGCTTTACCGGCGAGCCACGCGAGGAAGTCGCCCGCGGCGCGCGGGCGCTGGTGTTGTGCCCGGAGATCAAGGGCCAACGCCACGATCTCGACGGGAAGGGCAGGCTGGACGAGGCGTGTGGACTGGCGCTGGCGATTGGACTTCAGATCGTCGAAGCAAGTTTGCTGCCAGTCCGCTCCGTTCGTGCCAACACCCTGTTCGGCAGCGGCCAGGTTGAGCGCATTGCCGCCGATTGTGAGCTGCATTCGGCCGAACTGGTCGTCGTCGATGGCGCGCTGAGCGCAATCCAGCAGCGCAACCTCGAAGAAAAGCTGGGGCGTAAGGTAATCGACCGCACCGGGCTGATTCTCGAGATCTTCGGCGAACGCGCGGCCACCGCGGAGGGGCGGCTTCAGGTCGAACTGGCGCATCTCGACTATCAACAAAGCCGCCTGGTGCGAAGCTGGACCCACCTCGAGCGCCAGCGCGGCGGCTTCGGCTTTCTCGGCGGCCCTGGCGAGACGCAGATCGAGGCCGACCGGCGGATGATCCGCCAGCGCATGGGCCGGTTGCGGCGCGAGCTGGAGCAGGTGCGCAAGACCCGCAAGCTGCATCGCGGCAGGCGCGAAAAGGCGCCTTGGCCGGTGATCGCATTGGTCGGTTATACCAACGCCGGCAAATCGTCGCTGTTCAACCGGCTCACCGGATCGGATGTAATGGCGGAAGATCTGCTCTTCGCCACGCTCGACCCGACGATGCGTGCGATCGGTCTGCCCGGGATAGAAAAGGCGATCCTTTCGGATACGGTCGGCTTCATCTCGGACCTGCCGACGCAGCTGGTTGCAGCCTTTCGGGCGACGCTGGAAGAGGTCACTTCGGCCGACCTCATCCTTCACGTTCGCGACATGGCCAATGCCGCGCACAGTGCGCAGAAAAAACAGGTCATGGCGGTGCTCGCTGATCTCGGCATTGTCGATCTGCAATCCGGTGAAAGCTCAATCCCGATCCTTGAAGTCTGGAACAAGATCGACCTGCTTGCGCCCGAAGAAGCGCAGGAGCTTGACCGGGTCTGCCGCGAGCGAGAGGACGCTGTGGCAATCTCAGCGGTGACAGGGGAGGGGATTGAACCCCTGCTCGATCGCGTGTCGCAAATGTTGACCGGTGAGGCGCGCGAATTTGAGCTGCTGCTGCCAGCCAGTGACGGCAGGCGGATTGCCTGGCTGCATGCGCACGGCGAAGTGATATCCGACGAGGAGTCCACTGGCACGGGGGAGGCATTGCGCAAGCTGGTGGTACGGCTCAATCCCAAGGAATTCGGGCAGTTCCGCTCGCTATAGAGCCGTCAGGTGCGTTCCCGGCCTTTGACCTGCTGCCAAAGCTCCTCCTGCTCATCGAGCGTTAGTTCGGAAAATTGCGGCCCGGCCAATTGCTCCATGGCCTTGAATCGTGTTTCAAACTTGTGGTTCGCCGCGCGCAGGGCTTCTTCGGCATTGATGCCATAAGCGCGAACCAGATTGACCGCGGCAAACAGCAGGTCGCCCGCTTCCTCTTTGCGCTCGTTCTCTGAACTCGCCTCGGCAAGCTCTTTCAATTCCTCATAAATTTTTGCCAGCGGCCCTAAAATATCGGGCCAGTCGAACCCGGTGCGGGCGGCGCGTTTTTGCAGTTTCTGTGCACGGAGCAAGGCCGGCAAGGCCGCGGCAACTCCGTCAATGGCGCTGAGGGCGCCTTTGTCCACGCGCTCTTGCGCCTTTATAGCTTCCCAATGTTCGTCGCGGGGCACTGTTCTGGTCGATTCGTTACCGAAGATATGCGGGTGCCGCGCGACCAGCTTGTCCGCGATTGAGCGGGCGATGTCGTCCAAGTTGAACAGACCATCTTCTTCGGCAATGCGTGCCTGGAACACCACCTGAAACAGAAGATCGCCGAGTTCATCCTTGATCTCGTTCGGATCGCCACGTTCAACCGCATCGGCAACTTCATAAGCTTCTTCGATCGTATGCGGGACGATAGTGGCAGATGTTTGCGCAAGGTCCCATTCGCATCCGCGTTGCGGATCGCGCAGTGTGGCCATGATCGCGAGAAGGCGGGATATTTGATCGACCACACGACACCCAGGCAAGATTGATAATATATATTATGTTAAATTAAAGAGGGAGGCGCTGCGATCAAGCCAGTCAGGCGCCCCGCATCGTACCGAACAGGAAAAAGACCCCCATGAATATCGCCATCCACACAAACGCCATGCGTAGCGCCTTGCTCCAGTTCAATCGATGTGAAGCAAGTGCGCCGCCGACAAGGATGAGCCATCCAGTCAGCGCCACGATCTGCACGGTATCGACCTCGTTCACGCGATCAGTTCCATCCCGTCATATCCCACAAGCACATGCGCCGGTGTTTCCGACTCAATTGCGGCATAATCCATGCTCTTGTCGAGATGGCTGAGCACAAGTTTCTTTGCCTGGCACCGCTCCGCAAGATCCAGGGCCATCGCAAGATTGGCATGCGTGGGATGCGGCTCGCGCCTGAGGCAATCGGAAACGAGAATATCCACCCCACTAAACAACCGGATCATGTCATCCGTAATCGCACTATAATCAGTTGCATAGGCAATACACCTGCCATCAGCCTCGAAACGGAAGCCGGTCGTTTCGCCAGGGCCATGCGGCATCTGGCACCAACTTACGGCGAAACCGGCAAACAGCCGCAGCCGGTCGAGCGACTCTATCATGGCGATCGTGGGATAGCCGTGCTGGCCGGAAAACACATAACCGAAGCGCTGGCGAAGTCTGTGGACGGTCTCGCTCGATGCGAATCCCGGTATTGGCCCGCCGCGGCCATAGCGCAGCACCCGTAGATCATCGATCCCGTGGCAGTGATCGGCGTGATCGTGCGTCCAGAACACGCCGTCGATCCGGTCAATGTTGTTATCGAGCAACTGCTGCCTGAGATCGGTCGAGGTGTCGACCAGCAGGCGGCCGCCATCATCGCTCTCGACCAGGATGGAAACACGGCTGCGGCGGTTTCTGGGTTCGGCGGGATCGCAGTCGCCCCAGTCATTGCCGATGCGCGGAACCCCGGTCGAGGTGCCGGAACCTAATACGACCAGCTTCAAGACACGGCCTTGCTGAACAACCGGAAAAAATTTGCCGTCGTATTGTCGGCAAGCCTGTCCAATGGTTCGCCGCGCAAATCAGCAAGGAATCCTGCCGTGTCAGCGACGAATGCCGGCTCACACGGCCTGCCGCGATGCGGGACCGGGGCCAGAAACGGGCTATCGGTTTCGACCAGCAAGCGATCCTTGGGAATTACTCTTGCGATTTCCTGTAGTTCCGCTGCATTCTTGAACGTGACTATGCCGGAAATCGAGATCGAAAGGCCCAGCTGCAACACACGCTCAGCGAAAGCGGCAGAGGCGGTGAAGCAATGGATCAATGCCGGGAAAACCCCTTTATCCATCTCATCCGAGAGAATGGCGAGTGTGTCATCCTCGGCATCGCGGGTATGCACGATCAAGGGCAAGCCGGTTTCGCGCGCGACGCCGATATGCACACGGAAAAGATCGCGCTGAACGCCGCGATCCGATTTATCGTAGTAATAATCGAGCCCCGTCTCGCCGATCCCGATCACTCGCGGATGCGACGATGCCGTGAGCAGCGCTTCCGCGCCCAGATCCGCATGAGCATCGGCCTCGTGCGGATGAATGCCCACACTGGCCCAGACGTCAGCCTCGCGCTCCGCAGTTGCGATGACCTGCGCCCATTCCGACTGGCGAGTTGAGATATTGAGGAAGTGCCCCACCCCGGCCTCGCGCGCCCGTGCCAACACTCCGGCCTGATCCTCGACCAGCCCCTTGTACTCGAGATGGCAGTGGCTATCGACCAGCATCACGCGGCGGCCTCCTCCTCGGGCAATTCAAGGCGCGGGAATACGCCGACCGGCTGAGATACAGAAAAGCCGCTCTCGACCAGGCGGTGAAGCCAGTCGTCGTCATTCAGCGCCGTAAAGTTGCGCGCATCCGCACCGACTCCAATCTGATCGAGCAGCTTGTCCGCAGATGACGGAACAACGGGCCGAACCGCGATGCTGAGCGCGCGAACGCAGCGGAACAGCGTCATCAACACAGCCTCCATCCTTGCGGGATCGGTTTTGCGAAGCGACCACGGGGCTTGTTCATCGACGTACTGATTGCAGGCATGGACAGCGCGCATCCAGGCATCGAGCCCTATACTGAAATTGAGTGCCTCGAACTCGCGCGGCAGCAGGTTGCAGCAGGCATCGTTGACCACGCCCTCAAGCCCAATATCCTCGTCAGCAGGTGAATAATCGCTGTTGAGCTTCCCACCGATATTTTTGAAAATCATCGACAATGTCCGCTGCGCCAGGTTGCCGAAGCTGTTCGCCAGTTCGGCATTGGTGCGCGTCACGATCGCTTCGGGCGAATAGCTGCCATCCTGCCCGAAGGCGATTTCGCGCATGAAGAAATAGCGCAGGTTATCGACCCCGAACCGCTCGGCAAGTTCCATCGGGTCAACGACATTGCCCGCGCTCTTGCTCATCTTCTCCCCGCCGCGCGCCAGCAGAAATCCATGTCCGAAAACCTGTTTGGGCAGCGGCAGACCCGCGCTCATCAGGAAGGCAGGCCAAAATACCGTATGGAACCGAACGATATCCTTGCCGATCATGTGGATGTCGGCGGGCCAGAATTTCTGGAATTGCTCGCCTTGCGCATCGGGAAATCCGACGCCGGTCATATAGGTCGTCAGCGCGTCGACCCAGACATACATGACATGCCCGTCCGAGCCCGGCACCGGCACGCCCCAGTCGAAGCTGGTGCGCGAGACGCTGAGATCTTTGAGCCCGCCCTCGACGAAGCGCATCACTTCGTTGCGGCGGCTTTCAGGGCGGATGAAATCGGGATTGTCGCGGTAGTGCGCGAGCAACCGCTCCTGATAGTTCGACAGGCGGAAGAACCAGGTTTCCTCCGCCGTCCATTCGACGGGCGTTCCCTGCGGCGAGAGTTTTTCGCCTCCTTCGCCTTCAGACAATTCGCTTTCGTCGTAGAATGCCTCGTCGCGGACCGAATACCAGCCCTCGTAACGGTCAAGATAGAGATCGCCCGCCGCCTCCATCCGTTTCCACAACTCAATGCTTGCCGCGTGATGGCGCGGCTCGGTGGTGCGTACGAATGCATCGCACGAGATGTTGAGCCTGGCGCACATCTCACGGAAATAGCCTGACATCTCGTTGGCAAGATCGATGGTTTCCCGCCCGGCCTTGCGCGCGGTCTGGTCCATCTTGAGCCCGTGCTCGTCGGTGCCGGTGACGAAAAAGACCTCGCGGCCGCGCGCGCGCTGGAACCGCGCCATGACATCGGTGGCTATCCCTTCATAGGCGTGGCCGATATGCGGGCGTCCATTGGGATAGTTGATCGCAGTGGTGATATAGAATGGCTCAGGCATCGGCGCGTTCGCTAGCTGCCGCGGCGCGTGCAAGCAAGCTTCCGATTTCCATGACCAGCAGGCCGACATCGAAATTGTAGGTGGAGGCTTGCCCGGCAAGTTCCACCAGCGCCGCGTGCGCGTCGATCAGCTGCGGGCTGCGGTCCGGACTGCATCGCTCCGCCTGCTGCGCCGCAATTGCCCGGGCAAGATCGAGTGCAGCCTGGATTCGGGCGCGGTCCGGCCTTGCCCCGATCGCCGCGACAAGCTGCCCCCTCAACTTGAACGCCGGGTCCCCCTGTTCGGCAATCTCGCGCATCAAGGCGGCAACGGGTGCCAGATTCTGTTCGATGAACCCCATCGCAGCACCGAATGAACCGCCGGCAGCGCTGATAGCGGCTTCGCTTGCCCGAAGATCGGCATCGGGTGCGTACTGGCGCAGCATTTGCGCAATCTGGTTGTCGCTCAGCTCGGCAAAGCGCAGCATCCGGCAGCGCGAGCGGATCGTTGGCAGCAGACGCTGGGGCCGGTGCGCCACCAGCAGGAAGTATGTGCCCTGCGGCGGTTCCTCAAGGCTCTTGAGCAGCGCGTTCGAGGCCGATTTTTCCAGATCGTCAGCCGGATCGATAATGACCGCGCGGCGCGAACCCAGCGTTGGCCTGGTGAACAGGCGTTGTTGCATCGCCCTGATCTGTGCCACCGAAATGCCGCGCTTGATCTCGTACGCCTTGCCCTCCTGCCGCTTGGCCTCCTCCTTTTCGTCCTTGGGCAAATGCGTAAGGACAAGGATATCCGGATGGTCCACCGCGGGCTGCTGAATTCCGTCCTCTGCCACCAGCGCGCGCGCGGCGGCCAGCGCGAATTCGCGCTTGCCCAGGCCCGCCTTGCCCGCCAACAGCCAGGCATGGTGCATCCGCGCACCGCCCATGGCCTCGTGCCATTCCCGCCGCGGCTCGGCATGATTGGGCCATTCCATCGCTACCGCTCCAGCAGCGGCGCGATGGCGCGCCAGATGCGTTGATGGATGTCTTGCGGGTCGCCATTGCCATCGATCACGGCGAAGCCTTCTGGGTCAGCTTCGGCAATCCGGCGAAATGCCTGCGCGACGTCGCGATGATATTCCGCCTGGCGTCCGCCAATTGCATCGGTCCCGTCACCATCGCGCCCGGCAATGCGCGCGGCGGTTGTCCGTTCATCAACCTCGATCAGCAGCGTCAGATCGGGCCGCAGACCACCGCTGCCAATCTCGTGCAGGGCAACGATTGCCCGCTCGCCCAGCCCTCCTGCTACGCCCTGATAGGCTCTGCTCGAATCGACAAAGCGGTCGCAGATGATCCAGCGCCCGGCTTCGAGCGCAGGGCGGATGCGGCGCGCGACATGGTCGGCCCTGGCGGCGGCAAACAGCAGCGCCTCGGCCTCGGCACCCCAACCTTCACCAGGCGGGTGGAGAAGCAGCGCCCTGATCGCCTCCGCGCCCGGAGTTCCGCCCGGTTCGCGCGTGAGTTCAACCGTAATGCCGCGCTGGGTCAAGGCATCCGCCAAAAGCCGGGACTGGGTGGATTTACCCGTCCCCTCCCCCCCTTCGAGCGCGATGAAGCGTCCGCGCGTCATGTGAACAGACCCATGACTGCGTTGACAATGCGATAGAATACGCCCGCCTTGCCAACGTCATGTGCCGCCAGCAGCGAAATGCGCCCGGGCGGCATGCCTGCGACCACGATTTCGAGTTCGGCCAGCTTGTCGCCCGCAGCAAAGGGCGCGCGTATGGGGCCCTCGTAATGGAGCCTCAACACGACTTGGGGATTGGTTCCTTTCGGCACCGTCGCGACTATCGGCCCGCGAGCGACCAGGTCGACCGATCGTGCAGTGCCGCCCTGAACCCTTGCCGCAGCGATGCTTTTGCCCTTGGCCAGCAGCAGGCGCTGCTCGAATGCGCCGAAGCCCCATTCGATCATTGCACGCGCGGCCTTGTCACGATCGCGGTGATGTTCGGCCCCGGCCACAACTACGGCCAGCCGTCTGCCGCCCCGTTCGGCCGAGCCGAGAAAGCCGTAGCCTGCCTGATTGGTGAACCCGGTCTTGATTCCGTCAGCCCCGGCAACGTGCCCAATCAGCGGATCGTGATTGCGCTGCGTAATCCCGCCATAAGTCAGGGCCGGTCTGCCTATATAGCGGCGATATAACGCCGAATGACGCTCGATCATGGCCTGTGCCAGCGCGACCAGATCGCGCGCGGAGACAAAGGTGCGCCCTTCGTCGGGCCAGCCGTTGGGCGTGCCGAAATGCGAGTTGACCATTCCGATGGCGCGGGCATTGGCATTCATCAGCGCCGTCCAGTTCTCTACCGATCCTGCCGCGCCTTCGGCCAGAACGATCGACCCGTCATTGGCCGAAACCGTCGCAATCCCGCGCAGCAACTGATCCACGCTCACCCGCGCATCCTGTTCGAGGAACATGGTCGAGCCCTTGCGCCGCCACTCGGCAAAGCTCTCGGGTCGATATGCCATCACCTGCTGTGGTTTGAGCTTGCCCGCGTCGATCATCTCGAAAGCGGTATAGAGCGTCATCACCTTGGTGATCGAGGCAGGGATGAAGCGCCTGTCTGCATTGCGTGCGTAAAGCACCTGCCCCGATGACAGGTCCATCAGCAGCACGATCGGGACAGAATCGGACTCAGGCGGAAAGGTTGGCACACCGCGTGCACCTGCCGGACCGGCCAGGCAGGTCAACAACGCCAGCAATGTCAGGAAATGTGCGCTGATACGCAAAACCGGCTCCCACGAAATAACGACCGGCTATAACCCCGGCGCAGCAACATGGCGAGCGCCGCGCTCTGCTTTCCACGCCAAATGCGGCAGGATCACCGGGAAATCTCGTCGGCCAGCAAACCCACGCTCATCGCGTAATAATTCGAGCAATTATAGGCGAGGATCGCGCGGTAGTTCGACGTGAGCAGCCACGCAGCGGTGCCAGGGCCATCGGGCTGGAACAGTGCGGCCAAGGCATCGGGCGCGAGATAGTCCTGCGGCTGCACACCAAGCGCGCGCCATTCGGTCACGGTTTTCCACTGGCTGTGCCGGTCATGCACGCGCGGGCAGGTCGGAGCATTGAGCTCAGTCTTGACCGCGCCCCAGTCAAACCCGGCGGGCACCGAAGCGCGAACGCCCCAGGGTTGTCCTCGCCGCCAGCCGGCATCGCGGAAATAATTGGCGATCGATGCGAAGGTATCGGCCTGGTTGGTGAAGATGTCAGCGCGCCCGTCGCCATCGCCGTCGGCGGCAAGGCGCAGGTAAACGCTGGGCAGGAATTGGGGATTGCCGAATGCCCCTGCCCAACTGCCAACCAGTGTCGATCGTGAATAGCCCTTGTCGGCAACCTTGAGCAGACTCACGAACTCATCCGCGAACAGTTCGCGCCTGCGCCCTTCCCAGGCAAGCGTTGCCAGCGCCTGCGAAAGATCGAACGTGCCTTTGATCTGACCATAGCCGGTTTCATGCCCGTAGATTGCAACAATGATCTTGCCTGGCACGCCGTATTGCTGCTCGATCCGGAATAGGGTCTGGAGATTGCTGCGATAGACGCCGCGCCCGCCGTTGATGCGCGCGGCATCGACGTGCCGGTCGAGATAGGCGCCCAGCCGCGGGTATCCGCTGTTGGTGGGCGTGCCGGGCTGCGCGCGGTCAAGCCGGATCACCCTGTCATTGGGGGTGAGCCCCGAAGTCATGCGGGAGATTGTCGCCTCGCTCACTCCTTCGCCCCGTGCGCGGGCGATCAGCAGCTGGACGTAGGCGTCAAAACCAACCGCTCCTTGCGTCTCAGCCGCAATCTGCGGCTGTTGAGCGGAAGCAAACGTGGCCGACAGCAGCAGAACGGTGGCAATTGACACGGTGCGCAAGCTCATGCCTGCTTTCTGTCATATCCAGCCTTAACCCGAAACAACAATTGCCTCGTGACAGCCGCCCCGCCCGGCGCTAGCAGGCCGCGAAGTGGACAGGTGGCCGAGTGGTTTAAGGCAGCGGTCTTGAAAACCGCCGTGGGTGCAAGCCCACCGTGGGTTCGAATCCCACCCTGTCCGCCAGCAGTGTCCACCGTAAGGTGGGCGATGATGGTGGACTGCGGCGAGGCTGAAGAGCCCATGGTTCGGAGTCGAAGCCGCGCAGCGGCGCAGACGTATGGAGCGAAGCGGAATACAATCCCACCCTGTCCGCCATTCCCCGATGCAATGCTCGCCGCGCACGCTATTTCCCGCCACGTCCAAGGATCTCGTCGATCTGTTCGCGCAGTTTGGGGTCCCATTCGGCACGCAGCTCGCGGACCTTGGCTATGAGCGGCTCGTTCTCATGCGCAGGCACGTCGATCTGGTAGAGGTCGGCCAGCGCGCGCATCGAAGAGCGGTCCATCGCCTCGAACGCATCGACCATCGCGTGGGCTGACTGGGGATCATGCCCAAGCGCCTCGAGCGCGGAGCGGCCGATGCGTAGCGAGGAGTCATAAGTCTCGCGGATAACGTCGCGGCACCCCAGCGCCCACAGTTTGTAAACATGATCGCGGTCGATCGCGCGCGCGGTGATGTGCACCTGCGGATAGGTTCGGGCCACATACCCGACCAGCCTGTCGATCTGCTCCTTCCCGTCGAGCGCGATCACCAGCAGCCGTGCGTGGGCGATTCCTGCGCTTTCGAGCAGGTCAGGCCGCGTGGCATCGCCAAAATAGGTCCGTATGCCGAATTTCTTGAGGTTTTCGAGGTGGCGCGAATCGTGATCGATCACCGTCGCCTTGTGGCCCGCCGCATCGAGTATGCGATCGACGATCCCGCCTACGCGTCCTCGCCCGGCGATGATAATCGGATTCTTTTCCTCGATAGCATCGGGCGACGCTTCTTCGCCGCTGCAATAGGCCGCCGCGATCAGCCGATCATAAACGATGAACAGCAGCGGCGTGACAAGCATCGAAAGCGCCACGACCAGCAGCAGCAGATCGGCCAGCGGCTCGTCAAAAACGAAGCTGGAGGTGGCAAACGCGATGAGGACGAAGGCGAATTCGCCCGCCTGCGCCAGGCTAAGAACGAACAGCCACCCCGCCTGCCGCCTGACCCCTGCCAGCCGCGCAATCAGCGCCAGCACGGCGATTTTGGCAACGATCACCAGCGCGGTCCACAGCAGGACCTCGCCGATCTGCTCAAAGGCAAGCGCGAAATTCACCCCCGCCCCCACGGTGATGAAGAACAGGCCGAGCAGCAGACCCTTAAACGGTTCGATATCGGATTCGAGTTCGTGGCGATACTCGCTGTTGGCCAGCACCACGCCCGCAAGGAAGGTGCCCAGCGCCGGGGAAAGCCCGACGAGCGACATCAAGAGCGCGATACCGATCACGAACATCAACGCGGTGCCGGTGAACAGTTCGCGCAGTTGTGCGGCGGCGATGAAGCGGAAGATCGGGCGGGTGAGCGTGTTGCCGATGAAGGCGACGAGGGCCACCGCCGCCACGGTGACGATTCCGGCGAGCCACGCGGGCATGTCGCCGGTGAGCGTCCAGGCAGCGCCATGCGCGCCTTCGCCGATTGCGCGACCCGCTTGCTCCGCCAGCTGAGGCACCGCCAGCAATGGCAGGATCGCCAGGATCGGGATTACCGCCACATCCTGCACCAACAGCACGGCAAAGCTTGCCTCGCCGCCTTCGCTCCTCAAAAGCCCCTTCTCGCGCAGGGTCTGGATGATGATCGCGGTCGAGGACAGCGCCAGCACCATGCCGATGCCGATCGCGGTGCGCCAATCATTCCCGTAGGCGAGTGCAATCGCGCCGATCACCAACGTGGTCAGCACCACCTGGCCGCCGCCCATGCCGATCAGCCGTCTGCGCATATCCCACAAGCGTTTCGGTTCGAGTTCGAGGCCGACCAGAAACAGCATCATCACCACGCCGAATTCGGCGAAGACCTGAAGCTGCCCGACATCGACCTTGAGCGTACCCAGCAGCGGGCTGATCGCCATTCCGGCGAGAAGATAGCCGAGCACCGACCCCAGCCCGAAGCGCGTCGCCAGCGGCACCGCCACCAGCCCGGCGACCAGGATCAGGAAGGCGAGGAGCAGAAAATCGGTCATTGCGCCTCCCCCCCTATGCGCTCAGATGTGCAGCGCCCGCCCGTAAGCGCCCAGCACGCTTTCGTGCATCATTTCGGACAGCGTGGGATGCGGGAACACCGTCTGCATCAGTTCCGCTTCGGTGGTTTCGAGCTGCTTGCCCACGGTATAGCCCTGGATCAGTTCGGTCACTTCGGCGCCGATCATGTGCGCGCCGAGCAGTTCGCCGGTCTTCGCATCGAACACGGTCTTCACGAAACCTTCCGCCTCGCCCAGCGCAATCGCCTTGCCATTGCCGATGAAGGGGAAGTTGCCGACCTTGACCGCGTAACCAGCCTCCTTCGCCTTGGCCTCGGTCATGCCGACGCTGGCGATCTGCGGGTGGCAATAGGTGCAGCCGGGGATGTTATTGCGGTCGAGCGGGTGCGGATGCACATCCTTGTTGCCCAGCTCCTGAGCGATCGCTTCGGCGGCGGTAACGCCCTCATGGCTTGCCTTGTGCGCCAGCCACGGCCCCGGCGTGCAATCGCCAATCGCCCACAGGCCCTTCGATTTCGTGCGGCCATAAGGATCGATCTGGATGAAGCCGCGGTCCATTTCCGCCAGCTTTTCGAGGCCGATATTTTCGGTATTGGGCACGATCCCGATGGCGACAATTGCATGGGTGAACTCCTGCTCGCTGACCTTGCCCGCCTTGTCCTTGATTTTCGCCTTCACGCCGCTGACGCTGGCCTTGAGGTCTTCCACCCCCGCGCCGGTCATCACCGTCATGCCCTGCTTGGTGAGCGATTTTTCAAGGAAGGCGGAAACGTCGGCATCCTCGACCGGCACCACCCGGTCGAGCATTTCGACCACGGTAACCTCGGCGCCCAGATCGTTGTAGAAACTGGCGAATTCGATCCCGATTGCGCCCGATCCGATCACCAGCAGCTTTTTGGGCATTTCCGGCGGGGTCATTGCGGTGCGGTAGGTCCACACGCGTTTCCCGTCTGCGGGCGCGAAAGGCAGATCGCGGGCGCGGGCTCCAGTGGCAACGATAACATGCTTCGCGGTAAGCTGTTCCACACCCTTGTCCGATTTCACGGTCAGCGAAGTGGGGCCGGTCAGCGTCCCCTCGCCCATGTGGACGGTGATCTTGTTCTTCTTCATCAGGTGCGTGACGCCCTGATTGAGCTGCTTGGCGACACCGCGGCTGCGCTTCACAATTGCCTCAAGATCGGCCTCTATCCCACTGGCAACAAGGCCATAATCCTTGGCATGCTGCATGTAGTGGAATATCTCTGCCGAACGCAGCAGCGCCTTGGTGGGGATACAGCCCCAGTTGAGGCATATCCCGCCGAGGTTTTCACGCTCGACGATTGCCGTCTTGAGGCCAAGCTGCGCACAGCGAATGGCGGCAACGTATCCGCCGGGTCCGGAGCCGAGAACGATGACGTCATAACTTGCTGACATTACTCAATTACCTCTTTCGAAGTCTTACAGGATAGTGTTCAAAGCCCCTCTCCCCTTGTGGGAGAGGGGTTGGGGAGAGGGGTTTCGAGCGTAGCGAGAACCGCCGCGGCCACTCCGTCCGTGTTGCCGAGAATATCGTTGTTCCAGAAGCGAAGAACGCGAAAACCCTGTGATTTCAGCCAAGCATCACGCCTTTCGTCACGCTCGCATTCCGCGTGCTGCGAGCCATCGGCTTCGACGATCAGGCGCGTCTGGAAACACACGAAATCGACAATATAGTCACCAATCTGCTCCTGCCGCTTGAACTTCGCGCCGTTCATTCGTCCGCCGCGCAGTATCGACCAAAGTCTCCGTTCCGCTTCGGTCGGTTCGCGCCGCATCTGCTTCGCCAGCACGATCAGGTCGCGCTTGCCCCCTCTCCTTCCCACCGCTTCGCGGCGGGCCCCTTCCTCTCCCGCGAGGGGAGAGGAGTTCCCAGGCCCCTCTCCCCTTGTGGGAGAGGGGTTGGGGAGAGGGGGCTGCGACCTTTCAACCACGTGCAACCCCAGACACAGCACGCGGCCGGTCATTTTCATCGAGCAGCACGAACTTGAAGGTACCCTGCGCCACTTTGGTCTCGTCCTCGCTATTGCGGGTGCGGGCGATGGCCTCGGCGGCAATGGTGAGCGAGGTGTTCCCGGTTGCGGCAATGTCGCAATAGACCGAAAGCTCATCCCCTACCGCCATCGCGCCGGGGAAAGTGAAATCACCGGCCGAGACGACCACGGCCTTGCCCTTCCCCATGCGGCTCGCCAGCGATCCTGCGCCGAGTGCCATCTGACTCATCAACCAGCCGCCGAAAATCCCGCCATAGGGGTTTAGGTCTGTCGGCATGGCCGTGACGCGGATTGTGAGTTCGCCTTTCGGCATAAAACTAAACCACCAGCCCCATCGGGTTTTCGCATAGCTGCTGGAACGCCTGCATCAGCTGCGCGCCGTCTGCCCCGTCAATGGCGCGGTGATCGAAGCTGCCGGTCACGCTCATCACCGTGGCAATTGCCAGCGCGCCGTCGACCACAAACGGGCGCTGCTCGCCCGCGCCGACCGCCAGGATCATGCCCTGCGGCGGGTTGATCACCGCGTCGAACTGCTTGGTGCCGAACATGCCGAGGTTGGAAAGCGAAGCGGTGCCGCCCTGGTATTCGTGCGGTTGCAGCTTGCCGTCGCGCGCCTTGCCCGCCAGTTCCTTCATCTCGGTGCTGATCTGCGCCAGCCCCTTGCGCCCGGCATCGGTGATGATCGGCGTGATCAGGCCCGAAGGCGCGGCGACCGCGACCGAGATATCCTGCCGCGTGTACTGGTGCAGCACATCGCCCTGGAAACTGACATTGCATTTGGGCACACGCGCCAGCGCGCGGGCCAGCGCCTTGATCAGCAGATCGTTGACCGAAAGCTTCACGCCATCGGGTTCTAGCGAGGCATTGAGCTGGCTGCGCAGCTTGAGCAGCGCATCGAGCCGAACATCTACGGTCAGGTAGATATGCGGCACGGTCTGCTTGGCCTCGGTCAGGCGGCGGGCAATGACCTTGCGGACATTGTTGAGCTTCTGCTCCTCGTAAGGCGCACCGCCGTCTGCGGGCGCAATCGAGGGCGCTGCTGCCGGTGCTTCGACCGGCTCTGCACGAGCGGTAGTTGTTGCAGGTGCGCCCGCAACGTCGGCCTTGACGATCCGGCCACCCGGCCCGGTGCCCTTGATCGCGGCGAGATCGATGCTCTTCTGCTCGGCGATACGCTTGGCCAGCGGCGAAGCGATTACGCGGTCGCCGCCCGCCGCCTTGGGCTGCGGCGTGGCTGCGGGCTTTGCGGAAGGCGCAGATGCTTCGGCAGGCTCAGCCTGAGCGGGCTTGGATGAAGATGCCGTAGCAGGCGCAGGCGCTGCCTTTGAAGGCGCTGCATCCTCGTCCTCGCCTGCCAGAGTCGCGATCACCGTGCCGACTTTCACCCCCTCGGTTCCCTCGGCAATGTCGATCGAGACGATCGTACCTTCGTCCACCGCCTCGAACTCCATCGTCGCCTTGTCGGTCTCGATCTCGGCCATCACGTCCCCGGAAGAAACGCTGTCCCCCACCTTGACCAGCCAGCGCGCCAGCGTGCCTTCCTCCATCGTGGGCGAGAGAGCCGGCATCTTGATTGCGATTGCCATTGCGGTATCGATTCCTCTTGCATTACCTTGGGGAAATTCTCTGGCGAATTCGCGGGCTGAGGGCAAGGTTCTTGCGAAGAATACGATTTCAGCGGATATGCGTGTCGCTGGAGGCTCCATGCGCGCATTCGTGGTGGTAATGGACGAGACGGAAGAGGCAGGCGCGGCCCTGCGCTACGCCTCGCGTCGCGCGGCGCTGGTCAATGGCGAGGTTCACCTTCTGGCGCTGGTGCCGCAGCAGAACATCAGTGCATTCGGCGCAGTGCAGGCAACGCTCGAGCAGGAGGCGCATGAACGGGCCGAAATGCTGGCGCATGGCGCGGCCGGCAACATCTTCAGCGAAAGCGGGATCATGCCCACCATTTCGGTGCGCATCGGCAATGGCCAGAAAGTCGTAACCGAATTTCTGGGGGAACACGGCGAGACCGCAGCCCTGGTGTTGGGCGCGGCAGCAGGCGGGCACCCCGGCCCTCTGGTCGCGCACTTCTCCGCGCATGCCGGATCGCTACCCTGCCCGCTCTACATCATCCCGGCCAATTATGACGAGAACCACAGGTTGGGCTGATTATCGGCGCTTGCCCTGATGGCGGATATTGGCCGGGCGACCGCGTTGGCCTTGCGCGGCTTTGGGTCTACGGCGCTCAACCGGTCGGCCGCCGCGCGGCTCGATTGATCCGCCGCCGCCATCGGGCAGTTCGAACTTCAGCGCACCGGTGAGCGGGTTGGCCTCTGCCAGCCGCAGCTTCAGTCGCTCGCCCGGCGCATAGCGGGTGCCGCTATCTTCACCGATCAGCGCCTGCGCTGCTTCTTCGTACCGAAACCGCTCGCGCCCCAGCGTCGAAACCGGAACCAGTCCGTCGCCGCCCAGCCCCATGATCGTGGCGAAAAAGCCGAAGCTCTGCACCCCGGTGATGCGCGTGTCGAAAATCTCGCCGACCCGGTGCGAGAGCCATGCCGCGACATAGCGATCGATCGTCTCGCGCTCGGCCTCCATGGCGCGGCGCTCGGCCTGGCTGATGGCGTCGCTGACCTGTTGCAGGCTGGCCCTGTCCCGATCCGACAGGCCCGTGGTTGGTGCGATGGCCCCCTTAGGCTTGGGCTGTTCCAGCTTGTAGGCATCGACCAGCGCGCGGTGAACCAGCAGATCGGCATAGCGCCGGATGGGCGAGGTGAAATGCGCATATGAACCCAGCGCCAACCCGAAATGGCCTGCGTTGGCGGGGCCGTAATAGGCCTGCATCTGGCTGCGCAGCACCGCCTCCATCACCTGCATCTTCTCGGCCTCGTCGCTCACGTCCTTGAGCGTGCGGTTGAACAGCCCCGGCGTGATCACCTGCCCCAGCGCCAGCGTGCGCCCGAAGGTCTTGAGGTAATCGCGCAGCGCGATCAACTTCTCGCGCGCGGGCGGCTCGTGGATGCGATAGACCACCGGTGCGGTCTTCGCCTCAAGCGCCATGGCGGCGGCGACATTTGCGGCGATCATGAAATCTTCGACCACACGGTGCGCATCGAGCCGCTCGCGGATCGCGATTTCCGCGATGCGGCCCTGCTCGTCGAGCATGACCCGGCGTTCCGGAAGCTCGAGATCGAGCGGATCGCGAGCATGACGTGCCTTTTCCAGCGCGCGCCAGCAGGCCCACAGATGTCGCAGATGTTCGGGCGCGGAGCCATCATCGATCGCCGCTTGCGCATCCTCATAGGCGATGTTCTGCGCAATCCGCACGATCGCGCGGGTGAAGCGGAACTTCGTCACCTTGCCCTGCGGCGAAATATGCATGTGGCAGGCCATTGCCGCGCGGTCCTCACCCGCCTTGAGCGAGCACACGTCAGCGCTCAGCACCTCGGGCAGCATCGGCACCACCCGGTCGGGGAAATAGACCGAATTGCCGCGCTTGCGCGCCTCGCGGTCGAGCTGGCCACCCCCCGAACCGTCTGGAGGCCGGACGTAGAAGGAAACATCGGCAATCGCGACCACCGCGTTGAAGCCGCCCTCACCGTCAGGCTCGGCCCAGATCGCATCGTCATGGTCGCGCGCGTCCGCCGGGTCGATCGCGACGATCGGCAGGTGGCGCAAATCCTCGCGCGCTTCCGGATGCAGCGGCAGCGCCGCCGCAACCCGGGCTTCGCCCAGCGTTTCTTCGCTGAAGACATGCGGGATGCCGTGTTTGGCGATGGCGATCAGACTGAAGCTTTTGGGCGCGAGCGGATCGCCGATTACCTCGACCACCTTCACCCCGGCGCGTTCCGAGCGCCCCGCCCTTTCGGCGATCACGAGTTGCCCCTGCTCGGCCCCGCCGAGATCGGAAACGGGCGCGGAATTGCGGATGCGCTTGTCCACCGGCGCGAGCCATGGCTTGCCGCTGCCATCGATCTCGATCACGCCCATCAGACCCTCGGTTCGCGCGGGCAGCTTTTTCATCGGATGCGCGATCAGGCCGTGCGCGGTTTCCTCGGTGCGGGCCAGCACACGGTCGCCGCGCTTCAGCGCAGGCAGACGCTGGCCACCTTTGGGCTTTCGTTCCTTGAGCGTCAGGCGCGGGGGCGCCGCGGCACTTTCCGCATCCCAGTTGTCGGGAATGCCGATTGGCTCGCCGTCCTCGATATCGACAACGCGCAGCACGGTAACCTTGGGCACCCCGCCCATGCGGTGATAGGCGGTTCGCCTGCCATCGATCAGCCCCTCGTCAGCCATGTCCTTGAGCAGCTTCTTGAGCGCGATCTTCTCTTGCCCCTTGAGGCCGAATGCCTTGGCGATCTCGCGCTTGCCCGCAGGCACGTCGGAGGACTGGATGAAGTCGATCACTTGGCTAGCGGTCGGCATGCACCGGGGGCGATTGGGTTTGCTTTTCATATGAAATCCGCTCAGGCTGAGCCTGTCGAAGCCCTGCACTTGTCTTGTCTGGGGAGCTTGAAGGAAAGACGGCCCTTCGACAAGCTCAGGGCGAGCGGAATGTGGGTATCAGGCCTATTCCTTTGCCACCGGCTCGAACGCCCCGGCGGGCACCGCGCTCGCCACGGGGCTACACTGGCCATCGGCGGCGCAGGCCGAAATTCCGAATATCCAGTCATCGCCGCGCACACCGGGCAATTCGAGCGTCATGTGAGGCTGATCCGCCGCAACGCGCGCCATCGGCCCTTCGGACCAATAGGGCTGATCGGTGCGGCGGTGCCACACCAGATAGCCGTCTGCCCCCGCCACTTCGTCCCAGGAAAGAGTTGTCGAGGCCGAAACCGCCGCCTCCATCCGGGGCGCAGGAGGCATCGGCGCCCCGGCCAGTGCATCGAGGGCGCGGACATTGAGCTGCGTCACTTTGGCAAGATAGGCGAAGTCCATCTCGTCTGGCGTGTCGCCATAGGTCACGCCGTCTTCGACGCGCAAGTCCTGGTGCTGGTGCTCGTAATCCTCGACCGAAACCGAGAAGCGCACCGCTGGATAACCCTTCTCGAGGAAAGGCACCTGGTCGCCGCCGCGCCCCATGCGGTCGGCGCGCCAGATCTGCCGCACGTCGAGGCCCTCGCTATCCCCGTCGGCGAGGATATCGATCCAGCGAGAGAGATTGCGCCCGGGAGAATCGTTCTCCCCGCCGTTGCGGCGCTGCTGTGCGCGCAAGGCATCGGTGAGGTCGGCGCGCGGCCCTTCAGAAAAGACGCGCACCGTCTTGTCGTCACAATAACCGTCGGACCCGCACGATCCGCCGACGATATCGTTGTTGAGCACCGCCTTGACGGTAAAGCCCTGTTGCCCAGCCCAGTCCGCTAGCAGCCGCCCACCGTAAAGCCCCTGCTCCTCGCCCGAAAGCAGCGCATAGATGATCGTCGAGGCATATTTGTGCGCCGACAGAACCCGCGCAGCTTCGATCACCAGCACGGTGCCCGAACCATCGTCGTTGGCGCCGGGCGCATCGCTCTTCCAGTCGAGTGGATCGCTGACCCGGCTGTCGATATGCCCCTGTACGATCACCACCTCGTTCGGGCGCTCGGTGCCGCGCTGGATGGCCACCGCATTGCGCAGCCGCGTGGGCTGCGGGATGCGCGCGCCCTCCACCATGCGTTCGGGCAGCACGACTTCGAGGCAGCCGCCGCATTGCTGCGAAATCCTGCGGAACTCCGCCGCGCCCCAATCGACCGCCGCGCCAATCCCGCGCGCCGGATTGTCCTGTTCGGACAGCGTGTGGCGTGTGCCAAACCCGACCAGCGTATCGATATCGGCGCGCAGTCGGGCCTCGGAAACATTGTCGGCGGGTCGGGACTGCGCAGCAAGGGGCGATACGAACGAGACAGATGAGACAAGCGCGGCGCAAATGATGAGGTTTTTCATCCGCCCATGTTGGCGCGAATGTGCGGCCGACTCAATAGGCCCTGGCAATCAGGATCCGTTCGAGCGCGGGCTTGCCGGTGAAAATGCAGTTCCCATCCGCCGGAGCGACATCGCGCGGAACGTTGCGGATGGTGAGCTTGAGCGCCTTGAGCGCCTCGACGACACCGTCAAGCTCTTCGCCGGAAGGCTTGCACCACTGCACTTCGAGCCAGCCGGGACGCGGCGCATCCGAAGTGTAATACGCGGTAACCGCATCCATGCTCGTGACGCCGCGCGTGATATTGGCATCGCGGCGCGCGCGCGCCTCGTCATGGAGGCCGCTCTGAATTTCCTCGAGCAGCGCCCCGATCGCGCCAGTACAATCTGCCGGTGAAAGCACGGTGAAATCGGGCTTGGCATTGTCGTTCCACAGCTGGTCACGCCGCAGCAGGCTGACCACGCCATTGTCCATATCGCGCCCGCCGATCTCGATGATAACCGGCACGCCCTTGCGCACCCAGTCCCAGCGCTTGGCCGCAGCTTTGCCGTGGCTGGTGTCGAGCAAGACGCGGATTTTCTCGCCCAGCGCCGTTTGCGCCGCAATCCCGACGCGCAGGGTTTCGCAATAGTCGAGCAGCGCCGCGTCCTCCTCGCCGCCGCGCAGCATCGGCAGGATCACCACTTGCTGCGGCGCGATCGCCGGGGGCACGCGCAGGCCATCGTCATCGCCGTGCGTCATGATGACGCCGCCGATCAGGCGCGTCGATACGCCCCAGCTGGTGGTGTGGCAAAACTGCTGGGTTCCCTCGCGGTCCTGAAACTGGATTCCGGCTGCCTGCGCAAAATTGGTGCCCAGGTAATGCGACGTTCCGGCTTGCAGCGCCTTGCCGTCCTGCATCATCGCCTCGATCGACCAGGTTTCGACCGCGCCGGGGAAACGCTCGTTCTCGGGCTTTTCACCGGTAATCACGGGGATCGCCAGGTCCTCTTCGGCGCAGGCGCGATACATTTCGAGCGCGCGCTGCGTTTCCGTGCGCGCGTCATCGGCATCCTCGTGCGCGGTATGGCCTTCCTGCCACAGGAATTCGCTGGTGCGCAGGAACATCCGCGTGCGCATTTCCCAGCGCACCACATTGGCCCACTGGTTGGTGAGCAGCGGCAGGTCGCGCCAGCTCTGTATCCAGCGCGCCATGGCATCGCCGATGATCGTTTCCGAAGTCGGGCGGACAACCAGCGGCTCTTCCAGCCTGGCCTCGGGATCGGGGATCAGCCCGCCCTTGCCGTCGGCGATCAGCCGGTGGTGGGTGACGACCGCCATTTCCTTGGCAAAGCCGTCGACATGCGCGGCTTCGCGTTCGAAATTTTTCAGCGGGATGAAAATCGGGAAATAACAGTTCTGGACGCCCGCCGCCTTGATCCGGTCGTCCATCAACCGCTGGATGCGTTCCCAGATGCCATAGCCCCACGGCTTGATCACCATGCAGCCGCGCACGCCCGACTCCTCGGCCATGTCTGCGGCGGAGATCACTTCCTGATACCATTGCGCGAAATCCTCCTCGCGCTTGATGTTCAGAGCGTGGCGAATCTGTGACACGGGATTTTCCTGCTTGGGTGGTGGCGTCGTACTTGGCCGCCTGGTGCGTGCGCCTGTCGCGCTAATTGCCGAGTTCGTCCAGCTTCTTTTGCATCTCGGCCATCTGCTTGCGCAGGGCCGCGATTTCGTCGCTCGATGCGCCTTCGCCCCTTTCGCTGCGCTTGGTCGAACCGGGCAGGAAGGCTTCGGTTGCCGCGCGCATCATCGCCATGTTGGTTTCGTGAATCTTCGCGATCGGGCTGTTGGCGATGCCTTTCTCGAATGCCTCGCGGATCTTGCCCTGGTTTTCGCGGAAATTGGTCATCGCCGCCTCCAGATAGGAAGGCATCATCGCCTGCATCGAATTGCCATACATACCGATCAACTGGCGCAGGAAGCTGACCGGCAGCATCTGCTCGCCCTGCGCCTCCTCATCCATGATGATCTGCGTCAGGATCGAATGCGTGATGTCTTCGCCGCTCTTGGCATCGAGCACCTGAAATTCGACATTCTCGCGGACCATCCGGGCCAGATCCTCCAGCGTGATATAGCTCGACGTGCTGGTATTGTAGAGGCGGCGGTTGGCATATTTCTTGACGATGACGGGGCCGTCGCCATTCGCATTGTGCTTGGCCATGGGTTCAATCCTGATCCGGTTTCGCCCTGCCCTTAGCACCCGCAATATGTGCGGTGCAACAAGGCATCAGCCTGTTTCAGCCGGGATCCGAGCACAGTCAGCAATTCATATTGCGATAGAGCGCTTTGCCGCGCAGCATCGGGCAGCGCGTAGGGCAGTGAAAGCCAGTCACCTTCATGCAGCTGCGGCGCCGACGTGAGATCGATCACCACCATGTCCATCGAAACCTTGCCCAGCAGCCGCAGCCGCGTATCGCCGTGGAGCAGATAGCCGCCCTGCCCCCATGACCGCAGAAAACCGTCGGCATAGCCGATCGAGACGACCCCGGCGCGCAGCGGCACATCGGCGGTGAACGTGGCGTTGTAACCCACGCTTTGCCCCGGCTCGAGATTGCGAATTTGGATAATCGCCGCCTCTGGCCAGGCAACCTGCCTGATGGCCGATGCGAGTTCGCCGCGCGGCACCCCGCCGTAAAGCGCCAGCCCCGGCCGGGTGAGGTCGAACGCATAATCGCTTCCCAGCGCAATGCCCGCGCTGTTGGCGAGACTTGCACTGCAGCGCGGGACAAGCGGCAAAAGCGTGCGGAATGTCGCCAGCTGGCGCGCGTTCATCTCCGAATCCTCGTCGGCGCAGGCAAGGTGCGACATCAGCGTGTTCACCTCCAGCCTGCCGATCAGCGGATCGCCGATTTCGCCAGGGGCAAGGCCCAGCCGGTTGATCCCGGTATCGATCATCAGATCGCACGCCCCTCCCCCGGCATCGAGCCAGCGCCGCGCCTGTGCCAGCGAGTTGATGACCGGCACCGCTCCGCACGCTTTGGCATAGGCGGCATCCGCCCCAGTCAACGGGCCATGCAGCACTGAAATCTGTCCGGGCGGAACGTGCCGCGCCACCGCCGCGACTTCGCTCCAATGCGCAACAAAGAAGCGCTCCGCACCGGCACCCCGCAAGGCAGGCAGGCAGGCATCAACGCCCAGGCCATAGCAATCGGCCTTGACCGCGGCACCGGCACTGGCGCGGCCCGACAGGCGATCGAGCGCGCGCCAGTTGCCCGCCAGCGCATCGCGGTCGATCTTCAGCCGCAATGTGGGTGGAGGCAGGTCAGACATCGTCGGCAAAATCGCGCGGCGGGCCAGCGGGAATGCCCCACCATGCGACCACCAGAGCCATCAGCACCACTCCCCAAGTGTACCACAGGCCCGAATAGGGATCGCCGGTCTGGGCGATTATGGCGGTTGCGATCAGCGGCAGGAAGCCGCCGAAATAGCCCGTGCCGATATGGTAGGGGATCGACATCGAGCTATAGCGGATGCGCGGCGGGAACATTTCCGACAGCAGCGCCGCCACCGGGCCGTAAGTGGCGCCCGACAATGCCGAAAGGGTCAGGAGAGCGCCAAAGACAATGGCGATTGCGCGGGCGTCGGGCACGATCTTTTCGCCCTCAGCGACGGCCTGCAAGGCCGGCTCCATTGCCCAGCCCATTGCCCAGAAGCACGGGAACAGCAGGACCAGCGTGACGGCATATCCCCACACGATCGGCTTCTTGCGCCCGATCCGGTCGGACAGCGCGCCCGACATCACGAAGAAGCTCATCCCGGTCAGGGCGGCCAGCCCGACGATCACCTGCGCGGCAGTCTCGTTCATCCGCATCGGTCCGGTAAGAAACGTCAGGCCAGAGAACATCGCGGTGTACCAGATCACGGTCAGCCCTGCGGCAATTCCGAACAGCGCAATGAATATGCGCTTCTTGTTGCCGGGATAGGTGAAGCTTTCGATGAAAGGATTGCCGGCAATCTCGCCTTCCTCCTTCATCGCCTGGAACACCGGACTTTCAGCCAGCTTGAAGCGCATCCACAGCGATATCGCCAGCAGCAGCAGCGACAGCAGGAAGGGCACCCGCCAGCCCCAATCGTTCCACAAGGCTTCGCTCATCATTGCCTTGCAGCCGAGCACCACCGCCAGGCTGAGCACGAAGCCGCCAACCACACTCGCCTGGATAAAACCGGTGAAGTAGCCGCGCTTGCCCGGCGGGCTGTGTTCGGACACATAGATCGCCGCGCCGCCATATTCGCCGCCCAGCGCCAGCCCCTGCATGATGCGCAGCAGGATGATGATCGCGGGCGCGGCCAGCCCGATCGCCTCGACCGAAGGCACAAGTCCGACTCCGGCGGTGGCTATGCCCATCAGCGTCACGGTGACCAGAAAGGTGTACTTGCGGCCCAGCCTGTCGCCGATATAGCCGAACAGGATCGCGCCCAGCGGCCGGAAGCCAAAGCCGACGGCAAATCCGGCCCATACGGTCAGCTGGCGGACCAGTTCGTTATCCGAAGGAACGAAGGTCGTCCCGATGATGCTGGCCAGCGTCCCGTAGATGAAGAAATCATACCACTCAAAGATCGTACCCGCGGAACTGGCCGCGATCACCAGCCGGATATCCTTCGCGCTGGGTTCCTTGACGGCTGGCTGTGCGACCTCGTTCATGATGCGGCATTCCCTCCCTTGGTGGCGAAGCTCTAGCCACTGCCCCCCGGCTTGGAAAGAACCGTCATTGCAGCCTTCCACGGCAGCAACAGCGCTTCGTGGCGTGACGTCAGCGCCAGGGCTGGTTCGAGCACGCCGAGGCCGGGCCAATCGGGAAGATCACCCCCGCCGCCCAGCCAGCATTCGATTCGGGCAGATGCGCCGGCAACATCTTCGACCGACCGCCCGATTGCCGATCGTGCGAACAGGGCGGCAGAGGCTTGACCGACCGCGCAGGCCGCGACGCGCATTCCCAGCCTTGCGATCCTCCCGTCCCCGTCCAGTTCAAGGCCAAGTTCGATTGTGCTGCCGCACGTCCGCGAGCGTTCCTGCGCACGCCGGGGCAAGTCGTGAACGAGCGGATATGCAGCAAGCCCCGTCGCCAGAGCGAGCAGTTCGGGCGAATAAAGCCTGCCAGCGGGGCCGGCGGTCATTCTTTCACTTTGCCCTCACCGGCCAGTCTGGAGCGCCTCTCGGCAATGATTGCGACCAGATCGCGCGAAAAGGCATCGACAAAGGGATAAGTGCGCGCGGTGGTGATCCACACAGGGCGCCCTTCGAGTTCCCATGCCCGGTCATACCCGAGAGCCATGACCGAAAACGCCAGCGTGACGATCAACGCGCCCTTGATCATGCCGAATCCAAAGCCAAGGACACGGTCGATCGGCCCCACGATCGAATTGCGCGAAGCCTGACCCACATTGTTCGCAATCACCTTCATCGCGGCATAGGGGATCAGCAGAAGCAGCGAGAAGGCGAGGATCGACGTGGCCGGTTCGGTGTCGAGATAGACCGACAATGCCTCGGTCAACGGGCGATGCAGGTAATAGATCGCGAAGGCTGCCAGGACCCACGAGGCCAGTGAGAGCACTTCCTGCACCAACCCGCGCAGAAAGCCGCCGATGGCGGCGACGCCAACCACCGCGAAAACGATAATGTCGAACATGTTCATCCCGGCGCAAATTATGCGTTCGCCACTATCCGGTCAACGAGGTTCATCAACCGGGTAAGTCCCTGATACTGCAAGCCATGCGGGCCTGCGCGTTTTTCCGAAGGTCCATATCCGTCGACAAAGCCCAGCTTGGCCGATTCCTTCAGGCGCAGGTCGAGGTGCGCCACCTGCCTGATCTCACCCGCCAGCGAGACCTCGCCAAACCACACGCTTCCATTCGGCAACGGCCGGTCCGCCAGCGCCGAAACCAGCGCGGCGGCGACAGCCAGATCCGCCGCCGGATCGGAGAGGCGGTATCCCCCGGCAATGTTGAGATAGACTTCGGCAGAACTGAAGTTGAGCCCACAGCGCGATTCCAGCACCGCCAGCAGCATCGCCAGCCGGCTGCTGTCCCAGCCGACCACCGCGCGGCGCGGTGTGGCGCCGGATTGAAGCCGCACGATCAGTGCCTGGATTTCCACCAGCACAGGCCGCGTCCCCTCCAGCGCGGGGAAGACAGCGCTCCCCGCCAACGGCTCGTCACGGCCGGACAGGAACAGGGTCGAAGGGTTGGCGATTTCGACCAGCCCTTCGCCCTGCATTGCGAACACCCCGATTTCGTCCACGGCGCCAAACCGGTTCTTGAGTGCCCGAAGGATGCGATATTGATGGCTGCGCTCGCCCTCGAAACTCATCACTACATCGACCATGTGTTCGAGCACGCGCGGCCCGGCGATGGTGCCATCCTTCGTCACATGGCCCACCAGCACCAGAACGACCCCGTTTTCCTTGGCATAGCGGATCAGTTCCAGGGCGCAGCCGCGCACCTGGCTGACCGTGCCGGGCGCGCCTTCGATAGTGTCCGAATACATGGTCTGGATCGAATCGATCACCAGCATCGTGGGCGCATCCATCGAACCCAGCGTCGTCAGGATGTCGCGGACCGAAGTTTCGGAGGCAAGGCTGATCGGTGCATCCGAAAGGCCCAGCCGCGCCGCGCGCAGGCGCACCTGGCCTGCCGCTTCCTCGCCGCTGATATAGACCACGTTTGCGCCCATGCGGGCGATGGCCGCAGCCGATTGCAGTAGCAGGGTCGATTTGCCGATCCCCGGATCGCCGCCCATCAGGATGGCCGAACCCGGCACCAGCCCGCCGCCCAGCGCGCGGTCGAACTCGGCAAGCCCCGTGCTGCGTCTTTGCGGCAATTGGGTCGGCGCGTTGAGCGGCGCGAACCCGACCTTACGCCCACCGCTCGACAGGTCATGCCGGAGCGAAAATACCGTTGCAGGCGCGTCTTCGGCGAGGCTGTTCCATTCGCTGCAATCGGGGCATTGCCCCTGCCAGCGATGCGAAACACCGCCGCAAGCCTGGCATACATAGCGCTTTTTCGTCTTGGCCATGCGCCAGCGATATAGGGAACATAAAAAGAACGCAATTGCCTTATGCGAAATTACCCGCCATCACCACGCCATGCGCCAGAAGGAACTCAGAATTGCCCTGGTTTGCTATGGCGGGGTCAGCCTTGCGGTTTACATGCACGGTGTCACGAAAGAGATCTGGCACCTGACGCGCGCCAGCCGGGCATCGCACGCCGACGAGCCGGGCGAAGGTAGCAGCGAGGGCGTTTATCGCGCGTTGATCGATCAGATTGCCGAAATCCAGGGGCTGCATCTGCGGGTGCTTCCCGATATCCTTTCAGGGGCGAGCGCGGGCGGCATCAATGCCGTGTTTCTGGCCCAGGCGATCCATTCGGGCCAGTCTCTCGATCCCTTGACCGACTTGTGGCTGAATAATGCCGATGTCGAACGGCTGGTCGATCCCGACGCGCGCCCGCTCTGGCGCTTTGCCAAGTTCTGGGCCCAACCCTTCGTCGAATGGCTGCTGCGGCGCCCTGGCAGCGCGATCAGCGAGAGTGTTTCGCCTGAGGCGCGCAAGGAAGTGCGGCACAAGCTCTCGCGTTTCATCCGCGGCAGGTGGTTTCAGCCGCCGTTTTCCGGTTTGGGGTTTTCAGGCCTGTTGTGCGGGGGCTTTGTCGCGATGCGCGAAGGCAAACAGGATGCGCCGCTTCTGCCGGCGGGCCATCCGATCGACCTGATGGTAACCGCCACCGATTTTCGCGGCCACATGGAATTGCTCCGGCTCAATAGCCCGAAACTGGTCGAGGAGAGCGAGCATCGCATCGCGATCGGCTTTTGCTCCACCACGCCCAAGACGGCGGGGCTGGATCTGGCCAATCCACTCGAGCTGACCTTCGCCGCACGCGCCACGGCCAGCTTTCCCGGGGCTTTTCCGCCGCTGCGGCTGACCGAAATCGATGATCTGGCCAAGGCCCTGAAGCTGGACTGGCCCACGCGCGAGTCATTCCTTGAGCGGGTCATGCCGGTCCATGTGCGCAACGGCGAAAGCGAAAACGTTTCGTTGATCGATGGCTCGGTCCTGGTGAACAAGCCCTTCGCCGGTGCGATCGATGCGCTTTCCTCGCGCCCCGCCCAGCGCGAGGTTGACCGCCGTTTCGTCTATATCGATCCGCGGCCCGATCGCGTCGGGGCGGTGAAGGAAAACATCGCCCGCCCGGTCGGGTTCTTCGAAGCGATGCTGGGTTCGATTTCGATCATTCCGCGAGAGCAGCCGATCCGCGACAATCTGCGGGCGCTCGATGACCAATCGCGCGAAGCCGAACGGCTGCGCCGCATCATCGAAGGGTTGCGCCCGGAGGTGGACCGAGCGGTGGAAAAGCTGTTCGGCAGGACATTCTTTCTCGATCGCCCCAATCCGCGCCGCCTTAAAGCCTGGCGGAACAAGGCACAGCAGGCGGCAGCGGAACAGGCCGGATATGCCTTCCATTCCTATGCACAGGCCAAGTTTTCCGGGATTGTCGAACGGATCGCAAGGCTTGCCCTGCGCGCCGCGCCTGAGCTGAATTTGCCCGACGGCCAGCCGATCGAGGCAGCCTTGCGGGCAGAACTCTCGCATCGCGGGCTCGATACATTGGCCGCGCAGGGCGGCGGCGCGAGCGCGGAGGCGATTGCGTTCTTTCGCGCGCACGATCTCGGTTTCCGCATTCGTCGCCTGCGGCTGTTGCTGCGGCGGCTTACGCGTGAATGGCAGGTCGATCCGGAGATTTCTGGCGATGCCCTCGATCTCGGGCGGGGTAAGATGTACGAAATCCTCGCGCTTTATCATGCCTGTGGCCGTCTTGAAAATCTGGGCGATGAATTTCGCGAGCACGCGCGCGGCGTTCTCGAAAATCCGGGTGGGTTGCTCGATTATCTGGAGCAGCGCCGCCACCTGACCGAAATCGATGCGAGCGCGGAAGGGCTGCTTGCCGATGCTCTGGAGGCCATGCCGCGCAACTTGCGCAAACGGATGCTGCTGACTTACCTGGGTTTCCCCTTTTACGATGTTTCGACCCTGCCCTTGATGCCCGATGAAGGCATGAACGAATTTGACCCGGTCAAGGTCGATCGCATTTCTCCCAACGATGCCCAGTCGATCCGCGCTGGGGGATCGCACGCCACATTGCGCGGCACCGAGCTGTTCAATTTCGGTGCATTCTTCAGCCGCGCCTATCGCGAGAACGATTATCTGTGGGGCAGGCTCCACGGTGCCGAGCGGATGGTGGACCTTGTCTGTTCGACGCTCGATCATGATATCGAACCCGCACGATGCATGCGGTTCAAGCGCGAGGCGTTCCTCGCGATTCTGGATGAAGAGGGCGGCAGGGGAAGAATCGGCCGCGCGCTGATCGAACAGGTGCGCGCAGAGGTGCTGGAGCGTCTGGAGTGAGCGGGATCAGGTGCCGAATGCGTCTTTCAGCTTGTCGAAGAAACCCTTGCTCTGCGGACATTCGTCGCCGGTTTCGGTCTCGCGGAAAGATTCGAGGATCTCGCGCTGCTTGCGGCTGAGACGGGTCGGAGTCTCGACCAGAACCTCGGCGACAAGATCGCCGCGCCCACGCCCTTGCAGCACCGGCATTCCAGCCCCGCGAACGCGCAACTGGCTGCCTGACTGAATTCCGGCCGGAATGTCGAGCCGGTTGACGCCTCCATCAAGATCGGGAACCTCGACAAAGCCGCCAAGCGCGGCGGTTGTGAAGCTGACCGGCACCCGCATCGCCAGGCTGGTCCCTTCACGCTGATAGAGCGCGTGCGGGCGGACGTGGACGAAGATGTAGAGATCGCCCGCAGGTGCACCGCGCGGACCCGCCTCCCCCTTGCCCGCAAGCCGGATGCGCGTGCCGGAATCGACACCTTGGGGAATTTCGACCTCCAGCTTTCTGGGGCGGTCGACCACCCCTTCGCCGCGGCATTCCTTGCATGGATTTTCGATCACCGCGCCGCGGCCGTGGCAGGTCGGGCATGGCCGTTCGACCACGAAGAAGCCCTGCTTGGCGCGCACCTGGCCATGGCCCTTGCACAACTGGCATTCGCGCTCCTGCGTGCCAGGGGTTGCGCCGGAGCCGTCGCAGCTATCGCAGACCTGCGAAACTTCAATCTCGATTTCTACCTTGTGGCCGTGAAACGCCTGCTCGAGCGTGATTTCCAGGTCATAACGCAGGTCGGCGCCGCGCCTTGGCTGTCTGCGACCGCCTGCGGCGCCAAAGGCACTGCCGAAAATCGTCTCGAAAATATCGCCAATGTCGCCAAAGTCGGAACCGCGTGCATGACCATTGCCAAACCCGCCGTTCTGGAAGGCGGCATGGCCGAAACGATCATAGGCGGCGCGCTTCTGCGGATCCTTGAGGCAATCGTAGGCCTGGCTGATCGCCTTGAACTTGGCCTCGTTGTCCTTGCACCCCTGATTGCGATCGGGGTGGTATTTCATCGCCAGCTTGCGATAGGCAGCCTTGATCGCGCCGTCATCGGCGTCGCGCGAAACCTCAAGAAGTTCGTAAAAGTCGCTTTCGGACGACATCAATCAGCCCTCTCCCCGGCCCCTCCCCCGTCAGGGGGAGAGGGAGGGTCCATTCCTTCAGCCCTTGTTGTCTTCGTCCACTTCGGAAAATTCCGCATCGACGACATCGTCGCCATCGGCGGCCTGCGCATCATCGCCACCCGCGGCAGAGGATGCCGCCGAGGCCTGCTCTTTTTCGTAGATCTGCTGACCCATCTTCATCGCGGTTTCGGTCAGCGCCTGCGTCTTGGCATTGATGGCATCGACGTCGTCGCCTGCGAGCGCGGTCTTGGCTTCGGCCAGTGCCGCCTCGACCGCCGATTTGGTGTCGGCATCGATCTTGTCGCCATGCTCCTCAAGCTGCTTTTCCGTCGCGTGGACCAGACTGTCGGCCTGGTTGCGAGCCTCGGCGGCGGCGCGGCGCTTCTTGTCTTCGTCGGCGAAATTCTCGGCATCCTTCACCATCTGATCGATGTCGGCATCCGAAAGCCCGCCGGAAGCCTGGATCTTGATCTGCTGTTCCTTGCCGGTGCCCTTGTCCTTGGCGGTAACGTGGACGATGCCGTTTGCGTCGATATCGAACGTCACCTCGATCTGCGGCACGCCGCGCGGCGCAGGCGGAATGCCGAGCAGGTCGAACTGGCCCAGCAGCTTGTTGTCCGCCGCCATCTCGCGTTCGCCCTGGAACACGCGGATCGTCACCGCGTTCTGGTTGTCCTCTGCGGTCGAATAGGTCTGCGCCTTCTTGGTCGGGATCGTGGTGTTGCGATCGATCATGCGGGTGAACACGCCGCCCAGCGTCTCGATGCCGAGCGAAAGCGGCGTCACGTCGAGCAGCAGCACGTCCTTGACGTCGCCCTGCAGCACGCCCGCCTGGATCGCCGCACCCATGGCGACGACTTCATCGGGATTGACGCCGGTGTGCGGCTTCTTGCCGAAGAATTCCTCGACCACTTCGCGGACCTTGGGCATGCGGGTCATCCCGCCGACCAGGACCACTTCGTCAATGGCGCCCTTGTCGAGCCCGGCGTCTGCCAGCGCCTTCTTGCAGGGATCGAGTGTGCGCTTGATCAGGCCGGCGACCAGCTGTTCGAGCTTGGCACGGGTGATCGTTTCGACGAGGTGCAACGGGGTCGAGCTGCCACCTTCCATGCGCGCGGTGATGAAGGGCAGGTTGACCTCGGTCTGCTGCGAACTGGAAAGTTCGATCTTGGCCTTTTCCGCCGCTTCCTTGAGACGCTGGAGCGCAAGCTTGTCGCTGCGCAGGTCCATGTTCTCCTTCTTTTTGAACTCTTCGGCCAGATATTCGACAACCGCGCTGTCAAAGTCTTCGCCGCCCAGGAAAGTGTCGCCGTTGGTGCTCTTCACCTCGAACACGCCGTCACCGATTTCGAGCACCGAAATATCGAAAGTGCCGCCGCCAAGGTCATAGACGGCGATGGTCTTGCCCTCGGCCTTCTCGAGGCCATAGGCGAGCGCGGCCGCGGTCGGCTCGTTGATGATCCGCAGCACTTCAAGGCCCGCAATCTGGCCGGCGTCCTTGGTCGCCTGGCGCTGCGCATCGTTGAAGTATGCCGGAACGGTGATCACCGCCTGGGTAACGGTTTCACCCAGATAGCTTTCGGCGGTTTCCTTCATCTTCTGCAAGATGAAGGCGGAAACCTGGCTGGGCGAATAATCTTCGCCGCCCGCCTTGACCCAGGCATCGCCGTTCTTGCCCTTGGTAATCGCATAGGGGACCAGGCCCATGTCCTTCTTGGTCATGGGATCGTCAAAGCGGCGGCCGATCAGGCGCTTGATCGCGAACAGGGTGTTGTCGGGGTTGGTCACCGCCTGGCGCTTGGCCGGCTGGCCGATCAACCGCTCGCCATCCTTCGTGAAGGCCACGATCGACGGCGTGGTGCGCGCACCTTCCGAATTTTCGATAACTTTGGGCTTTCCCCCGTCCATCACGGCAACGCAGGAATTGGTCGTACCAAGGTCGATACCGATTACTTTCGCCATTTTTCTTCCATCCGTCTTCTATAGTTGGACACCTGACTTTCGGATCTCCACGCGGGCAAAACCGGTCGTCGGCTCTAGAGAGTTACTGTGTTACACGGGCGATATAGGAGTGGATTCGCTTGGCACAAGGGACGCCGCGCGGTAGATTTCCACTGTGTAACGTCGGGGGAGAAAAGACGATGAAGGCCAATCGGATATGGGCAGCGGCCATTCTTGGAGCAACCTTGGCGTTACAGGCCTGCGGGGGCGGAGCCGATGAAGCTGCCCCGACGGACGTTGAAGGCGTGCCGGGTCTGAGCGTGAGCAATGGCAGGATGGTACTGGCACCGGTCGCGGGCAATCCCGCCGCCGTCTATTTCGATCTCGCCTATGAGGGCGACCGCGGCCTGACGATCCGCCGCGCCGATGTGGCCGGGGCGAAAAGCGCCATGCTGCACGATTATGGCGAGTATGAATTCAAGGTCCAGATGATGGAAGCACTGCCCATCGGCATCAAGAAAGGCGACAAGCTCTCGTTCGAACCGGGTAAAAGGCATGTGATGGCGTTCGATATTTCGCCCGATCTCAAGCCGGGCGGAACCACGGAGGTGACGCTGACCGTGTCGGGCGGTGACAAATACACTTTCCCCGTGACGATCAAGGCAGCCGGGGATGAACGCTGACGCGCGAGCAAACTGGCCCACAGCCGGCGTGCCCTGCAGGGGGTGAAAGATCGCTCACATCGGGCGAAATCGAGCTTGCCCGCGGCATATTCGGCGACGCGATCGAATATGCCCGTGTAAGCGTAAGGCGGCGCAAATGGTTCCCCTTCCAACCGCGAAAAATCACCATGGCCCCGATGGGGCACCTGCATTTCCATCCGCTTGGGAATAGTTACTGCGATGACTTCTCGCTGGCGGATATCCACCGGCAGGGCCACTTCATCCACGAACTTACGCATGTGTGGCAGGCTCATGCGCGCGGGCGCTGGTTCCTGATCCTCAATCGCATGCCCTGGGCGCGCTATGAATACGCTTTACGGCCCGGTTGGCCGCTGGCGCGCTACGGCATCGAGCAGCAGGCCGAAATCGTGCGTCATGCATTCCTGTTGCGCAACGGGGTGCAACTAACGGGAATCGCCGGTGCATCCGCCTATGATCCGCTGGTCGATTTTCCGGGCGCGACAAGTCGCACATAACCAGCGCCCGGCGCGTCATTCCTTGCGATAGGCCGTGTGGCAGGCATGGCAGGTCGCTGCCATCGCCATGAACGCTTTGGCGGTCTCCTCGCGATTACCCTCAGCCGCGATCCTTGCCACTTCCGAAGCGGCCCGCTGATAGTCCGCCGCGCGTGCTTCAAAGCCCGCCCGGTCGCTCCAGACGGTATCGAGCGCGCGTGTTCCCTCGACATTGCTGCCTTCGGGGAACATCGTCGGCAGCACCTTGGCCCAGTTTGCCAGCATCCGGCCCCCGGCTTCCGCCCGCCTCAGATCCCCGCCCTCTTCGGTTGCCGCCTTGATCTGGCCGACCGCCTGCGTCGAAAGGAAATATGCCGCGCGGCGTGCGGCGACAATCTCCTGCGCCTTCAATGTTACCTGGGCAGAGGCGGCATCGGCTGCCTGTCCTTCCTGCGCATAAGCGGCAAAAGCCGCCAGTGCCCCCAGGGCAATTCCGGCTGCTCCGAAAATAGCCAATCGTCCCGCCACGGTGCCCTCCACTCAAGTGCCTATGCGGTTACTTGCCCAATGAAATGTTCGGGCAAAGCGGAGTTCGACGAACCACTCACCCATCGCGTCAGACGACGGCCTGCGGTTGCAGCGAAATCCAGGGTCAGGACCGCGAAGCCAGGAGGTTGGAAAGCGGGGGCAGATTGTCCTTGTCGAGCGTGCGTGAACGATCTGCCAGCGGGTATTTGAGCCCGGTCGCGCAGTTGAACAGCACGACGTCGTCATTTTCCTCGATCCACCCCTCGGCCAGCGCCTTGCGGTATGCGGCGAGCGTCGCCCCTCCTTCGGGGCACAGCAAGAGGCCGTCCTGCGCCGCGCAATCGGCGGTGGCAGAGATTATCGCATCCTCGCCGACCGCGATTGCCTGGCCGCCGCTTTCGCGCACTGCGCGCAGGATCAGGAAATCGCCCACCGCGCGCGGCACGCGGATGCCCGCCGCGACGGTATGCGCATTCTCCCACCGCTCGGCGTGCTCGACCCCCTGCTCGAATGCGCGCACGATAGGGGCACAGCCGCTCGCCTGCACCGCGAACATCTTGGGCCGTTCGGGGCCGATCCAGCCCAGCTCCTCGAGCTCGGCGAATGCCTTCCACATACCGATCAGCCCGGTGCCGCCGCCGGTGGGATAGAAGATCGCCTTGGGCAGCCGCCAGCCCAGCTGCGCGGCGAGCTCCAGCCCCATCGTCTTCTTGCCCTCGATGCGATAGGGTTCCTTGAGCGTCGAGAAATCGAACCACAAACCCTCAGCCGCGCCCTTGCCCACGATTGCGCCGCAATCGTCGATCAAGCCGTTGACGCGCCAGACCTGCGCGCCCTGCGCGGCAATTTCGCGCACGTTTACTTCGGGTGTATCGTCCGGGCAGAGCACAACCGTCTCGATCCCGGCGCGCGTGGCATAGGCGGCGAGCGCCGCGCCGGCATTGCCGTTGGTCGGCATAGCGATGCGGGTGACGCCCAGTTCCTTTGCCATTGCCACCGCCATAACCAGCCCGCGCGCCTTGAAGCTGCCGGTGGGCAGGCGGCCCTCGTCCTTGACGATCACGCGCGGCCCGCCGCTGCGCGGGACCGCGATCAGCGGCGTTTCGATTTCGCCCAGGCTGACGATGCTGG
>LOEX01000119.1 GCA_001516125.1 Sphingomonadales bacterium BRH_c42
CCGGCTGATGGACGAGGCGGGCCAATCGCGCAGCCGCTATGTCCGCATCGCCGACCGCGCTGCGCGGCTTTACGCGCCTGCGGTCCATTCGCTGGCGGCGCTGGCCTTTGCCGGATGGATGCTGACGGGCGCAGGCTGGCACCAATCGCTGGTGATCGCGATCGCGGTGCTGATCATCACCTGTCCCTGCGCGCTGGGGCTGGCGGTCCCGGCGGCGCAAGTTGTGGCGAGCGGCGCGCTGATCAGGCGGGGTCTGCTGGTCAAGGACGGCAGCGCGCTCGAACGGCTGGCCGAGGTCGATATTGCGCTGTTCGACAAGACCGGCACACTGACGCTGGGTTCGCCGCAGCCCGATCTTTCCGCGCTCGATGACGATGCGCGCGCCGTGGCGCTGGGCCTGGCGCAGAACAGCTGCCATCCATTCAGCCGGGGGCTCGTTGACAGCTTGCGCGACAGCGGGATCAAGCCCGAGCCGATCGACCATGTGCGCGAAGAAGGCGGTAAAGGTCTCACGGGATTGTGGAACGGCACCGAAGTCGCGCTGGAACGCCCGGACGGGCAAAGCGCGGTTATGGCGGCGCAGCTTCGCATCGGCGGGCGCTGCTGGACATTGCCGTTCAGCGCTCCGCTGCGCCAGGATGCACGTGAGGCGCTGGATCGCCTTGCAGCGCTGGGGATCGAAAGCCGTATCCTCTCGGGCGATCGCAGCGATGCGGTGGGCGCCGTGGCCCGCGAGTTGGGCCTGTTCGCCCGCGCTGCCGCCAGCCCGCAGGACAAGCTGGCCGAACTCGACCGCCTGAAGCAGCAGGGCCATTTTCCCCTGATGGTGGGCGATGGGCTCAACGATGGCCCCGCGCTCGCCGCTGCACATGCCTCGATCGCACCAGGAACCGCCAGTGACGTCAGCCAGCAGGCAGCCGACGCGGTGTTTATCGGCGAGCGACTGGTGCCGGTGGCGCTGGCGGTGCAGGTTGCGCGGCGCACGATGCAGATCGTGCGGCAGAATTTCGTGCTCGCCATCGGCTACAATGCGCTGGCGGTCCCGTTGGCGCTTCTGGGCCTCGTCACGCCGATGATCGCGGCAATCGCCATGTCGATGAGCTCGATCATCGTGGTCGGCAATTCGCTGCGATTGGCGAGAGCAGCGCGATGAGCCTGCTCACCTTCCTCATTCCCATCGCGCTGGGCATGGGCGCGGCGGGGCTTGCCGCATTCTTCTGGGCGATGCGCAACGACCAGTTCGAGGATCTCGACGGCGCTGCAAACCGCATCCTGATCGACGAGGAAGACGAGGTATGAACGCATCGCTTTTCCCCATATTCGCACTGCTGCCGGTCATGCTCGGTCCGCTGCCACAGGATGATGGCGGGTCACTGCTGGTTGAACTGTGCGGAGGGGGCACGCTGAAAATCGATCTGGGTCAGAACGAAGACGAACCCGCGCCGCCCTGCCGCACCAAGGGTTGCCACGCGGGGGAATGCCGCAAGGGCAACCTGGTGCGTTCCTCCGGCGTCAGACTCTGATGTTCCTGAGCCGCAGCGAGTTCGTCACGACCGAGATTGACGACGCGCTCATGGCGAAAGCGGCGAACATCGGGCTGATCAGGATACCGAAGAAGGGGAACAGCACGCCCGCTGCCACCGGCACGCCCGCTGCATTGTAGATCAGCGCGAAGAACAGGTTCTGGCGGATGTTGCGCATGGTAGCGCGCGCCAGGCGGCGTGCCCGCACAATGCCGTCGAGATTGCCCTTGACCAGCGTGATGCCTGCGCTTTCGATGGCGACATCGGCTCCTGTGCCCATGGCAATGCCGACGTCAGCCTGCGCGAGGGCCGGGGCATCGTTCACCCCGTCACCCGCCATGGCGACCTTGCGGCCTTCCTTCTGAAGCTCTTGGATGATGCGCGCCTTGTCTTCGGGCAACACGTCGGCGCGGATTTCGTCGATGCCAAGCCGGGCGGCCACAGCCCTGGCCGTTCGCTCATTGTCTCCGGTCGCCATGATGATGCGGAAGCCAAGCCCATGGAGTGCCTTGAGCGCAGCCGGTGTCGTCTCCTTGACCGGATCGGCGACGCTCACCAGCCCGGCAACGGCGCCGTCGAGTATGACGAACATCACCGTTTCGCCCTGGTCGCGGTGCGAGTTGGCTTTCTCTGTCAGTTCCGCCGCCTCAAGCCCAAGATCGGTGACGAGCTTGAGGTTGCCCAGCGCGACGCTCTTGCCGTCCACCACGCCCTTTACGCCCTTGCCCGTAACCGCCTCGAAGTCGCTGGCTTCGCCGAGCATGACGCCGCGTTCTTCCGCGCCCGCAACGATCGCCTCGGCGAGCGGATGTTCGGAACCTTTTTCCAGCGCTGCCGCCAGCCGCAGCACCTCACCCTCGTCATGGCCGGGTTCGGGCAGCACGGAAACCAGCCGGGGTTTGCCCTCGGTCAGGGTCCCGGTCTTGTCGACCATCAGCGTATCGACCTTCTCGAAGCGTTCGAGCGCTTCGGCGTTCTTGATGAGCACACCCGCCTGCGCTCCTCGCCCGGTGGCGGTCATGATCGACATCGGTGTGGCAAGGCCAAGCGCGCAGGGGCAGGCGATGATCAGCACCGCGACAGCCGCTATCAGCGCGTAGGACATGCCAGGAGCCGGCCCCCACAGCGCCCAGCCGATGAATGCCAGGACGGCGATCCCGATCACGACCGGCACGAACCAGCCCGAAACCTTGTCGGCATATTTCTGGATCGGCGCGCGCGAACGTTGGGCGTTCGCCACCATTTCGACGATCTGCGATAGCATCGTATCCGCACCGACACGCCGTGCCTCCATCACAAGGCTGCCGGTGCCATTGATCGTCGCCCCGGTGACGGGATCGCCCGCGACCTTTTCGACCGGCACAGGTTCGCCGCTGATCATGCTTTCATCGACCGATGAACGGCCATCGGTCACGACACCATCGACCGGAATCTTGTCGCCGGGGCGAACGCGAAGGCGGTCACCCACCTTGACGTCATCGAGCGGAATATCGTCCTCGCTGCCATCCTCGCGTATGATCCGTGCGGTCTTGGCAGCAAGGTCGAGCAGTGCCCGGATCGCCTTGCCCGTCCCCTCACGCGCGCGCAGTTCCATCACCTGGCCAAGCAGCACCAGCGTGACGATGACCGCCGCCGCCTCGAAATACACACCGACATGCCCCTCTGCATCGCGGAAGCCATCGGGAAATATGCCGGGCGCGATGACAGCCACGACGCTGAAGGACCAGGCCGCCATCACGCCCATGCCGATCAGCGAGAACATGTTGAGGTTCATCGTGCGGAAGGAGTTCCAGCCTCTGACCAGAAACGGCCAGCCGCACCACAGGACAACCGGGGTGCCAAGCGCCAGTTCGATCCACAGAGTCGTGCGTTCGCCGAAGATGCTTCTGACACCGCCGAGGCCCAGATAGGGCCCCATGGTAAAGACCAGCAGCGGAACTGTCAGAACCACGCCGATCCAGAACCGCCGCGTGAAATCGACGAGTTCGGGATTCGGGCCGTCCTCGGCCATGGCGGCGGATTCCAGTTCCAGCGCCATGCCGCAGATCGGGCATGATCCAGGCTTTGTCTGGCGGACCTGCGGGTGCATCGGGCAGGTATAGACCGCGCCCGAATAGCCTGCCGGAACCTTGTCATGGCGTTTGTCGCCCGCTCCGGCAGTGGCATCGTGTTCGCAATGGCTGTGCTGGTGATGGTGCGTCGGTTCGGTCATGGCTTCACCTCGGAATCCAGCATTTCGCGGCAGGCGGCAGACAGCATTCCCGCCAGCGAAATCGCATTGGTGGAATGCGGAATCGAGTCTGTCGTGACGACACGCGCAGCGCCCGCTGCGAGGATATCGGCATGGGCATTACCGGCAAAAACCGCGTGGATAACAAGGCAGACCGGTGGCCGGGCTCCGGCTGCCATCAGCCGCCCGATCGCCTGAATCAAGGTCCGTCCCGACGATGCGATATCGTCGAGGATCACAGGCGTTCCCGCCAGAAGCGCCTCGCTCCGCGGCACGCTGACCTCGACGTCGCGATCGCCGCTGCGGCGCTTCTCGAGAACTTCGAAGGGCCGGTCTGCCAGGTGGGCGACCTGCGCCACCCACTGCCTGCTTTCGCTGTCCGGGCCAAGCAGCACGGCATCGGGCACATTGGCAGCAATCCATTCGGCCAGCAAAGGTGCAGTTTCAATGCGGCGGGCCGGTATCCTGAACAGGTCGCTCAGCGAATGGATCCGGTGCAGGTGCGGATCGGCGGTCACCAGCCAGTCGAAGCTTTCCTCGAGAAAGCAGGCGAACAGGCGCGCGCTGATCGCCTGTCCTGGTGAAAAGCGCCGGTCTTGCCGCATATAGGCGAGATATGGCGCGATCAGCCCGACGCTGCGCGCGCCCAGCTCCCTCGCCGTCTTCGCCGCAAATCGCAGTGGTAGCGCCCGTGGATCGGGATCGCTCAGCGAGGCAAGAATGGCAACATCCTGCCCGCCCAACCCATCGGGCAGCGTGACCAGGCTCTCGCCATCGGGAAAGCGATGGATATCGATCGCCCCGGCCTGCCCGCCAGACAGGTCGGCGATGCGAACAGCCAAGGTGAAAACCTCTGGAAATGCCAGAATACGGATCATGGCGTATCGCCGATCTGGAGCGGCGATGGGCCGGACCGGGCATATTCCTGCGCCCACGAAAGTTCGCCTCGGGTTTCCGCGTAGATCTCGTACAGCGGCTGGCCGGTTTCGACCTTGTCGCCAATTCTTGCGAGCATGAGCACGCCGGCGCGCTTGCGTCCGGGCGCACCGGCCAGCTTTGCGATCTTCGCAATGCGCCGGTTATCGATCGCTGTGATTACGCCGCTGACAGCCGCGACCTCGAAGGCACGATGCGGCGCAATCTGCGGTTCGCGAAACCCGCCCTGTGCCTCGCAGATCGCCAGGAACTTCGCCTCCGCCGCACCGCTGTCAAGAATACCATGCGCTATGTCGCGGCCATGGCCATGGTTGGCCTGCGCAAGGTTGAGCACGGCGCCGGCCAGATCGAGCGCCCTATCGCGCAAGTCCATGGGCGCACCGGAATCTCGCCGCAGCACGGCGAGCACGTCACGCGCCTCTAGTGCGGGGCCGATGCCGCGCCCCACCGGGGCCGATCCGTCGCTGACCAGCACGCGCAGGCCAATGCCCACCGCTTCGCCAACCGCCAGCAGCCGGTCGGAAAGCGCCTTCGCGGCCTCAGTGTTTCGGACCTTGGCGGTCGGGCCGACCGGCATGTCGATCAGCACATGGGTCGATCCGGCGGCAGCCTTCTTTGAAATTATGCTCGCGACGAGTTGCCCGTCGCTGTCGAAATCGAGCGGCCGCTCGACCCGGATCAGGAGATCGTCGGCAGGGCTCAGGTCGAGACCGCCACCCCAAACGATGCAGCCGCCCTCGCTCTCGACGACGCGGCGCATGGCCGCGATATCGAGCGCAACCGGGGCCAGCACTTCCATCGTATCGGCAGTGCCGGCAGGCGAGGTGATGGCGCGGCTCGATGTCTTCGGGATCCGGTATCCGGCGGCAGCAACGATCGCCACCACAATCGGCGTGGTGCGGTTGCCAGGCAACCCGCCGACGCAGTGCTTGTCGAGCACCAGACCCTGCCCCCAATCCAGCGTCTTTCCCGCGCCCTGCATGGCGCGTGTCAACGCGATCGTTTCCGCCAGGTCGAGACGGTCCCCGGCGCATGCGGTAATGAAGGCGGCAAGGTCGAGGTCCGAGAGGCGGCGGGCGGTAATATCGCCGATGATCGCGCGGCAGGCTTCAAGATCGAGCCTGCCACCATAGACCTTGGCCCGGATGGCCGAGGCTGACGCCGGTGGTTCCGGGTGCGAGAACATTGCGATCTCGCCAGAACTGGCTCCCAGCAGATTCCATGCCGCATCGCTGAGCGCCGCTGTTTCAGGCGGCAACCAGTCCGCCCCGGTCACCACGTTGAGAGCTGCGATGATCGAGCGATTATCGATTGAAATTCCAACCTGCGTGAGCGCCGAGAAACCCTCCGCCCGGCACAGGTGGCAATCTTCGCGCATGTAAACAACCGGTTGCCGGTAAGTATCGATACCGGCACGCACGACGGGAAGCGCCTGATAATCTCCAGTCAAATCGGCCGCTCCAGACTGATACGCTCGAGATGTTCGGGCACGCGAACTCTCCAGCCAAGCTCGTGGTCGATGCGGAACCGCAGCGCATCGGCGCTGTCAGGCTCGCCGTGGGTGATATATGTCATTTCGGGCGGCTTTGCCTCACCCATCCACGCAAGCAATTCATTGGCATCGGCATGGCCTGACATGCCCTCGAGCTGAACCACCTCGGCCCGGATTTCGACGTCCCGGCCAAACAGCCGCAAATGCCGCTCGCCTCTCGCCAGCACCGCGCCGCGCGTGCCGCCCGCCTGAAAACCGCTCAGGACGATCGCGTTTCTCGGGTCCGGCCCAAAGCTGGCGACGTGGTGCAACACGCGGCCACCGGCAAGCATGCCGCTAGCTGAAATGATGATCATCGGGCCGTTGCGGCGATTGAGTTCTTTCGATTCCTCGACCGTGCGCACCCGCTCCGCAAGATTGAACATCGCCATGCAGTCTTCACGGCTGACATGGTGCTCGTCGTGATGGTCGTGGTAGATATCGGTCGCGTCGGTGCCCATCGGAGAGTTGAGGTAAACGGGGATGTAGGGAATTTCGCCGCGCTCGCGGAGCCGTGCAATCTGCAGCATCAGGCCCTGGATACGGCCCACCGCGAAAGCGGGGATCACGATCACGCCGCCACGCCGGGCGACCCGGTTGATGATCTCGGCCAATTCGGCTTCGGCATCGGTATGCGGATGAGCCCGGTTTCCGTAAGTGGATTCGCAGACCAGAATGTCGGCACCCGTGAAAGGCCGGGGGCCGCGCATCAACGGATCGGTATTGCGGCCGACATCGCCGCTGAAATGCACTATCCGTCCGTTGACCGTTACCTGGATCTGCGCCGCTCCCAGCAGGTGCCCGGCAGGAATGAAACGAGCTGAAATGCCGCCGCCAAGTTCAAGCGGCCTGTCGAACGCGATGACCTCGAAATGTTCGAGCGCTGCCTCGGCATCTTCGAGCGTGTAAAGCGGTTTCGGTTCAGCGTGCCGCGAATAGCCCTTGCGCTGCGCATAGCGCGCTTCCTCTTCCTGCAGGTGCCCGCTGTCGGGGAGCAGCAAGCCGCACAGTTCGAATGTAGCCGGCGTACAGTATATCTTTCCGCGGAAGCCGTTCCTCACCAGTGCAGGCAAATAGCCCGAGTGATCGAGATGGGCATGCGTAAGCAACACGCAGTCGATCGATTTCGGGGGGACCGGAAACGGTTTCCAGTTGCGTTCCCTGAGCTGCTTGTAACCCTGGAACAGTCCGCAATCGACCAGGATGCGGCGCCCGTCGGCCTCGATCAGATAGCGTGACCCGGTGACGGTCCCGGTCGCACCGAGGAACCGGAGAGTGGGCCTGCCCGGCGTGCTCGTATTCGCTGCCAAGTCCGTCTCTCCTTCGTTCTGGCTGCCGCGCCGGTCAAATCACGTCGCGTGTTGCCATTGATACGTATGGGGGGTATAGTATCAACGACGTTCACACACAAGGGCTGCCGGATGCAGCAATTCCTGGCCCCATATCGAAATGCTGGCATGACAGATCGAAAAAGCAACAAGTTCCACCGCGAGATTGCCCGATTGCGCCGGATCGAAGGCCAGGCGCGCGGCATCATCAGGATGATGGAGGAAGATCGTTATTGTATCGATATCCTCCAGCAACTTGCCGCGATGGAGGCGGCGTTGCGGGCCGCCCGGATGCGTGTGCTCAACATTCATGCCAGGACTTGCATCAATGACGCGATCGTCACAGGAAACACGGACGAGCAGGCGGAAAAGGTATCCGAACTGATTGCCCTGATCGAGAAGATGGGGCGCTGACCGATGGACGAGAGGTGGAGATGAGGCGGCACGACGGCAACCGTCCGACCATGGAAGACATCGCCCGCGAAGCGGGAGTCTCCACGATTACCGTTTCGCGGGCGCTGGCGGGGAATTCGCTGGTCAAGGCCGCCACGCGCGACCGGATTCGTGAAATCGCGGCGGCCAGGGGCTATCAGCTCAATGTCGCTGCGCGCAATTTGCGTTTGAAGAAAACCCGCACCATCGCCGTCGTCATCGAAATGCTGCCGACCGAACAAAGGCCCATGAGCGATCCCTATCCGCTGGCGCTGCTGGGCGGGATCATCCAGGAACTGTCGACCGCGGGCTACAGCGCGATGCTGTCCACCGCGGACAATTTCGTCCGTCAGCCGCCCAGCGTCGATGCGGTCATCCTGCTGGGACAGGGCGCACACGACGATGCCGTGAACAGTATCGAGCGTTGCAACCTGCCGCTGGTGATCTGGGGATCGGCACGCAACGACGAACGGCACACCATCGTCGGCAGCGACAATTTCGCGGGCGGCGCCATGGCGGCGCAGCGGTTCGCCGATCTGGGACGCAAACATGCGGTCTTCCTGGGCGATCCCGAGTACACCGAGGTATCGGACCGGCTCGACGGATTTCTCGCACGCTTTTGCTCCCACGGCGGAGAGCTTCTGGCGGCAATTCCTTGCGACTTCACGCTCGACGAAGGCGCGCGGGCGATGGAGGCCGCCCTCGACCGGCACGGCGACGCCATCGATGCAGTGTTCGGTGCGAGCGACAACATCGCGATGGGTGCAGCGCGCGTACTGGCGCGGCGGGGCATCCAGATCCCCGCACAGGTCAGCGTGATCGGTTTTGACGATGCAGCCGCCGCCACGCTCTTCGTCCCCTCGCTTTCGACCATTCGCCAGAACTGGCACGAATCCGGCCGTCTGCTGGCGAGCAAGTCGCTGGCGCTTGCACAGGGTGAGCGAGTCGCGTCCGAAACGCTCCCCGTACAGATCGTCATCCGCCAAAGTTAAACATGCTATTCAGATAGTTATCGCTTATCGAGACAAAATGTTATCGTTGTCTTGACATCGATAACATTTTGCCGGATTTTCCAACCTGCCGAAGGGCGCCGGATCACAGGTGCCCGCGGGAGGAGAGGATTTGACGATTTCAGCATCCCCCAGCGTTGACGCATGGTCGATCGAGCAGTCGTCGTTCGATCCGGTCGCGCTTGCGCGCGATGCGGCGCTCTTTGCCCTGGCGAATGGGGCAATCGGGGTGCGTGGCGGGATTGACGAGCTGCCGCACATGCACGCCTCGTTCCTGCCTGCGGCCTATGTCCGGCGGCCGGTGCGCTATCATGAGAGCTTCCCGGGTTTTGCCGACGGCACCGATTCGCGGCTGACCGGACCGGGCCTGACCATGATCCAGGTCGAAATCGACGGCAGCGCGATCGACTTCGAAGTCGCCGAAATGCTGGCATTCCGACGGACGCTCGATCTCACGACCGGGCAACTGGCACGCTCGACGTTGTGGCTGCTGCCCGGTGGCCGCGAGCTTCAGATCGATGTCCGCCGCATGGTCCCTGTCGGGGCGGGTGCGGTTTGCGTCTCACGTTACCAGGTCACACCGGTCAACTTCGGCGCCAGGATCAGCGTCGAATGCCACGTCGCGATCGGCGAGCCGGGTTCCGATACCTTCGATGCCGACGACCCGCGGATCAGCGCGCGCGCGCATCTGGCGCAGGTATCGAACCGTGCGACCGACCTGGGGCACGAATGGTGCTTTGCACCGGCAACCGGCGGCAAGCCGACCGTCACGATCGCACAGCGGATTACCGGCAGCGGCGATAACCTGTCAGTTTCCGCCAGCCTGACTGCCGGTGAAGCGCTGATTTTCGACCGGTTTGTCGCAGCCTCGGCCGCGCCGGGCGGCGATACTGCCATCGATGCCGCCGCGCGCGCGCAGCTTGAAGCTGCCGAGGCCGCCGGGTTCGAGCGGTTGCAGGAAAAGTCCCGCACGGCGCTCGACGGCTTCTGGCAGACGGCGGGCATGGGGATCGAATCCGATCCGGCGCTGCAATTGGCCGTGCGCTTCAACCTGTTCCACATTTTCCAGTCGGCGAGCCGGAGCGGTGGGCAAGGCGTCGCGGCCAAGGGCCTGACCGGCGAAGGCTACGAAGGGCATTACTTCTGGGATACCGAAGCGTTCGTCCTGCCCGTTCTGGCACTGACCGCGCCGGATCTGGCCCGGCGCCTGATCGAATATCGTATATCGCGCCTTGCCGATGCGCGTGAACACGCGCGGGCGATCGGCCATTCAGATGGCGCGCTATACCCCTGGCGCACCATCGGCGGGCGCGAATGTTCGACCCATTATCCCACTGGCTCGGCGCAATATCATGTCAACGCCGCCATCGCCTACGCGGTAGAAATCTACGTTGCCGCCACCGGTGACCGGTCGATCCTGGAAGAGGGCGCGGCAGACATGCTGTTCGAAACCGCCAGGCTATGGATGGACACCGGCCATTTCTGCGAGCGCCGGGGCGGGGCCTTCCTCATCCACGGCGTGACCGGGCCCGACGAATACAGCGCACTCGTCGACAATGATTTCTACACCAATGCAATGGCGCGGCGCCACCTGCTGTTCGCGGCCAGGATCGCACGCGATGTTGGCACAGTCGCACCCGACGAAATCGAAAGCTGGCACCGTGCTGCCACGCACATGTGGCTGCCGGTCGATCCGGCCACCGGAGTGCATCCGCAGGATGACAGCTTCATGGACAAGCCGCCCTTTCCCGGGGGCACCCATGATGATGCCGCGCCGCTGCTGGTCAAATTCCATCCGCTGGTCTTGTTTCGCCACCGCCTGTGCAAGCAGGGCGATGTGGTGCAGGCGCACGCAATCGGCGCGACGCACGCCAGCCAGGCACAGATCAGGCGCGACCTTGCCTATTACGAGCCTTTGACGACGCATGATTCAACGCTGTCGGCAACCGCGTTTGCAATCGCTGCGGCCCGTTCGGGGGAGGAAGGCAAGGCGCTCGATTATCTGCGTCAAACCGCATTTGTCGATCTTGACGATCTGCACGCCAACACTTCGCATGGCTGCCACATGGCGGCGATGGCGGGAAGCTGGCTGGCACTGGCGCAAGGCTGGGGCGGGCTGACGATCGAGGATGGCAGGCTTTCGCTCGCGCCGCTCTGCCCCGATGGGTGGACTTCGTTTTCATTCCGCTTCCGCTGGCAGGGCGCGGCGGTCGAGGTTGCGGTCCAGGGGGGCGACGCGCGCTATACCCTGATCGAGGGACCGGTTCCGCAATTCGTCGACCGGGGGCGCACGGTCGATCTTTCGCGCGGCCCGGCACTGATGGGGCCACCCGCTTTCGATGCCGTCATCTTCGACCTCGACGGCGTGATTACCGATACCGCAGAGGCGCATTATCAGGCGTGGAAGCGGCTGTGCGACGAAGAAGGCATCGCCTTCGATCGTTCGGTCAACGAGGGGCTCAAGGGGGTCGAACGGTCGCAATCGCTCGCACGCATTGCAGAAGCTGCCGGGATCGAAATTCCCGACCGCGAGTTCGAGACAATGCTCGTCCGCAAGAACGCCTGGTATCGCCAGGCGCTGGCGGATTTCGGCCCCGGCGACCTGTTTCCAGGCGTCGAACGCCTGCTCGCCGATTGCCGCAACGCACGGCTGAAGATCGGCCTTGCTTCTGCCAGCCGCAACGCGCGCGAATTGATCCGCCGGCTGGGGATCGAAAGCTGTTTCGACTTCGTTGCCGATGCCGCTGGCATCGCCAACGGCAAGCCGCATCCCGAAATCTTCACCGAATCCGCGCGCGCGCTCGGAGTAGCGCCGGACCGCTGCATCGGCATCGAGGATTCGGCGGCGGGTATTACCGCAATCCGCGCGGCAGGGATGCTTGCGGTGGGGGTTGGCGATCCAGGCGTGCTGCCCGGAGCCGACCTCTATTTCCGCGAGACCGGAGACATCCGGCTCGCCGATCTGTTCGACATGGCAGCACAACCAACCAGCACAACGCAAAAGACCGAAATCAAGGAGAAGGCATCATGAGGAACTATCACAAAATCTTATCGTATTCGTCGTTCATGGCGTTGGCCGTATCGGTATCCACGCCAGCATGGGCGCAAGGTGAGGACGCGGCAGCGGCGACAGACGAAGGTAGCGAAATCATCGTTACCGGTACCGCAGGCGGTGCCGGACTGCGCAAGCAGGACGCGAGCTTCGCGATCACTTCGGTTTCGTCCGATGACCTGACCATCGCCGCACCCAAGAGCACGGCTGAAATTTTCAGCCTGGTTCCAGGGGTCTGGGCGGAAAGTTCGGGCGGCAAGGGCGGCGCCAATATCGACGTGCGCGGTCTGCCCGCTGGCGGCGATGCTCCGTTCGTGACTCTGTCCGTGGCCGGCGCCCCGATCTACGGCACGCCGACCCTGTCGTTCCTCGAGCAGAGCACTATCTTCCGTGTCGATGACACGATCGCGTCGGTTGAGGCCCTGCGCGGTGGCCCCAGCGCGGTGTTTGCCCGGGGCGAGCCGGGTGTAACGCTCAACTTCCGTCTGCGCGAAGGCCAGGACGATACCGAAGGTGGCATCCGCTACACGGCATCCGATTATGACCTGCAACAGGTCGATTTCTATCTGTCGGGGGCGCTGGGGAAAGACCTCTATTACACCGTCGGAGGTTACGCCAGCACCTCACCGGGTATCCGGGATGCGCAGTTCAATTCAGAACGCGGGTTCCAGCTGTCGGGCAATCTCACCTACAAATTCGACCGCGGCAAGATCAGCGCATGGACGCGCCAGACCGACGATGTGGGCCAATGGTATCTACCGATCGCCCTCAATGCCGGACTTGATCTTGGCACTTTCTCGCCGTTGGGCAATGCTACCCGTCTGCGCGAGATTCAGATCGACGCTGACGGCAACTCCAAGATTTTCGACTTCCGGCGCGGTCGCGGCTGGAAAGGCAATCTGTCGGGGTTGAATGTCGAATTCGAGGTTTCCGACAATATCACCCTGCGCGACAACCTGGCCTATCTGAAGGGCGATGCCGATACATACGGGCTGGTTCCGTCAGGCGCTGCGGTGACTGCCGGGGCCGTCAGTGCGGTGACTGGAAATCCGGTGCAAACGCTGGGCGGGGTCACGCTTGCCGACAGCGATTTCGTGCAGACCTATGGCCACTGGGTAGTCGAGAAGGATCTCGAATCGCTGACCAATGATCTCAGCCTTGCCTTCGACCTGGGTTCGAACGAGGTCACGGTGGGTTATTACCGTTCCTCGTTCTCGTCCGATGATTTCTGGTCACTCGGGAACCCGGTCGGCCTGCAGTTGACGCAAAACGGCGACATGCTGGCCAATGTGACTCCAGCCGATATCGAAGCGGCCGGTGGCGGCGCCGGATTTGCCTTCGGCTTGCAGGGCGTCGGTGATGCCAATGTCAATGCGGTATATCTGGCCGATTCGTTCGATGTTACCGACAAGCTGCGGATCGACGCCGGTGTCCGCAACGAATGGGTCGAAATCAATTACGTCGTCGATACCGGCCCGGGCTTCCCCGATGGGACCAGGGACAGGAATATCCATTATACCAACGACGAGGTCTCCTGGACCGCCGCGGTGAACTATGCATTCAGCGACACCTTCGGAGCCTTTGCGCGCTTCTCGGATGGTGAAACCTTCCCCAATTTCGATACGCTGCGTGACGGTGTGGACCGCACATTCGACATCAAGCAACTCGAAGTCGGGCTGAAATACTCATCCGATCATGTGCGCCTCTATGCGACCGGATTCCGCAACACCAACGAGCGGTTCCAGAGCACTCTGGGGGCAAACGACGCCACGGCATTCGATACCAGGGCCTATGGGCTTGAACTCGACAGCACTCTGACGTTCGGGATGTTCAATCTCGCAGCCATTGCGACTTTTACAGATGCGAAGATTACCGAAAACACCGCCGATCCGACGATTGTCGGGAACAGGGTCCATCGCCAGCCCAGAATCCAGGTTCGCGTGGCGCCCAGCGTCGATTTCGAGGTGGGCGATTGGGACGCCAACCTTTATGCGGCCGCGCAAATCGTCGGCAACAGGTTCGAAAACCTGGCAAATACGGTGGAGCTGGGCTCATACACCAAGGTCGATCTCGGTGTGCGGGTGAACACTCCTTCGGGACTCTATGGCCAGATCCATGCCGACAATCTGTTCGACAGCCACGGCCTGACCGAAGGCGATCCACGCAGCGCGACTGCGCCGAACGGTCGCCCGATTTTGGGTCGTTCGTTCCGCTTCTCGGTCGGCTTCCGGTTCTGACCGAACTATGATCCTCCCTGAAGGGCCGCGCCGTCTATCGATGGCGCGGCCTTCTTTTTCCCGACACTTACTGTAGGAAAAATGGGCATGCGAAATCTCGGCATCATCACGGCACTGGTGCTGGTCTATATGCTGTTCGGCATCCTGCTGAACAGCGTGGGCACGGTCATCCTTCAGTCGATCGCCACGATGGGACAGACCAAGGCCAGCGCCTCAATCCTTGAGGCGTTCAAGGACCTGCCGATTGCGGTGATGTCGTTCCTGCTCGCCTCGCTGTTGCCGCGCTTCGGCTATCGCCGGGCGATGATGACCGGCGCTGCAATGGTGGGCATTGCCTGCCTGGCCATGCCGCTGGTGCCCACCTTTGCCATGGCCAAGCTGCTGTTCGCCGTCACCGGCGCGTCGTTCGGGCTGGTCAAGGTTTCGGTCTATTCCTCGATCGGGCTGGTGACCGACGGTCCCGCGCACCACGCCAGCCTGACCAACGTGATCGAAGGGCTGTTCATGGTCGGGGTGCTGTCCGGCTATTGGATATTCGGTGCCTTCATCGACCCCGCACAGCCCTCCAGCCTCGGCTGGCTCGATGTCTATTGGCTGCTTGCCGCGCTCGCATTCGGGGTTTGCGCGCTACTGTTCTTCAGCAGACTCGACGAGAGTGCGGCCCGCCCGAGCCCGCGCCGCCCGGCGGAAGATTTCGCCGAAATGATCAGGCTGGCGGCAAGGCCGCTGGTGCTGGTCTTCGTGCTCTCGGCATTCCTCTATGTCCTCATCGAGCAGGCGATCGGCACCTGGCTGCCGACATTCAATAACGAAGTGCTGCACCTGCCGCAGGCGATGAGCATCCAGGCGGCGAGTATATTCGCAGCGGCAATCGCGATCGGCCGCCTGAGCGCCGGAGCGATCCTGACGCGCGTCGGCTGGTATCCGCTGGTCAACTTCTGCATCGTTTCCATGGCGCTGCTGGTGCTGCTCAGCCTGCCCTTGACCCGCGGAATATCGCCGTCAGCCGACACAGGGTGGCTCTCTGCACCGCTCGCGGCCTATATCCTGCCGCTCGTCGGGCTGTTTCTCGCCCCGATCTATCCGGCGATCAATTCGGCCATGCTGTCGTCGCTGCCAAAGCCCGATCATGCCGCCATGACCGGGCTGCTGGTGGTGTTCTCCGCGCTCGGCGGCACTACCGGTTCGTTCATCACCGGCCAGGTGTTCGCCGCGTTTGACGGGCAGACGGCATTCTACCTGTCGATCGTACCAATGGGGCTGTTGCTGGTCTCTCTCGGCTTCTTCGCGCGGATGCGCGCACGATGAGGTGGCTGGCCATATTCTGCCTGCTTGTGCTGGGCGCGCCTGCCGCAGCCGAACCCGACCTGCGCTTCGAAATTACGGAAGGGCGTATCCAGAACCATTTCTTTCGAGAGGGCCCGGTTGCGGCGCACGCTGTTCTGCGTTCCGGCCCCGCCACCCGGCTGGTGTTTGCCTTCCCAGCGGGCAACAGCGGGGCAGGACTGTGGTTCAGGGAAACGGCTTCGTGGCGGCTGGCCTCACCATTGCAGGCGGCGCAGCAACGCATGCCCGGCGGCGACATGCGCCATGGCATCGTAGCGGAGATCGAAGCAGATGTGGCAAGCCTGACGGTCGAACGCGCGCTGGTCGGCAGCATTCGCGTGCTGCGCGATCATGGCTACGGCAACCCAATTCCAGCCGAGCTGGAAGCGGAGCCGACCATTTCGGGCGACGAGGTCGTCTGGGACCGGCGCCGGATCGATGGCGGCGCGGGCTATGCGCTGGCGGTAAAGGTGCGCGGCGGCACGGTCGCAATACGCGGCGGCGCGGTGGTACTGACATCCCGGGCGGGCCCACTGCGCCTGAGCATCACCGCACTGACCGGCGATGAACCGCTGACTCCGCTGACGGTGGAGCAGATCTTCAAAAGGCCGGGCCAAGAAAGCAGCCTGCAGCAGTCTGTGGCATTCCTCGCCTACCGTGAAAAGCTGCTCGCGGGGTCATGGCAGTATGACACCTATTTCGGGCGCGACACGCTGATGACGCTGGCGCTGTTGATGGGCGAACTGAAGCCGGAACCGATCGAGGCGGGGCTTGGCGCGGTGCTCGAACGGCTCAATCCAGGCGGCGAAGTCGCGCATGAGGAGGACATCGGCGAATTCGCGCTGATCGGCAGGCCAGGGCAAGATGCGCGGCAACCGGTGCTCGACTACAAGATGGTCGACGACGATTTCATGCTCGCTCCGGTGCTGGCGACCTACCTGCTCGACACACCCGAAGGCCGCGAACGCGCCTCCGCCTTTCTGGCGCGCAAGGCCGCCTCCGGTGCTTCCTTCGGAGAACTCGTACTGCGCAATCTTGCGTTTGTCGCTGCCCGGGCCGCGCCCTTTGCCGCCAGTCCCTCGTTCGAGCGACTCGTTCCGCTTCACGACGGCCTGACGGTGGGCGATTGGCGCGACAGCCAGAACGGTCTCGGCGGCGATGGACGCTTTTCCTTCAGCATCAATGCGGCGCTGGTTCCAGCAGCGCTCGAAGCCGGAAGCCGCCTGCTGGGCAGCGGCCTGTTGCGCGAATATGGCGCGCCGGAACCTGGTCCCGGCGAAATGGCTGCAATGGCGAAAGTCTGGGCGAAAGAAGCGCCACCGCTATTCGCCGTGCCGCTGACGAGGGGCGAGGTTCAGTCGCAGATGGCAGCATTTGCGCAAGCTTCCGGCATCGCCGCGCCCGGCGCGAACGCGGGCGAGGTCCGCTTCCTGGCGCTGGCGCTCGACGCGGCGGGGCAGGCGGTGCCGGTGATGCATTCGGACATCGGCTTCCTGCTGTTCTTCCTCAAACCCGACGATGCGACCATCCAGCTGGCTCTGCGCCAGCCCGTCCAGCCGTTTCCGCTGGGGCTGATGACCGATGCCGGAATGCTGGCCGCCAATCCGGCCTACGCTGGTGCAGATCGCGCGGCGACGTTCGACAATACGCGCTATCATGGCACCGTCATCTGGTCGTGGCAGCAGGGGCTGTTGAAGGCAGGGATCAGCTGCCAGCTGGCGCGTAGCGATATTGCGCAAGACACCCGTGGCCTGCTCTTGAGGGCCGACGCGGAGATTGCGCAGGCGATCGAACGAACCCGCCCGCTTCGGGGTTCGGAACTGTGGTCATGGCAGCTGCAAGATGGAAAAATCGTGCCGCAGCCCTACGGACAGGGGGCGGGTCACGAAACCGAATCGAACGCGGCGCAGCTGTGGAGCGCGGTCGCGCTGGCGAAGGTAAACGGCTGCGACTGAGCGGGCCGTGCCTCCGCGTGAGGCAAATTTCCCACCCCGCTCCAATCTGTTAATCCGACTCCATGCAAATCCTATTGTCACCCCGCTTGAAGCCCAGCAAGCGCACGCCATCGCCCGCTGCCGCCACAAGCCGGGTTTTTAACTTCTGGACCGTGTTCCATGTGTTCCATCGCGTAGGATTTGGGCATTCGGAATTACGCGGCATGTACCGGGTGCGACGCGAAATGGTCCATTACATCCGAAGGTGCCCCGTTGGCGAGGGAGGCTTTGCCGGGGCCAGCGATTCAGCGTTGCAGCGGCCCCGGCGCAAAGGCGCTTTCGAGCAGATCGGCAATCCTGAGGCCGGCCTGCTGGATTCGCCGCTGCGCGACCGGCAGCGCCTCGACGATATCCTCCTGCGTCAGCGCGGTCTCACCGGGCAGTTCGCCCGCGCAGGGATCGGTATCGAAAGCGTTGGGATAGACGAAATCGCGCGCCGCCTGCCAGCTCTCACGCCCCCAGTCCGCAGCATCGCCGCCAGCCAGCGCGGCATGCTCTTCGGCAGAGTAGCGCCGGACCAACTGTGGATGTGCGCTCGAGATCGCGCGTTCGGCCAGCGCGCTGTCCCAGATCGAATGCAGGTTGCGATCGGGGACGATACCGTAATCCGTCACCCGGTCGTTGCCGCCGCGATCGTCCTTGTCGCCCGAATGGAGCGGTTGATGAATGTCGCCCGCGAAATGGACGAGGAAGGCCAGCGCCTCGAGCCGGATGTGCGCGGGCAGGCTCTCATCGGCGAGCAGGCGGTGGCTTCGCTCGATCTGCGCGATCACGCAATTGCCGCCCGCGCAGTTGCTGCGGGGGTTATAAGCTTCGCAGATCGGCGCGGTGCGATAATGCCAGGCAAAGGTATAGCCCCAGCGCCAACCCTCGCCGCGCAGGCAATCGGGCCACACTGCGGCATCCTCGAGCGAGGCGAGCTTGCAGTCCGGCGTCGCCAGCTCGGGCGCGGCGCGCAGCAGCGCTGCGATCCTGGCCCGGGTCTCAGGGCTGACATTGGCCAGCGCGATCTGCGCCGTCACCCGGTGGCCATATGCGCCCCAGGCCTGCGCGGGAGCGGGCAGAAGCAGCGCGAGGACCAGGCAAAGCTGGAACACCGCAGGCCCCAACCGCCGGGCGATCATCTGCTGGGCACCTCGAAGCTCTTGATCACCCATTGCTCGTCTTCTGCCGCCTTGACCCATTCCTGCATCCATTCATGCTCCCAGATCGCCTGGACATAGGACTGGGCAAAGCCGGGCACCCCGATGCCATAGGTGACAAATCGCGAAATGACCGGTGCATAGAACACGTCCGCAGCGCCGAAGGTGCCGAACAGAAACGGCCCGCCCTGCCCGAAACGTGCCCGCGCCTCGGCCCACAGGGTGAGGATGCGCACCACATCGGCGCGGGTTTCATTGCTGATCGCGGTCAGCGCCACGCGGCCGCGGACATTCATCGGGCACTCCCGGCGCAGCGCCTGGTAGGAACTGTGCATTTCCGCGACCATCGCCCGTGCCAGTCCGCGTGCGGCATCGTCCCTGGGCCAGAAACGCTCGCGCCCGACCCGGTCGGCCAGGTACTCGAGGATCGCCAGACTGTCCCAGATGACCGTTTCGCCGTCCCACAGGATCGGAACCTTGCCATGGCTGGGCTGAACCTCGGCCATCGCGCGCTTGGCCGCATCCCATTCCTCGCTGTCGATATTGACCGTCAGTTCCTCGAACATCAGCCCCGATTGCTTCGCCGCCAGCCAGCCGCGCAGCGACCAGCTCGAATAGTTCTTGTTGCCGATGATGAGCTTCATGGCGTTCAGCACTAATCGTTCAGGCTGGTGCTGTCGAGGCTGGCCGGCGTCCGCAGCGCTTGGCACGGGCACACTCAAGCGGTATTCGCCGTGCGATGAGCCTGCGCCCGTTCCACCTCGCCTTTCCCGTCGACGATCTGGCCGCCGCGCGCGCCTTTTACGGCGGGGTGCTGGGTTGCCGCGAAGGGCGCAGCAGCGCCGAATGGATCGATTTCGACTTCTACGGCCACCAGATCGTCGCGCATCTCGCGCCCGGTGGTGGTGATCGGGGATCGAACCCGGTTGACGGGCATCAGGTGCCGGTCCCGCACTTCGGCGTGGTGCTGACGATGGAGGACTGGCACATGCTGGCCGATCGGTTGCGCGCCGCGGGCACCGCCTTCGTTATGGAGCCCACCATCCGCTTCAAGGGGCAGCCGGGCGAGCAGGCGACCATGTTCCTGCGCGATCCGGCGGGCAATGCGATCGAGATGAAGGCGTTCGGCTCGCTCGATCAGATGTTCGCCGCCTGAACGAAACAGGTGAAGTCAGCCCCGAACCGGGCCGCACCCCCGGCAGGCCTTGTCCTTCGCGATGACCAGTGCGCGCATGGCCGGCTTCAGCCCGTCAAGAACGTGCAGTCTGCCCCATTGCGGATCGCCGAGCATGCTCACCCCGTCGAGCAGCACGCGCACCGCCTGCATCGCCGCGAAGCTGCCGACCCAGCCTGCCATCGCGCCCAACATGCCGTCTTCGGCGCATGAGTCGCAATCCTCGGCATCGAAGGCGTCGCCGACAAAGCAGCGATAGCATGGCTGGTCCGGCAAATGCCCGGCAAACGCGCCCACCTGCCCCTGAAAACGGCCCACCGCAGCACTGAGGAGCGGTATACCTGCACTGACGCAGGCGTCCGACACGGCGAGGCGGGTGGCGAAATTGTCGGTCCCGTCGAACACCAGATCCGCGCCTGCGATCAGCCCGCCGGCATTCTCGCGAGCGATTCGCGCGTCGCTGATCTCGACCATGAGCGCCGGATCGAAACTGGCCATCCATTGGCGCGCGGCGACCGCCTTGCCATGGCCGATGTCGCGCGTGGTGAAGATCGTCTGGCGCTGGAGGTTGCTGAGATCGACCAGATCATCGTCAACCAGCGTAAAGCGTCCAACGCCTGCCGCCGCCAGATATTGCAGTGCGGGCGATCCGATCCCGCCCAGCCCGATCAGCGCGACATGCGCCTTGCTCAGCGCGACCTGACCAGCGCCACCTATCTCGGGCAGCACGATATGCCGTGCGAACCGGGCAAGGCGATCGCTGGATAGGCTCACGGGCTGGCGACCTCGTCAGCACGTTCGCGCTTGAAGCCGTGCATGCCGTTCCACCACTGCATCGCAATCACCGCGCCCTTGGCCGGTTGGAGCTGGAACAGGATCATGGCGATTGCCAGCGGCATGATGATCGCCGCCATCTGCAAGGTGGTGAGCGCGAAATCGAGCGCGAGGAGGATAATCACCGGTGCCAGCAGATGGCCGGTCACGAAGATCGCGATATAGGCGGGAAAATCGTCTGCCTGCTGCGGCCTCAGATCGAGCGCGCAGGACGGGCAGGCATCGCGCGGTTTGAGCCATTTGCGGAACAGGCTCCCCTCGCCGCATCGCGGGCAGTGGCCACGCAGCCCGCGTGCAAGCGCGCTGCGGAAGCTCTGGGGCAGTGGGTTGGTGCCTGACGAGAAGGGGGTATCGCTCATCCGCGCCCCTTAGGCCTGCCGACCATGGCCTGTCGACAGGCTTGTGCAAAAGCTGCCGAAAGGCATGTCTTGAGCCTGTCGAAAGGCCTGTTGGCAGCTTGTGGAAATGGTGTGGAACCAATGTGCAAAGGCAGTGGAAAAGCGCTCAGCTCTCCAGCTGGCGCAGCAGGCTGCGCACATCGCCGTCCATATCGGCATCGCGCTGGCGCAGGTCCTCGATCAGCCGCACGGCGTGGATCACCGTCGAATGATCGCGCCCACCGAACTTGCGCCCGATTTCAGGATAGGATCGCGGCGTCAGCACCTTGGCCAGATACATCGCCACCTGGCGCGGACGCACCACGGCGCGGGCGCGGCGTTTTGACGACATCTCGGCCCGATCGATGCGGTAGAACTGGCACACGGTGCGCTGAATCTCGTCGATCGTGATCCGGCGGCGGTTGGCCGAAAGGATATCGGTCAACTGCTCTTCGGCGAGCTGCAACGAGACTTCCTGGCCCGTGAGCTGGGCATAGGCGATCAGCTTGTTGAGTCCCCCCACCAGCTCGCGGACATTGCGCGTGATGGTGCGCGCGAGGAATTCGAGCACGTCGCCGGGCACCTCAAGCGGGGCGAAGCGCGTCAGCTTCGATTCGAGGATCGAGCGGCGCAATTCGATGTCGGCGGGCTGGATATCCGCCACCAGACCCATCGACAACCGGCTGAGCAGGCGCGGTTCGACCCCGTCCAGCGCCTGCGGCGCGCGGTCGGCGGCAAACACCAGCCGCTTGCCCTCGGCCAGCAGAGCATCGATGGTATAAAGCAGTTCTTCCTGCGCGCTTGCCTTGCCGATGATGAACTGGATGTCATCGACCAGCAGCAGATCGAAGCTGCGCAGCCGCGCCTTGAACTCGATCATCTGGTTGGCTTTGAGCGCCTGGACGAATTCGACCATGAAGCGTTCGGCCGAACAATAGAATATGCGCGCGCGCGTATGCGCCGCCAGATAGGCATGCCCGATCGCATGCAGCAGATGCGTCTTGCCCTGGCCGGTCGCGGCCTTGAGATAGAGCGGCGAGAATTGCGGCTGCTCGGTCGCGGCCATGCGCTGCGCCGCATTGCACGCCAGCACGTTGGCTTCGCCGGTGACGAACGCTGCAAAGGTCAGCGAAGGGTCAAGTCCGACCGAGGAACTGAAACCCGCATCGCCCATCGCCCCGGCGCCGACCGCAAAGGATCGGTTGTCCAGCCCGTCATTGGCCGGATGACGGCCGTTCTCGAGCCTGAGCTCAGGGAGTTTGCGCCTGCCGGGATGGACTTGGATGCGGACCTTGCGCACTTCGCTGCGGGCAATCTTCCATGCCAGCTGGAGACGATCATGAAAGCGGTCGTTGACCCAGTTGGCGGAAAATTCGGTCGGTAGGAAGAGATCGAGCGTGCCCGAATCCTTGCAGAAACTGCCCAACTGAATCGGTCTGATCCATTGGCTGTGGAGCTGATGCCCCAAGTCCTTGCGCAGGCCCTGGCTGATGTCCGCCCAATCGGCTGCAAGATTCACCGCTTCGGCGTCTTCCATCAAGTCCTCGTCGCGCTTGCGCTTGGAAATCTGCGCATTTTCCTGATTTTGCACCATTGCCGCCAATTCGCCCTGTTCCCCCGGTCAGCCCGCGAGCCGCCCTCCCTGCCATTCAGCCTTTTCGCGGCCCTGCCCCGGACCCCGTTTGTCGGGCCGTGCGATCGACCTTCAGGCAAAGCTTCGCCGTTGCTGCGAAGCTGCCGCCTGCGCGCACCCCCCAATCATCCAAGACTGTAATCACCCAGGCTGTCCCGCGCCGGGCAAGGGCGATTTATCTACGCCTTTGCGCAATTCGCAAGGGGGTTAAGTGTAAAAAAAACGAAATAAACAGGTTGACAGGGGGTAAACCCGCAGACTCCCGTTGATGTGTTTGAAAACAAGATATTTTATGCCAAGAAACCGCGCGAATCGCGGGAAATCCTAGGGTTTGCCGGACCCCGTTCGGGGATTCGCCGGGCAAGCGAAGGGGCCGCACCCGCAAGGGCCGACCCCATCAACATTTTCCAGAGCGAAATGCCCGTTCAGGGCAGGCGAATCACAGTGAGGCGACTCGCCTGGTCAGGCGCGACATCTTGCGCGCCACAGTGTTCTTGTGCATCACCCCGCGGGCAACTCCGCGGGCCATTTCCGGCTGGGCTGCACGCAGCGCTTCCTCGGCTGCCTTGCGGTCACCACCTTCGATCGCGGCTTCGACTTTCTTGACGAAGCCACGGATGCGGCTGATGCGCGAGCCGTTGATTTCGGCCCGATTGTTGTTGCGGCGGATGCGCTTCTTTGCTTGCGGCGTATTGGCCATGTTCGTCCTTGCTTCAGGTCACCTTGGCGGCGACCGTATCCTTGTCTGAAACCTGCGTGCTGACGCGGCGACGGATCGCCGGAAAGCGGGCCACATAGTGGGGTGTCGGATAAAGGTCAAGGATTCGCTTGGGGCGCGGCTCTACTTCTGGCAGCGCGGGCAGTACCAGCTGCTGCGCCCGCCTTGCGCGATGCGGAGGATGGTCCCGCCATCCTGGCGCTGGCACGGCTGCCCCTCGCGGTCATAGACGGCAAAGCGCGTGCTGAAATAGCCCAGCTCGCCATCGGGCCGGGCATAGTCGCGCAGGCTCGATCCGCCATCGCTGATTGCACCGAGCAACACCTCGCGGATTTCGGGAACCAGCCCCGCCAGCTGCGCGCGCGTAACCTTGCCGCCCGCCCGGCGCGGGTCGATGCCGGCACGGTGGAGCGCTTCGCAGACGTAGATATTGCCCAGACCCGCGACGATCCGCTGGTCGAGCAGGCAGGCCTTGATCGCCTGCGTGCGTCCCTTCAGCGTCGCGCGCAGATGGTCAGCGGAAAAGCCATCGCCCAACGGCTCCGGCCCCAGCGCGGCAAATGCTGGCCACGCATCGAGCGCGGCAGTCTCCGCCAGATCGACCGATCCGAAGCGGCGCGGGTCGCAAAGCGCGAAGTTGTGCGCCTGTGTGCCTAGGACAAGGTGATCGTGCCGGTCGGGGGTCGCCGGATCGATCCGCCAGCGCCCGCTCATCCCCAGGTGGAAGACCATGCTGCGCCCGCGATCCGTGTGGATGAGCCCGTATTTGGCCCGGCGGCCGAGGCCGATAACGCGCGCTCCCGTCATCGCCTGCACCAGATCGGGCGGAAACGGGCGGCGCAGGTCGGGCCGGTTGAGCGTCACCCGTTCGATCCGCTCACCTTCGAGGAAGCGGGCAAGCCCGCGAACGGTGGTTTCGACTTCGGGCAATTCGGGCATGGAGCCCTGCTTAACACCCTTTGCCCGCCGCGCAATTCATCCTAAGGCCGCGACGATGACAGATACAGTGTCCTTCGGCTACGAAGAGGTAGAACCCGACGAAAAGACCCGCCGCGTGGGCGCGGTCTTTTCCAGCGTCGCGTCAAGCTATGACGTGATGAACGATGCCATGTCCGGGGGAATGCACCGGCTGTGGAAGGACCGTTTCGTGCGCCGGGTCAAACCGCGGCCACATGAGGCGATACTCGACATGGCGGGCGGCACCGGCGACATCGCCTTCCGCATGGCCGCGCGCGGTGCCGAAGTGACCGTGGCCGATATCAACCAGGACATGCTCGACGTCGGGGTCGAACGCGCGATGGAGCGCGGGATAAACGGCCTCGTCTGGTCGAACCAGAACGCTGAAAAGCTGACTTATCCCTCGGCAATGTTCGATGCCTATACGATCGCCTTCGGCATCAGGAACGTCACCGATATTCCCGCCGCGCTGAAAGAGGCGCACCGGGTGCTCAAGATCGGCGGGCGGTTCTTCTGCCTCGAATTCTCGACCACACAGTGGCCCGGATTCAAGGAAGCCTACGACCTCTATTCGCACCATCTGGTGCCCCGGATCGGCAAGGCGATTGCGGGCGATGCGGACTCCTACCGTTATCTCATCGAATCGATCCGCCGCTTTCCCGATATGCCGCGCTTCGAAGCGATGATCCGCGCGGCGGGTTTCGAAAACACGCGGGTCGAGCCGATCATGGGCGGGCTGGTGGCGATCCATTCGGGCTGGAAAGTCTGAAGGTGGCAAGTTCGGCAACGCACATCTTCCGGCTGCTCAAATGGGGCCGCACGCTTGCCCGCCACGGCGCGCTGCGCGGGATCGAGCGTGACGCCAATACGCCGCTGCCGGTCAAGCGACTGGCGCGCGTGGCGCGGTTTGGCGCGCGCGAACTGCCCGAGCCGGATTATGCCGGCGCATTCCAGGCGATTGGCCCCGCCGCGATCAAGCTCGGCCAGACGCTGGCGACGCGGCCCGATCTTGTAGGCGAGGCGGCTGCACGCAATCTCCTGACATTGCAGGACAGCCTGCCGCCGGTGCCCTATGAGGAAATCGAAGCCTCGATCGCGGCCAGCTTTGGCCGCCCGTCGCAAGAGCTGTTCAGCGAAATCGATCCGCAGCCCGTTGGCTCGGCCTCGATCGCGCAGGTCCACCGCGCCGTCACAACCGATGGCAGGCAGGTGGCGGTGAAGGTCCTGCGTCCCGGCATACGGGAACGCTTTGCCCGCGATATCGCGACCTATGAATGGGCCGCAGCGCATCTCGAGGCGCTGGGCGGCGAAGCGGCACGCCTGCGCCCGCGCCTGACCATCGCCAATTTCAAGCGCTGGACGGGCCGTGAGCTTGACCTCAGGCGCGAAGCGGCCTCGGCTTCCGAACTGGCTGAGGCAATGACGGGCATCGAAGGCTATCGCGTTCCGGCGATCGACTGGGACCGGACCAATGGCCGCGTGCTGACCATCGACTGGATCGACGGGGTCAAGATCAGCGATGTCGATGAATTGAAGGCGCGCGGGCATGATCTGCCGCTGCTCGCGCGCAGGCTGGTGATCGCGTTTCTGACGCAGGCCATCAGCGGCGGATTTTTCCATGCCGACATGCATCAGGGCAACCTGTTCGTGCAGGATGACGGAACCATCACCGCGATCGATTTCGGCATCATGGGGCGGATCGACCGGCGCGCACGCGCATGGCTGGCCGAAATCCTCCACGGCCTTACCACCGGCAATTACCGGCGCGTCGCCGAAATCCATTTCGAGGCGCAATATGTGCCCGCGTATCATTCGGTGGAGGAGTTTGCGACGGCGCTGCGCGCGGTGGGCGAACCGATGCGCGGCAAGCCGGTCGCGGAACTGAGCGTGGGGCAGATGCTCGACGGGCTGTTCGCCATCACCCGCGATTTCGACATGCAGACCCAGCCGCACCTGTTGCTGCTGCAAAAGACCATGGTGATGGTCGAAGGGATAGCGACGCAGCTCGACCCGCAGATCAACATGTGGGACGTTTCGGCGCCGTTCGTGCGCGCCTGGGTGCGCGACGAGCTGGGCCCCGAAGCCGCGCTGGCCGACCGGATTCGGGAGGATGCCAGAACGCTGCTGGGCCTGCCCGCGTTGCTGCGGCGGCTGGAGGAGAAGTTTCCGCCAAGGGGCGGCGCGCCTGAGCCGCCGCCGCTGCCCGATATCGATCTCGTATGGGAAAGCCGCGCCCGACAGGGAGGCGATCTGGCGGGCTATCTGCTCGCTGCGGCGCTCGGTGCAGGAACGGTTGTGACCGCGTTGATACTGGGCTGGATCGGCTAGACCTTGTTCGATTTTGATTGAATCAAAATCCCGGTCTAGTTTCTTGTTTTACCGTGATTTTCGAGTCGTGAAATGCTCCATTTCACTTGAAATCACTCTAACCGGAAGCCTCGTCCGGTTCGAAAGCAGTGTGCGGCAGAAGGCGGCTGCCGATCAGCGCCAGGATCGACGTGACCGCTTCGATCAGCATCGGCCCCCACCAGCCTTCATGCGGCCCATTGATCCCCAACGTGACCAGGCGGCCAAGCAGCGCAATTCCCATCAGCCCGGCGGTGACCAGCAGCGGATCGCCCCGGCGCCACCATGCACCCCAGACAAGGCATGTTCCCGCAATGACGAAAAACGCGGTCATATCGGCACGGATCGATGCCAGCCCCAGGGTCCCTTGCGGAACCATCCCGAAATTGCCGCCCGCTCCAGCCGGATCGATCAGGAAGCTGAGACCCATCAGGATGAAAAACATGCCATCTAACAACAGCAGCGCGCGCAGGATAACCAGCATTTGCCTCATCTCCCATGAATCTGCGTGCATTCTTGCGCCCCAATCGGGCATAGCGCTAGGCAAAATTTAACCACTATGTCGCAGGGTTGGCTAGGGCCTCGCTTGCGACTAGGCGTATCTTGAGCAAGTGAGAATGCAACATTGGGGGACTTCAGGAAAGATGAGCCTTTCTCATCCCGTTAGTGCGATGCTGAACTGGTGAGCAACACGGTTCCGAAAATCCTGCTTGTCGTGGGTGGCGGGATCGCGGCCTACAAGGCCTGCGAGCTCGTGCGCCTTGTGCGCAAGGGCGGCGGCGATGTGACATGCGTGGTGACCGATGGCGGGCAGCAGTTCGTCACCCCGATGGCGCTCGCCGCGCTCAGCGAAAATCCGGTTTACACTACATTGTGGGACCTCAAGAACGAGGCCGAGATCGGGCATATCCAGCTCAGCCGCGAGGCCGATCTGGTGGTGGTCTGCCCGGCGACGGCTGACCTGCTCGCGAAGATGGCGGCAGGTATCGCCGACGATCTGGCAACCACCCTTATCCTCGCCACCGACAAGCCGGTGATGGCGGTTCCGGCGATGAATGTGCGCATGTGGGAGCACGAGGCGACGCAGCGCAATATCGCCTGGCTGCGGCAGGCGGGCGTCGAGGTGCTCGATCCCGATCAGGGCGCCATGGCATGCGGTGAGTTCGGCTATGGCCGCCTGCCCGAGCCTGAGGTGATCTGGGCAGCCATCGGCGCGCATCTGGGCATCGAGGTCGATCTGCCCGCACCTGCTCCGGCCCCGACACCTGCGGCGGCTGGCGAACCCGCGGGCGAACCTGCGGACACACCCGCGGACGAACCCGCAGTCCAGGGAATCGAAGTCGAAGCCATCGAGGCGGAACCCGAGCCCGAATCGCGGCTCAGCAGTCTTGGCAGCCTGCTCTCCTCGATCATCCCGCGATCGACCCCCAAGCGCAGCGCCGAGGAGCTCGAGGCCGAGTATCTCGAACAGGCCGATGCCGAAGGAACCGGCGACGAGGAAATCGCCGAACCCGGCGAACCCGAAGCCGTGCCCGATCTGGGCGGGCCATTGCTGGCAAAGAAGGGTGGAGCAAGTTCGGCCCCGCCAACCGATCCCGCCGCGATGAACCATCTGGTCAAGACCGGTGCAGGCACTGCCCCACCGGAACCGATCGATGGGGAACCGGCCATGCCGGATGCGATCGAGGAGCGGATAGAGGACGCGCTGGGCGGTGAGCAGTTTGCCGTCGCCAAGGGGCATCGCCCGCTGAAGGGACGCCATATCCTCGTTACCGCCGGGCCGACATGGGAAGCGATCGATCCGGTGCGCTACATCGCCAATCGTTCGTCCGGCAAGCAGGGCTTTGCCATCGCCGCCGCCGCCGCTGCGCTGGGGGCAAAGGTGACGCTGGTCGCGGGGCCGGTGTCGCTCATCACGCCCAAGGGCGTCGAGCGGGTCAATGTCGAATCGGCCAACGACATGGCCGACGTGGTGCGCCAGACGCTTCCTGTCGATGTCGCGATCATGGTCGCCGCTGTGGCCGACTGGCGGCCGAAGGAATATCGCGGCGACAAGATGAAGAAGCGCGGCTCCGCCCCGCCCGCGCTGATCCTTGAGGAAAACCCCGACATTCTCACCAATGTCGCGGCGAGCGACAAGCGCCCGGCGCTGGTGGTGGGCTTTGCCGCCGAAACCGAAAACGTGCTCGAACATGCCAAGCAGAAGCGCAAACGCAAGGCGGCGGACTGGATCGTGGCCAACGATGTCTCCGGCCCCAAGGGCAAGGGCGTTATGGGGGGCGACACCAACCGTGTGCACATTGTGACGGGCAATGGCATCGAAAGCCTTGATGAAATGCCCAAACTGGAAGTGGCGATTGCGCTGCTTGAGCGGGTTGCGACGGCACTGAAAGAGGCAGAGGATGCCTGATACCGTCGGCGTCGCGGTCGCGCGCCTGCCCCATGGCCAAGGACTGGACCTTCCGCACTATGCCACATCGGGCGCGGCGGGCATGGATGTGGTTTCCGCCGAAGATGTAACGCTGGCACCGGGCGCGCGCCATGCGGTGGCAACCGGGCTGGCGCTGGCGATACCGCCTGGGTACGAAATTCAGGTCCGGCCTCGCTCGGGCCTGGCGCTGAAGCACGGCATCACGGTGCCGAACACGCCGGGCACGATCGATTCGGACTATCGCGGCGAGTTGAAGGTGATCCTGATTAATCACGGCGCCGAACCGTTCGTCATCGCGCGCGGCGACCGTGTGGCGCAGCTGGTGCTGGCCCCGGTCACGCAGGCGCGCTGGATCGAAGTCGCCGAACTTGACGCTACTGCGCGCGGAACCGGGGGCTTTGGCTCAACCGGTGGGCACGACAGACTTTAGAAGCACGACGCTACCTTCATTGCTTCGCCGCCATCGACGGCTGAAGCGCCTGTTCGTATCAGCTCACTCCTCGTCACGCACCTTCGATGCAAAGCTGCGCGCGCCGTGCACAACCTGTTCACCCACCAGCCGCAACTGAGAGCGCACACGGTCGTCGAGGCATTCACCCTCGGGCGAGAACATCCCGTGATAGGTCCGCAAGGTGGCAGCCATGGGAGTGGGCCAGCCGCGTAGTGCGTGGACGATGCTGCGCAAGGTCTGGACCGTGCCCATCGCCGCCTGATCGCCCGAAGCGCAGGCGATCAGTCCCACCGCCCGCCCATCGAGATACGGGCGTTCGTCCGCGGCCAGATCCTCGAGGTAATCGAGCGCGTTCTTGACCAGCCCGGAAACCGTCCCGTGATAGCCGGGTGCCGCGATCAGCACGCCGTCCGCCTGCCGCACCGCCTCGACCAGTTCACTGCCGTCAGCCGGCGAATGGCCCGCGCCCCGGTAATGCGGCAGCGTACACAGATATTCGCCGCCAAAGACCCGCACGTCCGCGCCCGCTTCCTCGGCCGGCCTCAGCGCATAGCGAAGCGCCAATTCGGTCGCGCTTGCAGGCGTTACCGTCCCGCCTACGGCCACGATCTTCGGTTTCATGCCACTTCCATCTGCTTGAGAAATTCATCAAGGGCCGCAGCCTCTCGCTGTGAAAGGCGTAACCCCAGCTTGGTCCTGCGCCAAAGGATATCTTCAGCCGTACGCGCCCATTCGCGCATGACCAGGTGATCGACCTCGCGCTGGGTAAGCCCGTGGCCGAAATGCACGCCGCACTCCGCCAGCGAAGCCGCACCCGCGAAAATCGCGAATGCCGCGGTGCCATAGGCGCGGCACAGGCGGTCGGCGGTGCGCCCGTCGAAGAAGGGAAACTCGGCGCGGAATCGCTCGATCAGGCGATCGATCCCGTCGACCGCGAAATCGCCGCCAGGCAGCTGCTCGGTGCTGGTCCAGCCGGGCCCCGCCATTGCCGTAACCCGCTCGCCGAGCAATTCCATCGCCTCTTCCGCAAGATGGCGATAGGTGGTGATCTTGCCGCCATAGACATTGAGCAGCGGCGCCCCTTCGCTCTCATCGGACATCTCGAGCCGGTATCCGCGCGTCGCGGCTTCGGGCTTTCCCGAATGGTCATCGACCAGCGCTCGCACTCCGGCATAGCTCCACACCACATCTGGCGGCGTCACAGGTTTGCGGAAGAACCGGCTGGCCCCCTCGCACAGATAGGCGATCTCTTCCTCGCTCGCCGCGATATGATCGAGCCCGCCGGTGTGATCGGCATCGGTGGTGCCAATCAGGGTGAAGTCATGCTCGTAAGGGATGGCGAAGAAGATGCGCCCGTCGGGCAGTTGGAAGAAATAGGCCCATTCATGCTCGAACAGGCGAGGCACCACTATATGCGATCCGCGCACCAGCCGCAGGCCATGCGTCGCCGGGATATGCACTGCGGCAAGAACGTCAAGCACTCCCGGTCCTCCCGCGTTCACCACCGCGCGCGCCAACAAGCTCTGCCCGCCTGCATCGACGCGCCAGTGATCGCCCACCCGCGTCAGGCAGGTGACACGCGAGTTGGTGCGGACTTCGGCTCCACGGTCCGCCGCATCGCGCGCGTTGAGCACCACCAGCCGCGCATCGTCCACCCAGCAATCCGAATAAACAAAGGCGGTCTGGAATTCCGGCTTGAGCGGCGCGCCTGCCGGGTGGCGCGTCAGGGCGATCGATTGGGTCGCAGGCAATCGCTTGCGCCCGCCGATATGGTCATAAAGGAACAGTCCCAGCCGCACCAGCCAGCGCGGGCGCAGCCCGGCGACATGCGGCAGCACGAACCGCAGCGGATGGATGATATGCGGCGCGATCCCCCACAGCAGTTCGCGCTCTTGAAGCGATTCGCGCACCAATGCGAACTCGTAATGCTCCAGATAGCGCAGCCCGCCGTGGATCAGCTTGGTCGATGACGACGAAGTCCCGCGCGCCAGATCGCCCGCTTCGAACAGAATGACCTTCGCCCCGCGCCCCGCGGCATCGCGCGCAATCCCGGCGCCATTTATTCCACCACCGATGACGGCAAGGTCAAACATGCTCGATGTGTGGTCCTTCATTCCTACCGTCTCTGCTCCGGCGCCCAGACATTTCCGCATTGTTGATCGGAAATGATTGTCATGGCAATTTTTCTCCACGCGCGGCGACCAGCACCCCGTACCAGTCTTCGCGCGTCCAGCGCATGCCGAGCGCCTGCGCGCCCTCGGCAATCCGTTGAGCATTCTGCGAGCCAATGATCGGGACAATTCCGGCAGGATGAGCCATCAACCAGCCATAGGCGGCGACCGATCGGCTGACGCCTTGATCCTCGGCAATCCGGTCAAGCGCCGCCGCGACTGCGCGCTCGCGCGGGGTTTCAGGCGAAAGCAGCCTGCCCCCGCCGAGCGGCGACCATGCGAGCGGGGTGAGGCCCAGATGCATTGCCTGGTCAAGCTCGCCATTCTCGAAACGGGCGATGCGCAGCGGGCTGATTTCGGGCTGCGTGGCGACCAGCGCGTGATCTAGGAAATGGTTGAGCGCCTCGATCTGCTGGATGGTGAAATTCGAGACACCGAGAGCGCGGACCTTGCCCGCCGCCAAGGCATTTTCCAGCGTGCGCGCCACTTCCTGCGGATGCGCGAGAATGTCGGGCCGGTGGATCTGATAGAGATCGATGCACTCGACATTGAGCCGCCGGAGCGAGGCGTCGATCGCGCTGGCGAGATAGGCCGGGGACTGATCATAAGGCAGCGGCGGACAAATGCCGCCCTTGGTCGCCAGCACCATGCGCGCGCGCAAACCCGGTTCGCTCGCCAGCACCTCACCAAGCAGCGCCTCGGCATCGCCAAAACCCGCTGTCCCGTCGAAGCCATAAATGTCAGCGGTGTCGAACAGGGTGATGCCCGCTTCGAGTGCCCCGTGCGCCAGCCTTGCGGCATCACCCGCACTGCGGCCATTTTCGGCCAATCGCCACATGCCCCAGGCCAGAGGCGAAATGGCAATATCCGAATTGCCGAGCAGGCGGCGGGCAGGCGGCGGCAAAGCGTTCATTCGGGTATCCTCGGGTCAGGACCCATTAACCGCATGAGCCGTGGTGGCTCGTTTGCGGGATGAAATGCAAGGAAGACACTGAGAAAGGGAGCCATTCTCCCTTTGAGGTGGTTGACGCAGCAGTTCGCCCGCAAACGGCCACCCGAAGGGCTTGGCCAGAATGGTCCATGGCTTTGTTACTCGCTCGTTCAATAGCACCACTATTCCCCTTCGCTCGCTCCGCGCCCTGAACCATTCTGGCTCAAGCCACGGCCATGTGCTTAATGGGCCCTGACCCTTGATGGCTGGACAGCCTACGTCCGTTCAACGCGAAAGGGCCGCCGGGGGGCGTATGACACGGCAGTCCGAACATCAAGGTGGCCGCGGTTCGCGAAGCCTGACCACTCAGACTTGCCCCAACGCCGCATTCGGCGGATAAGGCGTCAAATCATACTGCCGGGTCGATCGTTCAACATGCACGGGATGGGGGTGAGGCATGGCTGTTTCCGATCACGTCGATTTCAACGGCTTCATGGAAGGTGTGAAGCGCAGAAACCCGCACCAGGACGAATTTGTCCAGGCAGTTCAGGAAGTTGCGGAAGACATCTTCGATTTCATCGCCGACAAGGAAGATTATCACAGCGAGCAGATCCTGCGCCGGATTGCCGAGCCGGATCGGGTCGTGAGCTTTCGGGTCTGCTGGGAAGACGACAAGGGTAATATCCGGGTCCAGCGCGGCTGGCGCGTGCAGAACAACAACGCGATCGGGCCATACAAGGGCGGGATCAGGTTTCATCAAAGCGTTACCGAAAGCGTGCTCAAATTCCTGGCTTTCGAACAGACCTTCAAAAATGCCCTGACCGGCCTGCCCATGGGCGGCGGCAAGGGCGGCTCGAACTTCAACCCGAAAGGCAAGAGCACGCGCGAGATCATGCGCTTTTGCCAAAGCTTCATGACCGAACTCTATCGCCACATCGGCGCCGATATCGACGTTCCCGCCGGGGACATCGGCGTCGGCGGGCGTGAGATCGGCTTCATGTTCGGCCAGTACAAGCGGATCACGGGCGAATTCACCGGAGTCCTGACCGGCAAGGGGCTGGAATGGGGCGGCTCGCTGATCCGGACCGAGGCAACCGGTTATGGCGCGGTCTATTTCCTTGCCAATATGCTGGCGACGAAGGGTATGGACCTGGGCGGGAAGACGGCCGTGATATCGGGTTCGGGCAACGTGGCAACGCACGCCGCCGAAAAGATCGTCCAGCTTGGCGGCAAGGTACTGACTGTCTCGGATTCGGGCGGTTTCATCCTCGATCCGGACGGGATTACCCAAGAAAAGATCGACTGGATCAAGGCGCACAAGACGCATCGGCGCGGCCGCATCGAGGAATATGTCGAGGCATTTCCCGGCGCCGCTTTCCATGCCGGGAAGACCCCGTGGCATGTGCCCTGCGATGTCGCCCTGCCCTGCGCCACGCAGAACGAATTGCTGGGTGATGATGCCCGCGCGCTCGTCGCCAATGGCTGCATCGCCGTATCGGAGGGAGCCAACATGCCGACCGACCTTGAAGGCGTCCACGTCTTCAAGAAAGCACGGATCCTCTATGCCCCCGGCAAGGCGGCAAACGCAGGGGGAGTTGCCGTATCGGGCCTCGAAATGAGCCAGAACTCCGCCCGCCGATCGTGGACTGAAAGCGAGTTGCAGCAGATGCTGCGCGACATCATGGACGGCATCCATGAACGCTGCCTTGCCTACGGCGATCAGGGCGGTGGCTACACCGACTACGTCAAGGGGGCCAACATCGCCGGTTTCAAGAAGGTGGCCGATGCGATGCTGGCCTTCGGGGTGGTATGACGGCCGAGGATTCCCACGAGGAGCGGACCTTTTCGCCCCAGGCGATCCACCTCGTGCGCACCGTCACGCAGACCAACCTTGCGCTGAGTCAGATGGCCGACCAGAAGGCAAGCCTGCTGATGGGCGCGGCCTTCGTCGTCTTCACGCTCGCAGTCGGGCAGGCGAGCCGGGGGTCCGTCTCGCCCACGCTGATGGTCCTGGGCCTGTTCGCTTTCCTTGCCGCGTGTCTCGCGGTGGCGGCGGTACTGCCTTCGGTCAGCCCCAAACCGGTTGCCGACAACCAGCCCAACATCCTGTTCTTCGGGGTTTTCACCGGCATGGACGAGGAGGATTTTGCCGACAGGGTGATCGACCGGTTGGGCAGCGACGAGGATATCTTCCGCGTGATGCTGCGCGACATCTACCAGAACGGGCAGGTGCTCTACCGGAAGAAGTACCGCCTGTTGGGGTGGTCCTATCGTATGTTCATCGCCGGACTTACGCTTTCACTCGCATCTTTCGTATTCGAACAGCGCGCTGCCCTCATGGCGTTCGGCTGAGCCGCCGGATTGCCGGTGGACGATGCCCCCTCGTCAGGAGCCTGACCGGCTGCCGTTCTGGCCAGCGATCCAGCGGTCGATCTTCTGCTCCAGCACCGCCAGCGGCAGGCCGCCGGTGTTCAGCACCTGCTCGTGGAACGCCTTGATGTCGAAGCGATCACCCAGCGCCGCCTGCGCGCGGTTGCGCAGCTCCTGGATCTTGAGCGCGCCGATCTTGTAGGCCAGCGCCTGCGAAGGGATGGCGATATAGCGCTCGACTTCGGCCACCACCTCGGTGCGGGTCATGCCCGAATTCGCCAGCATGAAGTCGATCGCCTGTTCGCGGCTCCAGCCCTTGGCGTGGATGCCGGTATCGACGACCAGCCGCATGGCGCGCAGCTGTTCGTCCTGCAGCGTGCCGTAACGGTTCCATGGATCCTTGTAGAACCCCATCTCGTAGCCAAGCGTCTCGGCATAAAGCCCCCAGCCCTCGACGAAGGCGGTGGTCCCGCCAAAACGCATGAAGGCAGGCAGCGCCTCGTTCTCCTGCGCCAGACTGATCTGGAAATGGTGCCCCGGCGCGCCTTCGTGCAGATAGAGCGTGACATTGCCCGTGGTCAGCCGGCTGGGCAGGTCATAGGCGTTGAAATAGAAAGTGCCCGGGCGCGAGCCGTCGGGCGCACCCTGCTGGTATGAACCGCCCGCGCTGAACTGCTCGATCGCCGGGTCGTAAGGCTGGATCTTCAGCTCGGACTTGGGAAGCAAAGAGAAGTACTCGCCGATCTTCGCATCGACCTGCTTGCCGATATCGTAATAGCTCTGCGTCAGCGCTTCGCGGCTCTTTGGTGTGAACTGCGCATCGGTGCGCACGAAATCGAAGAACTCATTCAGCGTGCCGTTATAGTCAACCTCGGTCTTGAGCGCCTCAAGCTCGCCCTTGATCCGCGCGACTTCCGACAGGCCCAGATTGTGAATCTCATCGGCGGTGAGCGGCAGCGTGGTGGTCTGTTCGATCATCTGCGCATAAAGCTTGTCGCCGCCCTTCATCTGGCTGAGGCCCACGCTTTCGCGCGCGGCCGCCAGATATTCGTCGCGCAGGAAATCGCGCAGGCGTTCGTGCGCCTTGTAAATGTCCCTGGTCTTGGCCTCGTAAGCGGCGGAAAGGCGATCCTTGTCCGCCTGCGAGAAATCGTCCGGAAAGACCTTGAGCGGCCCCATGAACTGCGAATCCTCCACCGGGATACCCAGCTGCGTATCGAGCTGCTTGATTACCCGGTCGATGGTCAGCTTGGTCTCGACGACACCTGAGGCCATCCCTTCGCGGAACCTGGCGATCGCGCGATCGGTGATGGCAATGTAATCGTCATGCCGCGCAAGATTGTCTTCGTAATGCTTCACCGTCTTGAACGGTGCCGCGTCCTGCCCGCTGGCAAAGGTGGGGTAGAACGTATGAAAGCCGCTGAAATGGTTGACCGGGCGCACTTCGGTCAGCGCGCGGATTTCATCGCTGCTGCCCTTAAGATCCTGCTCCTGCGTATAGCGGAAGACATCATACGCAAGCCGATCGGTCTCATCGAGCTTGTCGAGATCGATCTGTGCCAGCAATGCGAGGTTGAGCTGAATATCGGTCCGCGCGGCAATGAACTGCGCATCGGTCAGATAATCGCCCAGCCGTGTGGCATTGCTGTCGTCGCCGCGGAACAGGCGGTTGAGCGGATTGAGCGCAAGATTGCGCTCATCGGCGTCGGCAAACAGGGCGAACAGTTTGTCATGCTCGCTGGCCTGCTGCGCGGCGGCAGTCTCGGGCGTGCCGCCATGGTGATCGGCCAGCGCGGGCGAGGCCGTGAGCGCGAATGCGGCAGTTGCAAGCAGGGTGTTACGCAGGATCGTCATTCGATGTCTCGCCTGTAATGAGGTGTTTGGGGCGCGGCTACTCGCACCGCGCCGGAGGAGCAACGAGGCGGCGATGAATGTGCCACCCCGTTCGACGGGCGCTATTCGATCACCCGCCCGCGCACCATCACCCAATCGACCTTTTCGAGTATCGCCACGTCGGCAAGCGGATTGCCATCGACGGCGATGATGTCAGCAGAATATCCCGGCGCAATGCGGCCGATCTCCTTTTCAAGGCCGATCACCTGCGCGGCGACGGTTGTGGCGGCTGCAAGCGCTTCGCGGTCGCTCATCCCGCCTTTGCGCATCAGCGCCAGTTCGCCTGCGTTGCGCCCGTGCGGATAGACCCCGGAATCGGTGCCGAAGGCGATTCGAATGCCCCATTTGCGCGCCCGCTCGACAATGCTCTCCGCAAAGGGAGCAACTGCGCGGACTTTCTCCTCGACGACCGGGGTGTAGAAACCCGTGCCGAGATTGGTCTTGATCCCCTGGAATGCCATCAGGGTCGGCACCAGGATTGTGCCGTTTTCGCGCATGGCGCGCGCGGCGGCCTCGTCGATATAAGTGCCGTGTTCGATCGTCTGCACCCCGGCGCGTGCCGCCGCCTCGACCCCGCGTGCGCCGTGCGCATGCGCGGCGACCTTGAGGCCCAGCGAAGTGGCGGTTTCG
>LOEX01000120.1 GCA_001516125.1 Sphingomonadales bacterium BRH_c42
TGCGGATCACCCCGATCGCGGCGGGCGGCGTACCGCTCGACAATGCGAAGATCGTGTCAGTCATGACGGGGCTGGCATGATTGGCCTGGTTCACAAGCGGCCTCAGGCCCCAGGCGCATCCTTTGCGGACTTGCGCGATGAGGATGATCCGCCCATTCCGCCCTCCATGAAGCTCTGGAACAGCTTGAGCCCCGCCTGCCCCATGGGCGCCAGTTGGCGCGCGTATTCCTGCAGCTGATCGGGGCTGCTGACCCCCTTCATCGCCTTGGCCACCGCGTCGACGTACATCTCGTTCGCTTTGGACACATCGGGCAGGCCCATGAAGGCCCGCGCCTCTTCGGGGGTACAATCGATCTCGATATTGACCTTCATCGCTGATACTCCTCCTTCGCGCGGACCCGGTTTGACGAATCCTTATGCCACGATTGCGTTTGGCAATCGCGCCGAACAATCGATAAGCGGCTTTGGCGATGAACACAAAGGAGCCAGCGTGACAATGGCCGAATATGTGACGATTCCGACGCTCGATGGCCCGAAACGCGATGCCGCCGCCTTCAATGCCTATGTCGCCCGGCCCGCACAGGCGCCCAAGGCGGCGATCATCGTGATTCAGGAGATATTCGGGATCAATCCCGGTATCCGCCGCAAGTGCGATTCCTGGGCGCAGCTGGGCTATCTGGCGCTGGCGCCCGATCTGTTCTTTCGGATGAAGCCGGGGATCGAACTCGATCCCGATATCGGGACGCAATTCAACGAGGCGCTGGGCTATTTCTCGCAATACAGCCCCGATGACGGGGTCAAGGACATCGAGGCGACCATTCACTGGATCCGCCGCGAGGCAGGGGTAGGGAAGGTTGGCTGCGTGGGATACTGCCTTGGCGGCAGGCTCGCCTATATGGCGGCGACCCGCACCGATATCGATGCTTCGGTGGGCTATTACGGCGTGATGATCGACCGGATGCTGGGCGAAATGCACGCAATCGCCCGCCCGATGATGTTGCACATTCCCACTGCGGACCATTTTGTCGGCCCCGAAGCGCAGAAAGCCATCCATGAGGCGCTCGATCCGCACCCCAAGGTCACGCTGCATGATTATGCCGGGCTCGATCATGGCTTCGCCACCGAGACGGGAAAACGCCGCAACGAAGCGGGCGCACAACTGGCCGACGCGCGAACCGAATCGTTTTTCGCAGAGCATCTTTGCTGAAGGGAATAGCTGATGAGTGCTGAGGCAGGACTGAAACGATGGCACGCAGTGATCGAAGGTGGGAGCAGCCCCGCGGCGCTGGCCGCGATCATCCACGAGGATGCCGTGTTTCACTCGCCCGTGGTGCACACCCCGCAGGCGGGGCGCGCGATCGTGGTCGCCTACCTTGCGGCGGCGGGGAAGACGCTCGGCAATGACAGTTTCACCTATGTGCGCGAAGTCGTCGATGGCGACACCGCCGTGCTCGAATTCACTACCGAACTCGATGACACCCATGTCAACGGGATCGACATCATCACCTTCGATAATGCCGGCATGATAAAGGACTTCAAGGTCATGGTGCGGCCGTTGAAGGCGGTGAACAAGGTCTGGGAAATGATGGCGGCACAATTGGCAGCCGGCAGCGCATGAGTCAGGTCCGCTCGAGAAAGCGCAGCCTTTCCGCGATCGTGGCGAACGGCAGGTCGCTGACCTCGTAGCCATAGCGCCGCCATGCCGCAGTCACCGCCTCGTCGCTCGCCACTGCCTCCTCCCAGCTCTGGATCCGCTGCGCGTCCTGGCAATAGATTTCGCGCCAGGCCGGAGCGCGCAGGATCGGGCCGGAATAGCGCAAGGTTCGGCAAACCCTGTCGATTTCCGGTGTAACCTTGAGGCCCGAAACCTCGAGGAACCCGACGACATCGGGAAAGCCGCGGTCGAAGATCACCGGAATGCCGGTTTCAGAGTGCCGCTCCCACTCGCGGCGATGAGCCTCGAGCATGGCCTCGGCAAACCCGAGCGGGTCATCGCGGCGCAGGCCCATGCCGCTCGGCTGGCTGAGTATTGCACGGGCGACTTCGGGAGAAGTCGCAATGCCGCGCCTGCGCGCCTCGTCGATCAACGTGCTCTTGCCCCCTCCCGGCGCGCCGGTCAGCACATATTGCCGGTGCGCGGCTGCTATCATCCTCAATCCCCGGGGCTGGCGGAGGCTAGGTAGGCGATCAGCGCCTGGCGCTCCCCGGCATCGCGGATTCCGAAAAAGCCCATCCTGTTGCCCGGCACCAATGCTTGCGGATCGGTGATGAAGGCATCGAGCGCCTTGCGGTCCCATCTTGTCTGTTTCGCGGCGAAACCACGCATTGCCGGTGAATAGGCAAACCCGGGCTCCGATGCGACCTTACGCCCGACAATTCCCTTAAGCGATGGTCCCTGCAAATCCGGGTCGGGCCCTTCGAGCGAATGGCACGCGTAACATTTCTGGTAGGCCCGCTCTCCCGGCGAAGGGGCGGCGGCGCGCGCGCCGGATTGCCCCCAGACGAACAACCCGCCAAGCATGATGGCAAGGGCCAACGGCCACAGGCGCGCAAATTGCCCCAACGATCAGTCCTCGATTCTGACCAGCATCACCCGATCGAGACCCGATTCGGGGAGGTATATCTCCTGCCCGCGCCCCAGAATCTGGCGAACGGCGGCATCGGGTCCGCTGCCGGGGACGGCGCGGAATGTCTCGCTCACCGGATCGAACACCAGCGCGGTGTTGCTGGTGAAATCGCTCATCCACACCCAGTCGCGCTCATCGACATAGATCGCATAGTTCTTCGCGCCTGCGCCCGGCAGCATCCACTGGTCCCACTCGCCGCTACCCGGATGATAACGATAGAGCTTGCCCGAATTCCACCCGCTGACCCACAGATCGCCCTTCGAATCGGCCCATACGCGGCGCAGGCCCGCGCCCGCATCGGGCGGCTCGATCAGCGTGACCGAACCATCGCTGCGGTCGATCTGGCCCAGATGGCTGCCCGCGAGCGACGAGTACCACACGTCGCCATCGGGCGTTCCGGCGATTCCATAAGGCCCGCGCCCCTTCGGGTCCTTGAACACCGTGACGATCCCGTCCGCCGGATCGACCCGGCCATAGATGCCGTTCTGCCCGGTGAACCAGTGCACCCCGTCGCCATCGAAGGCACCCGTGTTGAGATTGGCATAACCGCTGTCCTCGGGCAGCTTCCATACATCGATCGCGCCGCTGGCAGGATCATAGCGGACGATGGCGTTCTGCCCGCTGTCGGTGATGTAGGCCTTGCCGTCGGGCCCCTGGACCACCCCGTGCGGGGCCGATCCTTCGCCGAGCGGGATTTCGCGCACCTCGCCCGTCGCAATATCGATAATGCCCAGCGTGCCGCGGCGCTGCCCGGTGTACCAGATCTGACCCTGCGGCCCCGGTGCCACATCATGCGGATGCGAACCCGCGGGGAGCTGGAAGATCCTGGTCTGCAAACCCGTGGGGGTGGTCGTGGTGGCCTCCCCGGCTGTTTGGGCCTGGCTGCACGCCGACCCTACGGCCAGTAGTACCGCAGCGAAAACGGACGATCGCTTCATGGCTCGACTCCTCTCCCGGCGTGGCAGTCTAGGCATTCGGTGGAATGCAGCAAGTCGGTTGCGTGATTGTCGGCAGCGGACGTTAGAAAATTTCGTGATTCGAATCAGAAAGATTCGAACTTTGAAATGGAATCATTTGCCAGGTCTGGTAGGGTATGCATTGGAGGGATAAGGGCTATGAACGACAAGCTGGAAGTGGAGATCGAACGAAACCTGTTCGCGTTCCTTTCCCGAATCCCACAGTTGTTGACCGAACATCGTGGTGAATACGCCGTCCTTCGTCAGCAAGAGATTGTCGGCATCTACGCGCGCTTGAGCGAAGCTTTGCAAGTCGCTCAGGCCAGGTTCAATGACGGATTGTTCTCGATCCAGGAGATCACCGACAAGCCCGTAGACCTCGGCTTCTATTCGCATGCCGCTGATCCGCGGTAATGCTGGCGGCGACAAGCCGATAATCCGAGTAGCATTGATCCCTGCGCTTCCGCGCCCGGACGAAGTTGCCCCGTTGTCCCTACCATCAAGGCTCGAGATGCTGGAATGCCGCGCGCTGCTCGATACGGGCGCCGATGGAACCTCGGTCTGCAAGTCGGTGGCCATGGCCGCGAAACTGACGCCTTACGGGAAGATGCAGGTGGTTGGTATCGGCGGACAGAATTACCACCGCACATGGGGTCTCCATCTCGGCTTTTTTGCAGACGAGAACGCACCGCCGTTCGTGCTCGACGAGCCGCTGCTGGCGGTCGAGATACCAGACAACAACTGGTTCGAGGTCATTATTGGCCGCGACATCCTGACCAAAGGAACGTTCATCATGCGACCCGGCGGGCAATTCGAACTCGAACTTCCCGTCGATGCCTGAGCATTAACGCCCCTACTGATTCATCGTGGCGAAGAAATCCTCGTTGGTCTTCGAATCCTTCATCTTGTCGAGCAGGAATTCCATGGCATCGATCGTGCCCATCTGCATCAGGATGCGGCGCAGGACCCACATCTTCGACATGATGTCCTTCGACACCAGCAATTCTTCCTTGCGGGTGCCGGACTTGCCGACATCGAGCGCGGGGAAGATGCGCTTGTCCGAAACCTTGCGATCGAGCACGATTTCGCTGTTGCCGGTGCCCTTGAACTCTTCGAAGATCACCTCGTCCATGCGGCTGCCGGTATCGATCAGCGCGGTGGCGATGATCGACAGGCTGCCGCCTTCCTCGATATTGCGCGCGGCGCCGAAGAAGCGCTTGGGCCGCTGCAGCGCGTTGGCATCGACACCGCCCGTCAGCACCTTGCCCGAACTGGGGACCACGGTGTTGTAGGCGCGGCCAAGCCGGGTGATCGAATCGAGCAGGATCACGACGTCCTTCTTGTGTTCGACCAGGCGCTTGGCCTTCTCGATTACCATTTCGGCGACCTGGACATGGCGGCTGGCAGGCTCGTCGAAGGTCGAGGAAATCACCTCGCCCTTCACGCTGCGCTGCATATCGGTCACTTCCTCGGGCCGCTCATCGACCAACAGCACCAGCAGGAACACCTCCGGGTGATTGTCGGTGATCGCCTTGGCGATGTTCTGGAGCAGCACGGTCTTGCCGGTGCGCGGCGGGGCGACGATCAGTGCGCGCTGCCCCTTGCCCTGCGGCGCGATGATGTCGATGATCCGGGCGCTCTTGTCCTTCACCGTGGGATCGGAGGTGTCGAGATTGAGCTTCTCGTCGGGATAGAGCGGAGTGAGATTGTCGAAATTGGTGCGGTGGCGCACCGCATCGGGATCGTCGAAATTGACCGAGGTGAGGCTCGTCAGCGCAAAGTAGCGCTCGCCGTCGCGCGGGGCGCGAATCTCGCCTTCCACCGTGTCGCCGGTGCGAAGGCCCCACTTGCGGACCTGGTTGGGCGAGACATAGATATCGTCCGGCCCGGCGAGATAGTTCGCCTCGGGGCTGCGCAGGAAGCCGAAACCGTCCTGCAACACCTCGATCGTGCCGACCCCCATGATCTTGTCGGTATAATCCTCGTCCTCGGCCAGTTCGCGCAGGACGCAGAACATCAGGTCCTGCCGGCGCATGGTCGATGCGCCTTCGATTTCCAGCTCCTCCGCCATGCTGACCAGTTCGACCGAAGTCTTCTGTTTGAGTTCCTTGAGATGCATTTCGAATTTCCGTTTTGCTTGGCCGACGAGTCAGTGCCCCGTTGGTTTCGGGGACATGGGCTTGGAGAAAGCAGACCCGGCCGCACAGGATGCGCGGCCCATAGCCGATAGACAGTGGGTGAAATAGGCGCTGGGCCGCGTCTCGTCAATCGGCGATCGATCGGGCGCGCACGCCGCGTGCGCCCTCAGGACGAGGGCTCAGAATGGGCGCACCACCACCAGTACCACGATCAGCACCGCGGCAAGGCCAGGCACCTCGTTGAGCATGCGCAAGGTCTTCCCCGGCAACAGCCGCTCGCCCGCCGCCAGCCGCCGGGCATAGGCGCAGAGCCATCCGTGATAGCCCGAAAGCGCGATCACGATTACCAGCTTGGCGTGAAACCAGCCGTGCGTGAACGCCCCCGTCGTCCAGGCGAGCGCCAGACCGAGCACCCACACCACCACGATCGACGGGGTCATGATGATCCGGATCAGTCGCCGCTCACGCTCTGCATATCGCGCCGCCTCGGGCGAACCTTCATCGGCTTCCTGGTGATAGACGAACAGGCGCGGCAGCATGAACAGCCCCGCCATCCAGAAGATCACGAACAGGATGTGACCGGCCTTCAGCCAGAGATAGATCATGGCGAGAATTTCCTGCATCGGTTGCCAGATAGGTCATCGGGCACGCGTCGTCATCCCTTCCAGCCGCGTATGGTATCGATCAGGTGTTCGACATGCGCGATCGGGGTGTACTGGCCGATCCCGTGGCCCAGATTGAAGACGTGCGGCCGCTCGCGAAGGGCATCGAGGATTTCCCCGGCCCGCCGCTTCACGTTCTCTCCCCCGGCTTCGAGCAGCAGCGGATCGAGATTGCCCTGAACCGGCATATCGGGCGGCAATGCAAGGTGCGCCCATGCAGGGTCGATGGTTTCATCAAGTCCCATGGCATTGACCCCCGTTTCGCGCGCGTAGGCAGCCAGCTTTTCGCCCGCGCCCTTGGGAAAACCGATCACCGGGCAATCGGGGTGACTATCGTGCAGCGCGGCGACGATCCGGGCAGTCGGCGCGATCACCCAGCGCTCGAACTGGTCGGGCGCGAGGCTCCCGGCCCAACTGTCGAACAGCTGCACCGCCTCAGCCCCGGAATCGATCTGTCCGCGCAGATAGGTCACCGTGACACCCGCAATAGCATCCACGATTGCCTGGAACAGCGCCGGATCGCGGTAGGCCAGGCTGCGTGTCTCATGCTGGTCGCGGCTCCCCTCGCCCGCAACCATGTAGGTCGCGACGGTCCACGGACTGCCGGCAAAGCCGAGCATGGTGACCTGCGGGCCTAGCGCCTTGCGGCACAGGCGCAGCGTTTCATAAACCGGTTCGAACCGCTGTGGCTGCGCCGTGAAGCTCTCCAGCGCCGCATCGAGCAACCTCGGCGACAGCCGAGGGCCTTCCCCGGCGAGAAACTCCAACCCCTGACCCATGGCATGGGGAACGATCAGGATATCGGAAAACAGGATTGCCCCGTCGAGGCCAAATCTGCGGACCGGCTGCAAAGTAATTTCGGCCGCCGCTTCGCTGTCATAGACCAGATCGAGAAAGCCACCTTTTGCCGAACGCAGGGCGCGATATTCGGGCAGATAGCGCCCCGCCTGCCGCATCAGCCAGACGGGCACCTTGTCACAGCGCTTGCCGCGTAGCGTTTCGAGGAGGATTCCGGGCATCGGATCGGTCCATTCAACAATAATAATATATATTATAAGGATTATGTCTTTTGTTGGCCCTGTGGAAACCGGGGATAGCGCGGCCCTGCCCGAATTCTCCAGCGATGAACAGCCGGGAATTGGCGGCGACTCGCGTGATTCGCGCGTCAATCGAATGTTTTGCGCACTATCCCCAGCCTGTAGAAGGACATCCGCGCCTGTCGCGAAACGCCGGGAGAGAAACGCCGGTAGCGGGCAGCAATTCGATCCCCCGGCTTGTCGCCAGACCTGTGCCGTGTTTTATGCCGGTGCTTGTCCACATGGCGCAGCAGCGCAATCATGTGGGCCCAACGCGAAACAAGGTAAACCGGATCAGGACCATGCACCGCCTCCATCTTCACCTTGTCTCCGATTCCACCGGCGAAACGCTGGAAATGATCGCCAAGGCGGCGTTGGCGCAGTTCGACGATCCCGAGGTGATCAGACACTTCTGGCCCATGGTGCGCTCGCGCCAGCATCTCGACCGGATCGTGCCCGATCTGGCGGACAATCCGGGGCTGGTGCTGTTCACGCTGGTCAATCCCGAAACGCGGCGGCAGCTCGAGCAGCACTGCCGCCGGCTCGGGCTGCCCGCGGTTCCGGTGCTCGATGCGGTGACCGAAGCGCTCGAGAGCGAGCTGGGCGAGGTTGCCCATGGCCGCCCTGGCCGCCAGCACGCCATGGATGAAGCCTATTTCCGCCGGGTCGAGGCGATCCAGTTCACCATCGCCCACGATGACGGGATCGGGTGGCAAAACTGGGAGCAGGCCGATATTGTCCTGGCCGGTGTTTCGCGCACCTCCAAGACCCCGACCAGCATCTATCTCGCCAACCGCGGCTACAAGACGGCGAACATTCCGATCGTGGTCGAAAGTCCGCCGCCTGCTGCGCTGTTCTCGCTCAGGCGCCCGCTGGTGATCGGCCTTACCACCGCGCCCGACCGGCTGGTCCAGATCCGCCGCAGCCGTCTACTCAGCCTGCACGAGGATACGCAAACCTCCTACGTCGATGACGAGCGCGTGCGCGAGGAGCTGAAGTTCGCGCGCCGGATGTTTGCCGACAATGGCTGGCCGGTCATCGACGTGACAAGACGATCGATCGAGGAAACCGCCGCCGCCGCGATCAGGCTGCTTACGCACCGTTCGGGCGAGGAGGTGCCGCTGCTCCAGGGCGCGAAGCCGATATGACGCTGATCCTCGCCTCGGCCAGCGCCTCGCGCCGCGCCATGCTGGAAGCCGCGGGGGTCGCCTTCACAGTATGCCCGGCAGCGATCGACGAACGCATGGTGGAGGCCGGGCTGGCCGGTCACCCTGCCGCCCCAACTGCCGCCGATGTGGCCCGCGCTCTGGCCGAGGCGAAGGCACAGGCGGTTGAGGCAAGGGGCGCACTAGTGCTCGGTAGCGATTCGCTGGTCATGGTCGATGGGCTGCGGTTCGACAAACCTGCCAGCCGCGAAGACGCCGCACGCCATTTGCGCGGCTTTTCGGGGCAGACCATGGAGCTTCATTCGGCGGCGGCGCTGGCGCGATCGGGCGAAGTGGTGTGGAGCTACGCCGCGCTGGCGCGGCTCCAGGTGCGAGAGTTGTCCGATGCTTTCATCGAGCACTATCTCGATGCCGAATGGCCGGCCATCGGCCATTGCGTCGGGTGCTTCCGTATAGAGGGGCCGGGGGTGCAATTGTTCAAGGAAATCGAGGGCGATCACTTCACAGTGCTCGGCATGCCGCTGCTGGCTGTGCTGGGCGCGCTGCGCGATCTGGGGGAACTGGAATCGTGACCAGATCCCTTCGACCAGGCTCAGGACAGGCCTATGCCGAGGTGATCGGCGACCCGATCGCGCAGTCCAAGAGTCCGGCGATCCACAATTTCTGGCTGGGCAAGCTGGGGATCGATGCCGAATATCGCGCGACCCGCATTACAGCGGGCGGTCTGCCCGATTACCTGGCCGCGCGCCGCGCCGATCCCGGCTGGCGCGGCTGCAACGTGACGATGCCGCACAAGCAGGCGGTCATTCCACACCTAGGCCGTCTCGATCCGCTCGCGGCTGAAGTTGGTGCCGTGAACACTATCCTTCGCGAGTCGACCGGTTCCTTGACTGGCTACAACACGGACGTCGAGGGATTCCTCGAGCCGCTGCGGCCCTTTCTCAAGCCCAAGCATCTGTTTCGGATGGCGCGCGTGATCGGCACCGGAGGAGCGGCCAGGGCGATCGTTGTCGCCCTCGCGCGAGAGCACATGGTCATCGTGCTTGCCGGGCGCGATCCCAAGAAGGCGCGCGCGCTGCTCGACGAACTCGTGCCCGCAGGCGAGCATCACGCGGTCGACCTAGCGCACTTCGCCGACCCAACCGACTTCGCCTTCGACGACCGCGAAGGCTGCCTCGATCTGGTGGTCAATGCCTCGCCCTTGGGTATGCGCGGCCAGCCACCATTGCCGTTCGACTGGAGCCATGCCCCGCCGGGCGCGATCGCCTACGACATCGTCACCGATCCGCTCGATACGTCGTTCCTCGCGGCGGCAAGCGCAGCCGGGCACCGCACGATCGACGGGCTTTCCATGCTGATCGGGCAGGCGGCGCTGGCGTTCGAACTGTTCTTCGGCCAGCCTGCCCCGCGCGAGCACGATACCGAATTGCGTGCGATTCTCGGCGCATGACCAGACCCCTCATCATCGGCCTCACCGGCTCGATCGGGATGGGCAAGTCGACCGTCGCCGCGATGTTCCAGCGGCTGGGCGTGCCGGTGTTCGACGCCGATGCCGAGGTGCGGGCAATGCAGGGGCCGGGCGGTGCATTGCTGGGAGCGATCGAGCGTGAATTTCCCGGATCAACCGGCGCGCAGGGGGTGGACCGCGAAAAACTCGGGGCGATGGTGTTCGATGACAAGGAAGCGCTCGCAAGGCTTGAAGCCATCGTGCATCCTGCGGTTGCGGCCAGGCGTCAGGCCTTTCTGATCGAGCATTCGGGCGCGCCGATGGCGGTGTTCGATATCCCGCTGCTGTTCGAAAAGGGCGGCGATCGCCAGGTCGACAAGGTGGTGGTGGTGTCGGCACCCGCCGAGGTTCAACGCGCCAGGGTCCTGGCGAGGCCTGGCATGACGCCCGAAAAATTCGCCCGGATACTGGCGTTGCAGGTGCCCGATGCCGAAAAGCGCGCGCGGGCCGATCATGTGATCGACACGGGCGGCGCGCTGGAGGAAACCGGCCGCGCGGTAGCCGATCTGGTTTCACGGCTCGCCGCCGCGCATTGAGCGCGCGTGAAACTCCCGGAAAAGCTTGCCACGGGGGCCTGCAAGGTCAATATGGAGACTGATGCGGGAAATCGTTTTCGACACTGAAACGACCGGGCTTGACCCTGCTAGCGGGGACCGGATGGTTGAAATCGGCTGTGTCGAGCTGGTCAACAGAGTGACCACGGGCGCGGTGTTTCACGCCTACTTCAATCCCCAGCGTGACATGCCGGCCGGTGCCGAGGCGGTGCATGGGCTGTCGATCGGTTTCCTCGAAAGCAAGCCGCTGTTCGCCGAAACCGCGAGCGAATTGCTCGATTTTCTGGGCGAGGCACCGCTGGTTGCGCACAACGCCGGCTTCGACTTCGGGTTTCTCAACGCCGAACTGGCGCGCACGGATCTTGCGCCGATCTGCACTTCGCGCATGATCGATACGATTGCGCTTGCGCGCAGGCGCCATCCCGGTGCCAAACTGTCGCTCGATGCGCTGTGCACACGCTACGGCATCGATCGCAGCCACAGGGTGAAGCACGGCGCCCTGCTCGATGCCGAGCTGCTGGCGCAGGTCTATGTCGAGTTGACGGGCGGGCGGCAGATCGGGCTCGAGCTGGCAACCGCCCGGGCCGAAATGGCTGCGCAGGCCCATGGCCCGGTCACGCGCGTATCGGGGCGCGCGGACGGCGACATGCGCCAACCGCGGCCCCACTCGGCGAGCCCGGAGGAACTTGAGCGCCATCGCGCATTTCTGGAGAAGATCAATTCACCGTTGTGGACCGGTTGAAGTCCGGGTCCGCAAGGCCCACGTCGGAAAGAAGGAGATTTTGCCCCAATGGATATTCGCGTCTCGGGACATCAGATCGACACCGGTTCCGCCTTGCAGGACCATGTCGAGGAACGGCTGGCAGGAATTGTCGAAAAGTACTTCGACCGGGCGATCGCCTCGCACGTCACCTTCGGCAAGGCCCCCGCCGGAGCTTTCGGCTGCGACATCGTGATGCATGTGATGCAGGGCCTGATTCTCAAGAGCCAGGCCGATGCGCAGAATGCCCACATGGCATTCGAGGGAGCCGCCGAAAAGATCGAAAAGCAGCTTCGCCGCTACAAACGGCGGATCAAGGACCGTCACGAACAATCCGCGCATGCGCTGCGCGAGGAAGAGGCGGCCTATGTCATCTTCGCCAGCGACGATACCGACGAGGAAATCGTGGTCGATGCGCCGCCGATCATCGCCGAAACCAGCGTGGACATTCCCGAATCGAGCGTGGCCGATGCGGTCATGCTGCTCGATCTGCGCAACACCAATGCACTGTTCTTCAAGAATGCCCGGACCGGCAGGCACAACATGGTCTATCGCCGCAACGACGGGTCGATAGGGTGGGTCGAGCCTCGCTGAAGCTGTCGCCGCATTCTTTTGACGGCTGCCTTTCGTTGACCACAATTGGCTGCCATGGGGAAAAATCCGGTCGTAAGTACGGACATGGCCACGGTAAAAGAATGAACATGGGTGTCCTGATTTTCTCGTCATGAACGTCAATTTCAACATTGTGCCCGAGGCAGTGGCTACTGCCCGACTCTCCTCGAGGCAGGACGTGCTCGCATACATCGCCCGCATGTTCGGCGGCGCATACGGCCTTGATCCTGCGACGGTGCTCGACCGGCTCGAGGAACGCGAAAGGCTCGGCTCGACCGGCTTTGGCCGGGGCGTTGCCATTCCCCACGCGCGCTGCGGCGCGATCAACCGGCCGGCCGTGGTCCTGCTGAGGTTGCAGGAGCCGGTCGAATTCGCTGCGGCGGACGGCATGCCGGTCGATCTGGTGTTTGGCCTGCTTTCGCCTGAAAACGCAGGCGCGACGCATCTGCACGCGCTGGCGGCGCTGTCGCGGCTGGTGCGCGATGAAACGATGCATCAGGCGCTGATCGATGCTCAGGATGCCGAAGCGCTCTACGCCCTGCTCAGCAACCAGCTCGAACGCGATGCGGCATGATTGCGGGCGGCCCGCGGGGTTGACCGCGCGGGCAAGGCGGGGCTGACCATGGAAGGCCGGCTCCCCGCGCATCTCGAGATCGGCGGCCTGATCCGCATGGTCGAGGCAGCGGGCGGCTTTGCCAGCGTCCTGGCCAGGGGCGAACGGGACGCCGGAACCGTGCTCATCTTAACCATGTATCGCGGTGAAGGGGCTGTGCTTTACGAAAGAATGCCCCAACTGGACGGATCGCGACCATATATTGCTGCAAAGCGGCAAAATGATGAGAATCCGCGTGAAATTCTGGATTATATCGAGAAACGAAAGCGTCAGGACCCCGATTTGTGGGTTATCGAGGCAGATATCGCGGATCCGGAACGCTTCATCGCAACTTTGCCGCATTAACTTGACCCCGCGGCGTTCGCGCCTATTTGGCCGCGCAGCTTCCAGGTGCGCAGGCGGCCCAGGGCAACAGCAAGGTTGCCGGGCAGGCACGCAGACGGGGGACGGCCGGCAGGCCACATAGTTCCGGACCCGGAAACAAGCGCGTGGTGCGCATTGGGGTCCCGGCCTGCATCAGGTTCGTCAACCGCCCAAAAATGACGGAATAATGCGTTTCAAGGCCCATAAGTATGGTGCTGTCGCTGTTGCAGCGACATTGAGTTTGACTTTTACCGGTGCCGATATGTCCGGCGCATTCGCCCAGTCTCTGGACCCGGGCGACACAACGATCGATATGGCAGCCCGGCCGCTTCCCGGCGGCGATGAGCAAGTTGCCCCGATCTTCATCTCACGCGAGGTGGTCCAGCCGATTCCGGCATCGGAGCCGGAATCGCAGGGCGATGCGGCTGGTTCGCTGGCGGAACTTGTAGCGCGGACCGAGGCCGGTTCAGGCCTTTCCGAACAGATGCGATGCCTGGCGGGTGCGGTCTATTTCGAATCGCGCGGCGAGCCGCTGGCGGGTCAGCTGGCAGTGGCGCAGGTCGTGATCAATCGCGCCGATTCCGGGCGTTTCCCCCAGAGCTATTGCGGCGTTGTCCACCAGCGCGGGCAATTTTCGTTCGTCAGCAATGGCGCGATGCCGCGCATCAGGACCGAATCGCCGGCCTGGCAGCGCGCCGCCGCCATCGCGCGGATCGCGCATGAGGGATTGTGGGAATCGGAAGCGGGCGATTCGCTCTATTTCCACGCCCGGTATGTACGCCCGAGCTGGAGCAGCAGGAAGATTGCCCGGGCGACGATCAGCCGCCACGTCTTCTATCGTTGACCGGATGCGGCCCGCTCCAGCGCGGGCTGCGCATCGCGCAACCTTGCCCAGACCGGCGCGTGATCGCTGGCTTTCTCGCGCGCCCTGTGTTCGCGGTCGATCCCGACCGCTTCGAGCCGGTCGGCCAGTTCGGGCGAGAGCAGGACGTGGTCGATCCGGAAGCCGTGGTCGCGCTGCCATGCGCCGGCCTGGTAATCCCAGTAGGTCCACACTCCGCCGCGCGGGTTCAGCGTGCGCACCGCGTCGGTCCATCCCGCAGCCAACAGGCGTGACCAGGCTGCGCGCGATTGCGGCTGCATCAGTGCATCGTCCGCCATGGCTGCGGGCGCCCAGATGTCGTTGTCTTCGGGGATGACGTTGAAATCGCCGAGCACGGCGCAGGGAATTTCCTGCGCCCACAGTGCCTCCAGGCGCGTGCGCAGCCGCTCCATCCAGGCAAGCTTGTAGTCGAACTTGGGCCCGGGCTGCGGATTGCCGTTGGGCAGATAGATGCACACGATCCGCACGCCGCCAACATCGGCTTCGAGATAGCGCGCCTGTTCGTCATCCGCATCGCCGGGCAGGCCGCGCCTGACCTCGACCGGCTGCGCATCGCGCGCCAGGATCGCCACCCCGTTGAAGCTTTTCTGGCCGTGCCAGATCGCCCGGTAGCCAAGTTCGGCAAACTCGTCGGCGGGGAAGCCATCGTCCTGGCACTTGATTTCCTGCAGGCAGGCGACGTCGGGCTGCGTTTCGGCGAGCCATTCGCTGAGCCGCGGCAGCCGCGCCTTGATCCCGTTGATGTTGAATGTGGCGATCTTCATGCGGGGTTAGTGCCCGAAGTCGTCGCCAAGGTCTAACCTAAATCCCGAAGCTCGATCCGCAGCCGCAGCCTGCAACGGCGTTGGGGTTCTCCACGCGAAAGGCCGAGCCACCCAGCGATTCGACGAAATCCACCACTCCACCGGCAACCAGTTCGAGGCTGACCGGATCGACCAGCAGCCTTACGCTGTCGGTTTCGCTTACCCGGTCATCCGCTTCGGCGTCATCGGCCAGATCGAACCGGTACTGGAAGCCCGAACATCCGCCCCCCTCGACCGAAAGCCGCAGGACTGCGGGCCGCGATTGCTTCGCAGCGATTGCGGCGATGCGTTTGGCCGCAGCAGGCGTCAGGGTCGGGACTTCGATCATCACCCGGCCAATGTAGGGTGCGCAGGCGCGATGCTCAAGGCTCTGGCTCAGGCGGTCTGGATGTAGTTGCGCATGGCCTGGGCCTCGCATTCGACCTCGTCGATCCGGCTCTTGACCAGATCGCCAATCGAAATGAAGCCGCACATGCGCCCCTGTTCGACCACGGGAAGGTGCCTGATCCGGCGCCGCGTCATCAGCTCCAGCGCCTCGTCCACGCGCGTCCCCGCCTCGACCGTGATCGGCGGCGCGGTCATCACGTCGCCAACGCAGCGCGAAAGGCACAGCGCGCCTTCTTCGGCGAGGCGGTAGATGACATCGCGTTCGGAGAATATTCCCACCACTGCGCCATTCTGGAGCACCGGCAGCGCGCCGATTCGCCTGTTCGCCAGCAGCGACACGGCCTCGCCCACACTGGCCGAAACATCGCAGGAAATGATCTCCGTGCCTGCCCGATTGGCAATAATCCTCGCAATATCCATCGCACATCACCTCCAACCGGGCTGGAGAATGCCACCATTTCGCGAAAAACGCGAATCCGCGAGATCGCGAAGGCTAGAGCGGTGTGCGGTATATCTGACCCGCCGTGATTGCCGCAGGAAGCTTCTCGGCAAGGAGCCTTGCGCAGGGCGGGCCGGTTGCCCGTCCCAGCATGGCGACGCTGTCCGAGGGGCTTCCTGTGTCAACCCCTCAGGGGCGGGCCGCTTTTGGCCGATCGCAGCGTCGATCGTCGGTCACTATGCATTGACATGGCTCCCTCCTCTCTCCTCGTGCTCGGCCAAAATAGGCTCCGTCCCGGCGGGTCAGATATACCGCACACCGCTCTAAACCTATTGCGGCCCACCCGCGCGCAGCCTCAATTCCTCCACAGGCTCACCGCCGATCAGATGCCGCTGGATAATCCGTTCGAGCGCGTCCTCGGTGCAGGAATGGTACCAGACGCGGTCGGGCCAGACCACGGCGATCGGCCCATGCGCGCAGATTTGCAGGCAATCGGCCTTGGTTCGCTGGACGCCGCCGCGCGGTTTTCCGCTCGGGTCGATACTGGGCGGGCCGACGAGGTTCAGTTCGGTGAGCCGCCGTTTGAGGAATTTCCACGATCTTTCCCCCTGCTCGCGTGAGCAGCAGTTCTGCTTCTCGCTCGTGGCGCAGAGGAAGATGTGCCGCCCGACCGTCTCGCCGCCGATCCTGCCAAGGGCAATCGCGGCGGCTTCCAGATCCGATCGCTCCGCCATCAAGCCATTCAGGCGCGCTTGCCCGCGATCCTGGCGATTTCGGCCTGCACCATCCGTTCGACCATACCCGGCAGATTGGCGTCGAGCCATTCGGCCAGCATCGGGCGCAGCATGTCGCGCACCAGCCCTTCGAGCGAGGTCTCGCCCGATCGCACGATCTGCGGCCTGGCACCGGGTTCGGCCAGCATCGCCAGCGCGGCAAAATTCTCGCGCATGCCCGAGCGGATTGCATCGGTGGTCAGCGGCAGGTCATCATCGGGGTCAGGCTTGTCGTCGGCGCCAAGTTCCATCTCGGCAAGATCGAGCACATTGGCGTCGAGCACATTGGCGTCGAGCGCATTGGCGGCCTTCCGGCCAGCGGCTCCATCGCCGCGCAAGGGTGCGCTGTCGCGCGCCATCACCTTCTTGATCGACTCGAGAATCTCTTCGACCGATGCTTCGCCGTGCTGCGCCATGCCTATCCCCAACGGTACGAAAACGACCGAAAAAACTGCCTAGTTGCCAGTTTCGCCCGCCGAATCCTGCTGGGCCGCAACTTCTGCATCCGGGGCCGCAATGTCAACGGTCCGCGTGGACAGGGCCGCCGGTTCCTCGTCACGGTCCCAGTCGAGGAGCTTGCCGCGCACCCGTTCGTAATTCACCTGCGGGTCGTAAAGCGGCCCGCCGGTCTCGAGATTGAGGTCGCGCGCCTCCGCCCGTCCCATCGCCGCGAGCACGCTGAAGCCCGCGACATAGGCGTTGCGCCTTGCGGTAATCAGCTGTGCCCTGGCCGAAAGCAGCTCCTGTTCGGCGTTGAGCACGTCGAGGATGGTGCGGTTGCCGATCGAATTTTCCGCCCGCACGCCCTCCAGGCTCAGCTCGGCGGCGTCCACCGCCGACTGCGAGCTTACGATCACCGCATTTGCCGCCTGCCAGCTCGAATAGGCGGAGCGGACCTGCGAAATGATATTGCGTTCGGCCGCGATCGCCTGTTCGAGCGCGGCGCTTTCACGCGCAAAGGCTTGCCGCTGGCGCGCGGCGGGCAGCCCGCCCTGGAATATCGGGATCGTCACCTGGACCCCCGCATTCGCGGTGGTTTCCTTCTGGGTGAAATTGGAGGCGATCGGACCGCCCAGCGTGCCGTAGAAATTGGTGTAGTCGAGCCCGGCGAACAGCCCGACGGTGGGGAGCCTGCCCGCCCCGGCGACTTCCGAATCGAAGCCCGCGGCCTTTGCCCGCT
>LOEX01000121.1 GCA_001516125.1 Sphingomonadales bacterium BRH_c42
CCGAGGTCGCTGCGCCCAGGCCCAGGCTGGCGGCGATCTGCTGCCCCCGGCGTCCGGCCAGCGCGGCATAGGCACGGCTGTGCGCGCCGCTTGGGGATGATGGTTCCTGCCATGTGGCAATTTCGTCCTGACGCACCACCGCACCGTTGCCTTCGGCACGGCCATGGCAGGTCGAACCGGCACAGGTGGCAACGCCTTCGTAGCGCGCATTTCCGCTCGCCTGCGAAGCGGGAAAGAACGCCATCAGGATCAGCGCGGCAAGGAACTGCGCGAGGCTGGCCCGTCCAGATACCGACTTGTCCGTCATCGCTCCCCTTCCCCGAGATGCAATCACTTCTCACTGGCGATGAACACGCCATCCCAATCGTCAGGCGGCGGCGACTGGCGCAGCGCCGCAATACGCTCACGATAGATCGCATGGAGCGCACCAAGGCCCAATGTTTCCGCCCGGGCCTGCAATTCGTCAAGCAGCCGCTCAGCAGTTTTCCAGTCCCGCGCCCGGTATGCAACAAGCATGGCTTCGTGACCCTTCGCAAAACCTGCGAAGTCCGGGGATGCGGCCAGCGTTTCATCGCCCAGCAGTGCGAAGATCGCCTCTGGCTTGTCGCGCCCGACGACCCGCACAAGATCGAGCTCGACCGCGGCGAAACCCGGCAGTTCCCGGTGCAACGCGCTGCCCATGGCGATAGGCACCTTGTAATATTTGGTGAGTCCCTCGATCCGCGAGGCGAGGTTCACTGTGTCGCCGATCAGCGAATACGAAAGCCGCTGCGCCGAACCCATGTTGCCGACGCAGCATGGGCCGGAATTGAGCCCGATCCCGATTGCCACCTCACCCGGCCAGGTCTGATCCGGCTTCCCCGGCATTTCTGCGTTGAGTTGCTCAAGTCGCTTCAGCATGGCGAGCGCGGCGCGGGCAGCGTTGGCGTGCTGGTCCGGATCGTCGAGCGGCGCGTTCCAGAATGCGAGGATGGCATCGCCGATGAACTTGTCGATCGTGGCCTTGCTGGCGAGCAGGATATCGCACATCGGCGTCAGGAAGCTTATCAGGAAACCGATGATCGACCGCGGATCGAGCTGCTCGGATATACGCGAGAAATTGCGGATATCGCAGAACAGCACGGTCATATCGCGTTCCTCGCCGCCCAGGTCGAGCTGGCGCGGATCGGCGGCGATACGCTTGACCAGTTCGGGCGAAAGATAGCGGTCGAACGCCTTGTGGATATAACTGCGCGCCTGTTCCTCGCGGTAATAGTCGAGCACCGTAATGGTCAGATAGACCCCGATAATGGCAAGGACCGGATAAGTCGGATCGAGCAGAAATCCGCGTTCGCTGAAGGCCGTCCAGCTTCCCCCCAGCACACCGGCGATCATCGCCATGCCAAGGATCGCGCCGCCGCTCGCTCCAAACCGCGGGAGCAGCATCAGGAGCATCGCCCCGGCGAGCAGCACCAGCGTCCTTTCAAGCCCGATCGCCCAGTCGGGCCGGACCAGGAACTCGCCCAGGATCATCTGCTCGATCGCCTGCGCGTGCACCATCACCCCCAGCTCGCGTTCGCGCACCGGGGTGGCGACAAGATCGCGCAGCCCGATCGCGCCAGCGCCGACCAGCACGATGTGCCCGCCGAAAAGCTCGGCCATTTCGGCCTCGCCAGTGCCGGGATCGAGCACCTTCCACGCCGGGACCACCCGTTCGGGGCGAGGCATTGTATAGTGCATCCACAGCTCGCCCGCGCGCGTCGTCGGAACTTCGAACTCGCCGACCTTGAGCGAGACGACGCCGGGTTCGCTCCCTGCCGCGAAATTCCCGCTGCCGTCGCTCGCCTTGACCAGGATCGCGCCCGCACCTTGCGCGACCCGCAAGGCCTCGACCGACAGCGAAGGCAGGATCTGCTCGCCCTGCCGCGCCAGCAGCGGCGCGCGGCGGACAATCCCGTCGGCATCGCCCTGGAGGGTCAGGAACCCGCTGCCCAGCGCGGCCTCGTCCAGCAGCGGCAAGGGCAGAACCGCGTTGGTAAAGGCGGGCATCGCCGCGAGGTTCGCAGAACCCGATATTGCAATCCCTGCCTTGGGTGTTGCCTGGCTCAGCACAGGATCGTGCGTAAGGAAAAAGCCGTTGACCACGCTCATCCCGGCGAGCGCCTCGGCAAACCGTGCGTCATTGTCGGGCAGGCCGCGCAGTGTTTCGACCGTCGCCGGCGAAACTCCCTGCCGCTCGAGGCTGGCAGCGAGACGGCCGGGCGAGGTCCGGTCAGGCTCGGAAAAGACGATGTCGAGCACGATAGTGGCGGCGCCGGCATCGGTCAGCCGCTGCAACAGGCGCGCCACATCGGGGCGCGGCCAGGGCCACTGCCCCTCCCGCCTCAGCGATTCCTCGTCGATATCGACAATCCTGACCGGAACCGGCGCGTATTCGCGCGGCTGCGCGCGGGCATAGATGTCGAAAACCAGATTGCCCAATGTGGCAAGCGTCTGAGGCTGGGCCAGTTGCAGCAGAAAGATCGTCAGCAGGACCAGCAGGCCGGTGAAGCCCGTCCCCTTGAAAAAGGCCCTGATCCTGCTCACCGCACCCCCGACTCCCCTGGCCGCAGGGATAGCAGAGCCGGGACGCGGGGGTAAGGCAAATGTCCTTGACTTTCCAAGGTGGCGAAGGCTGCAGTCATGTGCTAGGGAGCCGCAAGGGAGTCCAGGGGATGGGGATGAACCGGATGATTGGCCGATCGGTCATCGGCCTTGCCGTTTTGACGGCGGGCTTTGGAATGCAGCCTGCGCTTGCGCAGGAAAACGCCGGCAATACGGCGCTCGATGAACTCAGCGAAGCTGCCGAGACGCCGCAAGCCGCGCTGGCGATGGCCGCTACGCAGGAGGCAGATGGCGACCTCCTGGGCGCTGCCTCGACGCTCGAGCGCGCCTTGCTCGACAGCCCGCATGCAGACGACGTCAGGCTCGCCTATGCAACCTTGTTGTGCCGCCTCGACGATCGTGAATCCGCCAGGATTGAAGTCGGCGCGCTGCGATCGCGCCCCACTTCGGGCAGCGAATGGAAACGGATGCTGGGCGCCTGTGGCGAGGATTTCGACCAGATTTCGCGTCGCGCGGGCCGGATCAACGGCACACTCAGCGCAGGCATCGCCTATGACAGGGATGCATTCGGCGAACTGAACACGCTGAGCTTCTTCACGCCCCAGGACCGTGACGGGCTGGCGATTGTCGCCAGCAGCCAGATCAATGCGCACCTGCCGATGGGGGATGGAAACGCCTTCGCCTATGGCGATCTCTACGCCCTGACGCACAACGACATTTCCGGGCCCGATTCGGACTATCAGTTCGGCGATGTGGCGATCGGATTCGGCATCGCTCGCGGCGCAAGCGAATTCACGGCCGGCGGCCTCGTCCGCCATGGACGCATTGCCGGGAACGAGCTTTTCACCGCCTATGGCGGCGAAGTGGGCGCGAGCTTCCTGGCCGGTTCGCGCGGCCGGATTTCGCTGCGCGCGGAAGCCGTTGACGAGGATTACTTCCTCGACCTTCAGGACGGCTGGCACTACACCTTCCTCGCCAGTTACGAGCGCCACCATTTGCGCGGCAGTTCGATCTATTTTGCCGCCGCCTACGAAACCAAGGACGCCCAGTTCGACGTTTTCGGTTATGATGCGATCAGCCTTGCCGGCGCGCTCGAGCTGCCGCTGAGCCGCAGCGGCACATATGCCAGGCTGTCATCGACCCTGCGGCGGGTCGATTTCCACAACGAGGAATTTTTCGACGACAGGCGCGATCTGCGCTTTTTTACCCGCGCCGCGGTGGGCGTACCGCTGATCGGACGAAGCCTGTTTCTGGAAGGGGCGGTCAGCTATCGCCTGCGCGGCCACAATCTGCCCTTTCTGGAGGATTACAACAGCCTGGGCGGCGATCTCAGGCTGGTGTGGAGGTTTTGAAGGGAATGTCCGTCATGTTTAACAGTGCCCGCAAGCTTGCGATCCTGGCGATCCTGACAACCTCGCTGGTGCCTTCGGTAACGATGGGCCAGGAAGTCGGCATCACGGCGGTGGTGCGCAACAACGTCCAGGTCACCACGCCCGCCAACCCGACATTGCACAAGGCCAAGGTGCGCGAGAGGATCGCGATCGGCAACGATGTCGTGACCGGCGCCGTCAGCATGACCCAGTTGCTGCTGCTCGACAAGACCAGCTTCACGGTCGGTGCAAACGCCCGGGTCAGGATCGACCGCTTCGTTTACGATCCCGCGCGTAATGCCAGTTCGGTCAGCGCTTCGGTGGCGAAGGGTGCCTTCCGCTTCATGTCGGGCAGGTCGCTCAAGAATGGCAGCGAAGGATCGTCGATCAGAACGCCGGTTGCATCGATCGGCATTCGCGGGACGATTGTCGAAGGCGCCGTAGGGGAGCAGGCGATAGACATCGCCCGGCGCGAACCGGGCATAACGCAGGACTTTGAGGCGGATCCCGAAATGGCCAGCCTGATCGTGCTGCGCGGGCCCGGGCGCAACGCACAGGGCGTGCAGCGCGGCGCGATCGACGTGACGGTCGGCGATGTCACCATCCCGCTGGAAGATGCGGGGCTTGCCCTTTTTATTCCCGGGCCGGGACAGGCGCCGATCGGCCCCTTCGTGCTGTCACAGCGCGGGATCCAGTCCTTGCGCTCCATGCTTGGCTTGCAGCCGATCCCCGGCAGGGACCGCAATCTGGCGCGCGATCCCACGACCGAGCAGACCTTCGGCTGCGATGGCGGTGGACAGGACGGGCCGGAAACCTGCAGCGGGCGGTCGCAATAGTCCGATACCTGGCAGCGGATTCGCTTCAATCGAGGATTCCGACCGCCAATTCCGCCCACCAGGCAAAAAACAGGAATATCAGAAGCGCAGCGCCGACAATGCGCGCGGTGCGGCGTTTCAACAACCAGTGAACACCCTCCAGCCCCAGCCCGAGCGCCAGCAGCATCGCTCCCATGGCAAGGAAATCTTCCGGCCCCCAGTTCGCCTCGCGGGTGAACTGCATCGCAATCGCCGGAAGCGCGAGCAGCGCAGCCGCCGCTCCCCAGCCGATCAGGCGAACCCTTCGGGCAGCAGAGGTTACACTGCTGCCAGCCGAAGTTCGCCCCATGGCATCAATAGCCGGAACGATCCTTGTCCGACTTCTTGACCTTCTGGTCTTCGGGCTTGATCGAAATGCGCACCGTTTCGCCCGAATTGCCGGGGAACCCGGTGAACATGGCATCGACCAGATTGGGCACCAGATATTGCAGGCGGTTGGAAGTGGACACGGCCTGCGCCTTGCCTTCGAACAGGCGTTCACCCGTTGCCGCGCGGTCGATCTTCAGATCGATCCCGCTGGTATAGACGGTGTAGCTGCGCACGTCGGAGCCGCCGAACCAGGGATCATAGAAGCCATAGCTCCACAGGCCGTGGTGGCCATAGAAGCGCGATCTGTAGAACGCCGAACCATAGAAGCGCGAACCGTACCAGGGGCTGTAGAAAGGATCGGCATATCCATAGCCGGTCGAACGGACGCGCTCGCGCCCGTCGTCCACCCCGTAGTCGAACCGGACCAGCAGGGTCGCGGCATCGGGCGCGGCCTGGGCATAGCCGAGTTTCTCCATCGCCGCCTCGACATGATCGGCATAGAGCGCGAATTCGAGCCCGCCGGCGAGCGCCGGATCGTCCGCGACCACCGCAAACGTTTCACCCTGCGGGGCAGGCAGTTGCGCGTCGAAGCGCGACACGTCGGCCTTGAACGGAGTGGCGCAGGCGGCCAGCCCCGCAACGAGCAGCGCCAAGCCTGCTATCCTCAGCGAAGTCAGGCGCGAAGCAGTCCGGATTTTCATATCAATCACCTCGTTCGGGTACACACAATCTTCAATCCACCCGCCATCCAAGGCTTGCCCCTTGAAACACGGTAGATTCCTACTCGCCCCGTCCTTAACCGCGATTGAATGCCAGATAGCTGAAAATAGCAACCGCCAAAGGGATGCTGACTGTCTGATCCCGGCCCTAACGCCCGCGCACCAACCCCAGCGCCTTGTATGCGGCATCGAGCGTCGGGCGGCCGCGCTCGCGCGCTCGCGCCGCGC
>LOEX01000122.1 GCA_001516125.1 Sphingomonadales bacterium BRH_c42
GCATCGGCGGCCGCAGTTGCGGGCGTCGCGCAGCCAACAGAAGAGGAGGCCATCGCAGCAGTCCGCCGCCATCGCCTCTTCACGGGTACGTCGCTGGCCAATGCGACGCTGAAGCTGGGTGATTGTTCGCCGGGTGGTGTCGGGCCTGGCGTGACGTGCTTGACGCAGCTCACGATGGACACGACCAGGGCGAACGCCACGCCCCAGAACCGGCCGGTCGGCTTTGCCCGCGTCAACGGTCAGTGGGAAGTGGCCGTCTGGTAGGATCAGGCGGCCATCTCGCCGCCAGTATTGGGCGGAAGGTAAGCGTCATAGGGATTACCGTCCGCCAGATGACCGAACGGCGTAAACATATAGTCGGCGCCATCCCGACCCACGGCGCAGACGACATAGCGCGGCTCGCCGGTTGCGGCGTCCGTGCATTCGATCAGCGCCAGATCGCCGCTTTCCGCGGCGCGCAGCAAGGTCTGGAAATTGACGCGCGCGTGATCGGGAATCATCGCGCACCCCCCTCGGCGAGCCAGCGGCCGGTGCTGATCCATTGGATGGTGCGGCCGGTGGAGAGATCGAGCAGATGGGCGCCACCGGAGAAACCGTCGACGACAGGTTCCGAGGCGACTCCAGCCCACTGAAACCCCCATGTGCCCGTGAGCGCGAAGGTTTCGGCGCAGCGGGTGACGAAGGTGATCAGCAACTGCGGATCGGCGGTCCCGGGGTCGCGAAGCCAAAGGCGCGTCGCGCCATGCTCGGGCGTCAGCGAGAGCAGGAACGGCTCGGCGGGCGGGTCCTCGCGACCGTTCTCGGCCATCAGCGCGGTGTAGATGTCGAAGGCCCGCGCGACATTGGCCACCGAGCCGACGTCGAGCAGGCAGGAGAAGCGGGTGAGAAAATCGGGCATGTCTGGCTCCTGAAACGAAAAGAGCCCGGCGCTGGGCCGGGCTCTGAGTGGATGGGATTGGAAGGTGCGGAGCGGCCGAAGCCGTCCCGCGAGCCCGCTCATTCGGCGGCGACGAGGTGACGTTCGTCGTCCTCGCCATCGGCCGGCGGTTCGGACTCGTCGTCGGCGCTGAGGAAGTCGGGCAGCTCGGCTTCCACGCCGCCGCCGTCCGCATCCGCTGCGGGATCGCCGTCGACGCCGGCAATCCGAAGCGGCTCAGGCAGCCAGCCGCTATCGGCGAGGAGACGCTCGGCTTCCTTGGCCATGTCGCCCTTCTTCAGATGGTCGATGAGTTGGGCCGCCCGTTCGCCGGCGCCTTCGCGGACGGCTTCGAGGATGCGCGGCTTGGTGACACGGCTGAGGTAGTTGCCGAAGGTCGGCCGCCACCCAGCTTCGACCAAGTCGAGCCCGGTCGCCCGCGTCAGCCGGTCGGCCTGCGCGAGCCTCATGTCGAGCGTATGCTGCGACACGCCGCCAGCGCTGTGCGGGTTCGGCCGCTCATAGAGCGCGTTGACGCCATAGCTGACGCAATGCGCCAGTAGCGCCATGCGGCTGGCATCGTCGAGACCAGCGAGCCAATTCCAAAGGGCGTCGTCGTCCTTCGGGATGTCGCTGGCCCAGGCGTCATGACGGTCCTGGACGGCCCGCGCGGAAGGGCTGTCCTTCAGCGCCTCGTCCTGAACGGGGAAGAAGATGTGCTTCACCCCCGCTTCCATGGCGCCCGCGTACATGCGGGTCATAAAGCTGTCCGAGACGAGTTTATGGAGAAGCGCCGTCATGGCGATGTGCGGGTTCTCCGCCACCGCGTTGCGCAGCGCGAGGGTGCGGTAGGCGGTCAGCTCGACGACGAGCCGTTCGGGCAACGGCTTGATGCTGTCGTCCTCATCGTCCTCTTCCGGTTCGACAGGCCGGCCGCCGATGGTGATGACGGCGCGCTGCACCGACGGGCTCGCGGTGCCATCGGATTCGATCTTCGTCTCCGATCCTTCCTCACCATCGGTCCGGCCCTGAGGCACATCCTCGGGCCGGACGAAACCGCGATCGACCGAAAGCGATCCGTTGGCGTCGATGCTGACGAAGACTCCGGCGATGGCGATGTCGGCCGGGTCGAAGTGCTCGGGCCGGTCGTCGAAGGCTGCCAGAGCCGTCTCGATCTCGCCCATACGCTCGTCGATCTCATCGGGCAGTTCATCGGCGTCCTGATATTCCGCTTCGAGCCTGGCCTGCTCGGCGGTGAGCGCCTCGATGGTCGCCTGTTCCTCCGCCGATAGATTGATCGGCGTACCGGAGACCTCGTGAAGGCCGCGCACGGCATCGTAGGGGAAGCTGACCGCCACCTCGATCCACTTCCAACCTTCGGCGGCGATCGCCTCGGCCTCGGCCTTCAGCTTCTCGGCGACGAGGCGATCGAGAAGCGCGACGTCCTGCAGCCAGCCGCCATCGTCGGACTGGAACAGGTCGCGCATGACGATGCCGCCAGCCGCCTCATAGGCTTCGATGCCGAGGAAGATGGCACGCTTGTCGGAGGCGCGCACTGTGGTCTCGGTCAGCATGCGCCGGATCTGATAGGGCTCCTTCGACCAGGCGTCCTTGATCGCGTCCCAGACCTGGGTCTGACGCTCGTGGTCTTGGGAGACCGTGAAGGCCATGAGCTGCTCCAGCGTCATGCCGTCGTCGGCATAGACGTCGTGGAGGACCGGTGAGACGGTCGCGAGGCGCAGCCGCTGCTTGACCACGTTGACGGGCACGAAGAACGCCGCGGCGATCTCCTCCTCGGTCATGCCCTTGATCAGCATGTCGTGGAAGGCGCGAAACTGATCGAGCGGATGGAGCGCAGCGCGCTCGATGTTCTCGGCGAGCGACACCTCCTCGGGGAGGATGGCGCTGTCGCGATCGCGGACCACGCAGGGGACGGGCGCGACTTTGGCGAGACGCTTCTGCTTCACCAGCAGTTCGAGCGCGCGGAAGCGGCGGCCGCCGGCGGGCACCTCGAACATGCCGGTCTCGTTGCCTTCGGCGTCAACGACGGGGAAGACGCTGAGGCTCTGGATCAGGCCGCGACGAGCGATCGAGGCCGCGAGGTCCTCGATCGAGACGCCGGCCTTCACCCGCCGGACGTTGGACTGGCTGAGCACCAGCTTGTTGAAGGGGATGTCGCGCGAGGACGACAGGACGATCTTCTGAACGGCAGTAGCCATAGGGATTTACTCCGCGACGGGCGGCCGAGAGACTCTCTCTCAACCTCCAACCCGTCACGAAGCGAAGCGCCGCCCTCTTCCTCTAAAGGGGGCAGCGCCACGGACCGGCAAACCAGAAAGGCATGGAAGCGCAAAGCCGGAGATACGGAACACCGCATCCCCCGCATTGCGGAAATCAGGCGGCGCGATCGAGCAGCTTCTTGGCCTTGCCCTCCATGTCGAGGCGGGCGTCCTGATGCGGTTTGTCGCGCGCAACGGCAGTGATGCCCTGCACGAAGTCGAAGATGGACTCGGGCGGACGGCCTTCCTCGGCCAGCACCCTGTCGATGATCTTGCCGGTTTCGGCCTTGGAGAAGCCGCGCCGACGCAGGAAGTCGGTGCGGTCTTCGTCGGTTCTGGCGACGATCCGCTCGCGCGCCGCCTTGATGCCGTTGACGAATGGCAGGGGTGAGGAGTTCGCGAAGTTCAGCAGCGCTGGGGCCGCCTCGTGCGCGAAGCGATTGGCCGCATATTTGGAGTGGCGGATGGTGATTTCCTCGAAATCCTCCACGCCCCACAAATTGCGATTCTGGCAAACCGCGCGCAGATAGAAGCTCGCCATGCCGAGCGTCTTGGCGCCGACTTCGGAATTCCAGCAGTAGAAACCCCGGAAATAGAGGTCGGGCGAACCGTCCGGCAGTCGGCCGGCCTCGATCGGATTCAGATCGTCGACCAGGAACAGGAAGACGTCGCGATCGGAGGCATAAAGCGTCGTGGTATCCTTGGTGATGTCGACGCGCGGATTGTAGATCCCGGTCGACCAGTCGAGCACGCCGGGCACTTTCCAACGTGTGTCGCCCGTACCGTTGCCGGCAATGCGCTGCACGGCCTCGACCAGTTCGTGATCATAGATGCGGCCGTAGTCCGGGCCGGTGACGGCGCGCAGTTCGACACGGCCATTATCGGTTTCGAGCGTCTTGATCTGCTCGGCCCGATTGGACGTCAGGCCATATTGCAGGTTGATCGCGGCGAGCGGCGCGGGAAGCTGGCGCAGATAGGCTGCCGGCGCGCCGACCAGGCTGGCGAGTTGGCCGAAGCTCCAATGGGTAGGGGCGATGGGCGTATCCGTGCCCGGCAGGATCAGGCCCAATCGCTCTGAATCATTTCGGTTTGCCTCGACATGGATGAGCGCGCTTTCCACCACCCGCGTCCGGCTGCGTTCAGTACGGTCGCGGACCGTGTGGGCCAACTCCGACAGGGAGAGGTAGCGCTCGTCGGCCGGACGTGAGAACCACTCCGACGAGACGCGCCCGACCCGTTCGCCACGACCGACATCGACCTTGTAACCGCCGCCGGTGTCACGGCGCGCATCGAGGACCTGGATATTCATGGGACCAAACTCCATGACGGGCGTCGGAGACCTCTTCTCCAAACTTCAACCCGTCACGGAAAACCGATCCACTCTCTCACTCTCAGCGGGGCGTTGCGGGGCGGCCGCCCCGCAGAAGGGGTCGGCCGAGACCTGTCGGCTCGGGCGCAGGGGAAGGCTTTCCCCTCAAGGTCTATTCCGGGATGGAGATGCCTCGACGGCGAGTGCCGCTTGCGCTCTTGGCTTTCGCAGCAGCGACATCGCGAAGGCTCTCGCTGGCAGCGCCTCGCGCGGCTGGTCTTCCGAGATACTCAGGTCGAGCCAGGCCATGCGCTGATCTCGCAGGAAGAGGACCTCGGCGACCCCTGTTAGGTGCCTCCACGCAGCGTTGCTCGGTTGAAGCGCGTAGCGGACATCAGGTCGATTCTCGGACGGGCGGCAAGAATTTCTTCGGGACCAACCACAAAAGCGCGAGCATACCGAACAGCTCGATCAGCGACTGGAAGACGATCACTATTGCGGCCATTTCCCAAGCGGCGGGCAACGCTAGAGCGAACGGTAACACGACGAACGAATTGCGTGTCGTCAGTGTGAACACCAGCGTCCGGGCCTGTGGAACCGGCAGTCTAAACGCCTTGCCGATCACAAGGCCGCAAATGACCGCCCCGATCAAGAAGACGACGCAGGCGACGAGAATGTCTCCCATCACGGGTAGAGAATCCAGCACCGCCTCGACCTGCGACGCCCCGATGAGGAACAGCACCAGCGCCAGTAGCGGAACCGGCAACAAGCCGATCCTTTCCACCATCGCTGCGCGGCGCGCCTTTTCCCCTGCCCATCGCTCGGTTAGCCACGCCAGGACCAAAGGCAGGATGATAACCACCGCGAACACCGTGACCATGCGGCCCGCCGAGACGATTTCGGCGAAGCCCTCGCCCATGAACAGCCAGAGATAGATCGGCAGAAACAGCATCTGGAGAACCAGCAGCGCCGGCGTGATCGCGATGGCCCGGCGAAGGTCGCCTCCGGCCTGATGCGCGAAGGTGATGAACCAGTCGGTGCAGGGCACGAGCAGGACCAGCAGCAGCCCGAGGCGGATCGCGGGCACATCCGGCACGAGCATCAGCACGCCCAAAACGAGAACCGGCAGCACGATGAAATTCCCGAGTAACGCCGCCGAAATGAACTTCCTGTCTCGGAACGCGGCTGGAAGCTGGTCGAGTCGCACTTGCGTAAAGGTCGCATAGAGGAGCAGCGCGAGCCCCGGCCAGAGCAGCAACTCGAACATCGGCGCCAGACCGGGAGCGACGCTGCCGATCACCAGGCCGAGCAGGATGGCGGCCAGATAGACCCAGACCTGATGGCGCTCCAGATTGTCTCTTGTCATCGGTCCCGCTTTTCGTCCGTGTCATGAACATGGGTCGGACGCCCTTCGCACTTGGCGAAAAGCGCAATGGCTTGATCGCAATAGGCGCAATGTCCGTGACAGCAGTCGTGCATCAGGAAGGCGACGAGAGCCGAGAGCGCCGGAAAGTCGGCGCTATAGATGATCGACGTGCCCTCGCGCCGGCTCTCGATGAGGCCGGCATGTTCAAGCCCCTTGAGATGGAACGACACCCGTGAGGGCTGCGCGCCGTCCAGCGCCGAAGCGATGGCCCCTGCGGCCATGCCGTCCGCGCCGGCCACGATGAGCATACGGACGATCCTCAGTCGCGCCTCATGTGAGATCGCGGAGAATCCGGTTAGCGCTTCCTGTTCGCGAATCATATTTCACTGCTTCATGTATTGTTGAAATACGATGCATGGCCCGGGATGAAACGGCAAGCCTCCATGCTTGTGTTTGCCTGTCTGCGATCGGCGCACGTGTTCCCAATGGAGATGCTGGACGAGCGACTGGTTTAGGACGAATGATCTCGTCCCTGAGCAGCGAAGTCTGGGGCGAGAGCTGCGGCAGCCTCTTAGGGTCGTCGGCTTAGAGGGATCGCGTTACCGGAAATCCCGCGTTTTCACCTTGATCGAGTCGATGTGCAGGTTGCGAACATAGATGTCGCGCGTCCGCAGCCCCTTGGGCGCCAGGCCGCGCGGATCGGGCGTCGGCGAGCCGTGATGGAATTCGTCCCCGCGCCCATGCGGCAGTGGAAAAGCGGCGTCGCGATCGCCGACGCTGGCCAGCTCGGCCGAGAGATCGGTGAGGCGCTGGGCGACAAGGTGGACGACTTCGCCCTCGCGCTGGATGCGGCCGCGCACGGCGAACATGCCGGCCGACAGGATGATACGGCGGTTCTTCTCGAAGACCTGCGGCCAGACAACCAGATTGGCGATGCCGCTCTCATCTTCGAGGGTAATGAACATCACGCCTTTGGCGCTGCCGGGCCGCTGGCGGACCAGCACGATGCCGGCGGCCTCCAGC
>LOEX01000123.1 GCA_001516125.1 Sphingomonadales bacterium BRH_c42
GCCAGCTATTCGGGCGACGTGTGGAGCTATGACGGGGCGGTACAGTACAGCCGGTTCCGCTGGGATTACGGCGAGCCCAAGGGCGGACCCGGCCCGCAGGTGGCGGTGCGCGATCCATCGGGCCTCACCGTGGGCGTGGTCGGCCACCCCGGCTTCGTGTTCGACGATCTGGAAGAAACCTGGCAGACGACGCACCGCTTCCAGCGGACCAGCGGCGACCACCGGCTGAGCTTCGGCGCGGACGTGATCCGGTCCGATTTTTCGCTGCTGGGCGGCGGCAATCCCGATGGTAACTTCACCGTCGACCTGACCGCGCAGCAACTGGCCACGCTGGCTTCCGGCGGCTTTGGCCTTGGCCTCACCGCGCAGGACGTGCTCGCGCTCAACCCGGCGGTGGCGAACTATTCGGTCGAACTGCGCCCGCAAAGCTTCGGCACCGCGCAGACGCAGCTGGCCTTCTATGTCGAGGACGAATGGCAGCTTTCATCGCAGCTGACCGCGACGCTGGGTGTCCGCTGGGATTATGACAGCCTGACCGCCAAGGGCGCGGCCAGCGGCGATCATGACAATATCGCCCCGCGCTTCTCGCTCAATTACCGCCCCGATGCCCGTTCCAGCCTGCGCTTTGGCGCGGGCCTGTTCTATGGCAAGATGTCCTATGCGGTGATTTCCGACGCATTGCAGCGCAACACCACCTCGCCCGGTTTCCTGGCGCAGCTCGGCCAGTTGCAGTCGCTGGGCATTATCCCGGCGGGAACCGATCTTGCCGACGTGACCTTCGACGGCAATCTCACTGTTTCACCGGTCTGTGCAACCGTGGCCGAGTGCCCTTCGCCCGGCGAGGTCCAGAATCTGCGCGATACCGCCACCATCAACGAGGCGCGGATCCTCAGCTCCACCGGCTATGACAGCCCCTACAGCGTGCAGCTGAGCGGCAGCTACCAGTATCAGGCGAGCGATACGATCACGCTTTCCGCCGATCTGATCTACAGCCGGTCGCACAATCTGGTGCGGCTACGCGATCTCAACGCACCTGCGCCCTTCACCCCCAATCTCGCCAATCTGACCGAAGCCAATATCGCGCTGCTCCAGAGCCAGGGCGACAATGCCGCGCGGCTGGCGCTGGCGCAGACGCTGGGGTTGGTGCGTTCGCAGGCCGATGCCGATGCATCGCGCCCGGTCGCGCCGATTGCAGGCGGGGCGCGGCAGATCACCGTTTCGGAGACCGAGGGCGAGGCCGAATACAAGGCGCTGATCCTGCAAGCCAACAAGGCGCGCGGGGACGATTTCTACGCGCTGCGGCTGTCCTATACCCTGTCGAGCCTCAAGAACGACACCGATGACATCAACTTCCGCGCCGCCAATTCGAACGATTTCAGCACCGAATGGGGGCCATCGGCCAACGACCGGCGGCATGTCATCTCGGCGGTGGGCTATCTCTATCCGATCGAGGGCCTGTCGCTGAGCGTGGCCGGGCTGTTCCAGTCGGGCCAGCCGGTCAACCTGGTGCCCGATGCGCGTATCTTCGGCACGCAGGACCTCAATGGCGACGGCGCCAGCTTTGGCGAGAATTTCGTCGGCAATTCCGACCGTTATCCCGGGGAAAGCCGCAATTCGGCGCGGCTGCCATGGTCGGCCACGGTCGACATTGGCGCGCGCTATGCTGTCCCCGGGCTTGGCGGGCTGGAACTGAGCGCGGACGTGTTCAACGTTTTCAACACCAATAATGAATCGGGCTTTGCCAACGCGGCGACAACGTCCAATCAGGTGCAGTTCGGCGGCGGGGCACCATTCGTCCAGCGCAATGCCGGGCCGCCGCGCCAGTTCCAGTTCGGCGCGGCGTTGAAGTTCTAGAGGGAATACGATGGCAGCGATGCAGAACTTGCAGGGATTGATCGGCGTTGCCTGCATCCTGCTGCTGGCCTGGGGCCTGTCCGAGAACCGCGACCTGCGCCCCGGCTGGCGTTGGATCGGCGGGGCGGTGCTGCTGCAACTGGCAATCGCGCTCGTCGTCACGCGTGTGCCCTTCGTGTGGGAACTGGTGGGCTTTGCCAACCGCGCGGTGTCTGCGATCGAGCGGGCGACGCTGGTCGGGTCGAGCTATATGTTCGGCTATGTCGGCGGCGCGGAACTGCCCTTCGTGCTCAAGGAAGGCGCGGCAAAGCCGCTGATCATCGCGTTCGAGATACTCCCGCTCATCATTGTCTTTTCGGCGATTTCCGCGCTGCTGTGGCACTGGGGGATACTGCGGGCAGCGGTGCGCGGGCTTTCATGGGCGCTGCGCAAGACCATGGGGGTAAGCGGCGTGGTGGGCCTCGCGGGAGGGGCGACGATCTTCCTTGGCGTGGTCGAATCCCCACTGGTGCTGCGCGCCTGGCTGGGGCGCATCAACCGCGCGGATCTGTTCATGATCATGGTGCTGATCATGGCGACCATATCGGGCGCGATTCTGGTGCTCTATGCCACCACGCTTTCGCAAACCGTGCCCAACGCGGTCGGTCACATGATCGTCGCGTCGCTGATTTCGCTGCCCGCCGCCGTGCTGATCGCAAGACTGATGGTGCCGGGCGAGCAGGTCGAGGGCGCATCGGGCGAAGCAGCGGAACCCGACCTCCAGTATGCCAGCAGCATGGATGCGGTGATCCGCGGCACGATGGAAGGGGTGCAGCTGATGCTCGCCGTCATCGGTGTGATCATCGTCGTGTTCGCGCTGGTCAATCTGGCCGATCAGGTGCTCGCGCTGCTGCCGTTGGTGGGGGGCGAGGCGCTGACGCTGGGCCGGATGTTCGGCTGGCTGTTCGCCCCGCTGATGTGGGCCAGCGGTGTGCCCTGGGATCAGGCGGGGACGGCGGGCAGCCTGATGGGCACCAAGGCGATCCTCAACGAATATGTCGCATACCTCCAGCTTGCCGCGCTGGCGCCGGGTGCGCTCGATCCGCGCAGCCTGCTGATTGTCACCTATTCGCTCAATGGAGTGGCCAATCTGGCGAGCGTGGGGCTGCTGGTTTCGGCCATCGCCACGCTCGCGCCCGAACGGCGCGCCGAAGTGGCGGGGCTGGGGATGAAGAGCTGGATTGCGGGCAATCTCGCCTCGTTGATGACAGGGGCCATGATCGGCCTCGTCACCTGGGCCTGAGGAGCGCGGACGATGCTCGATGCCCGCCTGCGCCCGCTGATCGATCCCCCGCTCAATGCGGCGGGACGCTGGCTGGCGGCGCGCGGCGCTGGTGCAAATGCCATCACGCTGACCGCGATGGTGCTGGCAATTGCCGCCGCCTGGACCATTTCCGAAGCGCATTATCTGGCGGGGCTGGCGCTGATCCTGACCAACCGCCTGTTCGACGGGCTTGACGGTGCAGTCGCCCGCCAGCGCGGGATGACCGACTTCGGCGGCTATATCGATATCGTCGGCGACTTCGTGTTCTATGTCGCCGTGCCCGTGGGTTTCGCGCTGGCGGCGGACGAAAACCTGCTTCCGGCACTGGTGCTGGTCGCGAGTTTCGCGCTCACGGGCGTAAGCTTCCTCGCCTTTGCCACACTGGCTGCCAAGCGCGGGATTGAAACCACCGCGCATGGCCGCAAGAGCTTTTTTTACAATACGGGCCTGGCCGAAGGGACCGAAACGATCCTGGCGTTCACCGCGATGTGCCTGCTGCCGCAATACTTCGCGCCAATCGCGTGGATCTATGCTGCGCTATGCCTGGTCACCGTGCTCCAGCGCAGTCTGGCCGCCCACGCCGCCTTCAACGATTAACCCGCTCATCCTGCTCCAAGCCCGCCCAGCAGCGCGTACTTGAGCTCCAGATATTCGTCCATTCCGTGGCGCGATCCTTCGCGGCCCAGCCCCGATTCCTTGACCCCGCCGAAGGGCGCAACTTCGGTGCCCAGCAGCCCTTCGTTGACCGCCACCATGCCATATTCGAGCGCGCCCATTACCCGCCACGCGCGGCCGAGGTCGGTTGTGTAGAAATAGCTCGCCAGCCCGTAAGGCGTATCATTAGCGATGCGGATCGCATCCGCCTCGTCGTCAAAGGGGATGATCGAAGCGACCGGCCCGAAGATTTCCTGCTGCGCGATGGCCATGTCCTGCCGAACGCCGGTGAGGATCGTCGGCGTATAGAACTGCGCGCCCGCATTGTGCCTGCCGCCGCCGCAGACGCGCGTCGCTCCGCCCGAAAGCGCCGCATCGGTCAGCATCTCGACCTTCTGCAACGCCTTGTCGTTGATCAGCGGTCCGATCTGCATGCCCTGTTCCATGCCATTGCCCACCTTGAGAGCGCTGACGCGCTCGGTCAGCTGCTTTACAAAGCGGCCCTGCACCGTTCGCTGCACCAGCAGACGGTTGGCGCCGATGCAGGCCTGGCCCGCGTTGCGGTATTTGGCGATCATCGCGCCTTCTACCGCGGCATCGATATCGGCATCCTCGAACACGATGAATGGCGCGTTTCCGCCCAGCTCCATGCAAGCCTTCTTGACCGTGCTGCCCGCCTGCGCCAGCAGCAGCTTGCCCACCGCGGTCGATCCGGTGAAGCTGATCTTGCGGATCACCGGATGGGTGCAGAACAGCTTGCCCACCTCGGCCGGATCGTCACTGGGCACGATCCGCAGGATCGCGGCAGGAATACCTGCCCTTGCCGCCAACGCCTCCAGCGCCAGCGCCGAAAGCGGCGTGGCCTCGGAAGGCTTGATCACCATGGCGCAGCCCGCCGCCAGCGCCGGGGCGCTCTTGCGGGTAATCATGGCGAGTGGAAAGTTCCACGGCGTGATCGCGGCGCAGGTGCCGACCGGCTCCTTGGTCACGACAATCGCCTTGCCGCTCGCAAAGCTGGGGACCACCTCACCGTAGGCGCGCCGTGCCTCTTCGGAAAACCATTCGACGAAGCTTGCCGCATAATCGAGCTCGGCGCGGGCTTCGGCCAGCGGCTTGCCGCATTCGAGAGTGCAGATTTCCGCCAATTGCTCGCGATGTTCGATAATGAGGTCGAACCAGTCGCGAAGGCGGTTCGCGCGGAACTTGGCGGTTTCGGCCGCCCAATCCTTGCGCGCAGCCTCTGCCGCGCGGATGACCTGGTCGATCTCTCCGCCCGAATAGGTTTTCACGCTGGCGATCAGTTCGCCCGTGGCGGGATTGAGCACCGCCATGCCATGGGCATCGTCAAGCCCGTGTGCGATCAGCGCGGGGTAATCCTGTGGCATTCGTTCCATTCCATTGCCCTGTGGCGCGTGGCTGTGCCCACTTTTGCAGCGCTTGCCAAGTGTTCCGCCGCCGCCGCCCTGCCTGTTGACATGGCCCCGGCCGCCGCGCAAGGAGCCGCGCATTTCCGCAATAACCAAGCCACGGAGTCGAATTGACCGCGCTCTATGCCCTGCCCGATCACGAGGTGGTCAAAGGCCTGATCCCCGGCATCGGGGACCGTCACCTCGGGATTGAGGAGGCGGTGGCACGGATTCGAGCGACCCCGGGCATGATCCCGGTGGCGATCGATCCCGAAACCGAAACCGGCGGAAACGGCAAAGTGCTGTGGGCCGACATCGGCACCCATCCCTATCGCGAATGGCAGCACATCTTCACCGTCAGCACGCTGGCGCAGCGCGGCGCGATCGGCGATTCCTTCGCGACCGACTTCGCCATCCTTCAGGATGACCGCATCCTGGCCGACCCGATCGAGCCTGCCGGGTTCCTGTTCCATATCTCGCGCTGCGGATCGACGCTGACGGGCAAGGCGCTGGCACGCAGCGAGCGCCATGTGGTGATCAACCAGGGGGCTCCGCTGCAACGCGGGTTCTGGGCCACCATCACGCGCGACTGGGCGCAGGAAGCGCAAGCGACCCCCGCGAACCTCAGGGCGTTCCGCAACCTCGTCCTGGCTATGACCCGCCGCCGCCAGCCGCGGGAAGAACGCGCCTTCATCAAGTTCATTTCGTGGAACACGCTCTACATGGATTTCGCGTTGGCCGCGTTCCCGCAAATGCCCGCGCTGTTCCTTTACCGCGAGCCGGTTGAGGTGATCGCATCGGTGCTGCGCGAGACTTCGGCGGTGGTCTGGGCCAAGGGCAGGCCGCAAGCCGGGTTCCTTTCGGGGCAGGACTGGCGGGCGACCGGCGCGATGGACGAGGTCGAGTATCTGGCGCATTGCTTCGCCCGCTATCTCGGCTTTGCCTTGCAGATGGGCGACCAAGTGAAGCTGCTCAACTATGTCGATATCAAGCCCGGCAATTTTGCCGACATCCTCGCGCGCGGGCTCGATTTCAGGCCCGGCGCGGACGAACTGGCGCTGATGCTCGAACAGTTCAACTTCCATTCGAAGGACGACAGCAACAAGCAGCAGTTCACGTCCGACAGCGCGGAAAAGCGCGCCTCGATCCCCGATGCGGACAGGCAGCGCGTGGCCGAGATCTGCGGCGATCTGATGGCAAGGCTGGATCGATCGCCCGCCAATCTCTTTACCCGCGCGCAAACCTTGGCATCTTCGCCTCAATCGCGCTAAAGCGCGGCATCGAGCCGACCGACCCGATCGCTTGGCCCAAACGACAAGTGGAACTGCAATTGACCGAAAATACCCCCGACGGCCTGCTGAGCGTCGTGATCCCCAATTACAACTATGCGCGCTTCGTGGCAGAAGCGATCGCCAGCATCGCAGCGCAGACCTATTCCCCGATCGAACTGATCGTGGTCGACGATGCCAGTACCGACAATTCGGTCGAGGCGATCCGCGAGGCGCTTGAAGAGCATGAAGGCCGGTTCGTTTCGGCACGCCTGATCGCGATGGAGGAGAATGCAGGCAAACTGGCCGCATTGAACCGCGCGTTGCCGCATGTGCGGGGCAAGTATTTCGTGATCCACGATTCGGACGATGTGCTGACCCCCGGCTACGCGACACGCACCATTGCCGAACTGGAAGACGCACGGGCCGAAGACCCCTCGATCGCCATCATCTATACCGATTGCATGCTGATTTCAGCGACCGGGGAAACGCTCGACCGCGGTAAATCCGCCGCCTTCGATCCCGCGCTGCTCGAGCGTTATTCGTTCATCCCCGAACCGGCCATGTGCCTCGCCGCGCCCGTGCTCGACGCCGGGCCCTATGACGAGGCGATCCGCAAGGGGACCAAGCACCACAAGTGGAAGCGCATTGTCGCCAATGGCTGGAATGGGCGCCACATACCCGAACCGCTGTTCTGCTACCGCATGCATGACGGCAACCTGTCGGGCATCGGCAAGCGGGTGATCGCCGAGGTCGAGCGCGGCGAAGGCGGCGAACGGATACTGTCCGGTTACTGGCCGCTTCAGACGACCGAGCGCTGAAGCCTCATGTCGCAAACATTCCCGCTGCGGATCGAAGATGCGCGCATCGGCGTGGTCGGGCTAGGCTATGTCGGCCTGCCGGTGGCGGTCGCCTTCGGGCAGCAGTTTCCCACCGTGGGCATCGACATCAGGGCCGCGCGCGTCGAAAGCCTGATGGCGGGTCATGACGAGACGCTGGAGGCAACGCCCGAAGAGCTGGCGGCGGCGACGCGGCTCAGCTTCACTTGCGCGTGGGACGATGCGGCGGCGTGCAACGTCTATATCGTCACCGTGCCGACCCCTCTCGACAGCCACAACCATCCCGACCTTGGCCCGCTCGAAAGCGCAACGCGGTCGATCGGGCAGGTGCTGAAGCGCGGCGATGTGGTGATCTATGAGAGCACCGTCTATCCCGGCTGCACCGACGAGTTCTGCGTGCCGATCCTCGAGCAGCTTTCGGGTCTGACCTACAACCGCGATTTCTTCTGCGGCTATAGTCCAGAACGAATCAATCCGGGCGACAAGCACCGCAAGATCGGTGACATCAGCAAGATCACTTCGGGCTCAACGCCGGAGGCCGCCGACTTCGTCGACGCGCTCTACCGCCGGATCATCACCGCCGGCACGCACCGGGCCAGTTCGATCCGCGTGGCCGAAGCTGCCAAGGTGATGGAAAATACCCAGCGCGATCTCAACATCGCGCTCGCCAATGAACTGGCGATGATATGCAACCGGTTGGAGATCGATACGCTCGAAGTGCTCGAAGCGGCGGGGACCAAGTGGAACTTCATGCCGGTGCGTCCCGGCCTCGTCGGCGGGCACTGCATCGGGGTCGATCCCTACTACCTCACCCACAAGGCCGAGGAAATCGGCCACCACCCCGAAGTGATCCTGGCGGGACGCCGGATCAACGACCGGATGGGCAAATATGTGGTGAACCAATTTGTCCGCCTGATGGGGCGCAAGGGGCTGTTGACCGGCGATCTGCGCGTGCTGGTGCTGGGCTTCGCCTTCAAGGAAAACTGCCCCGATCATCGCAACACCAGGGTCGCGAGCATCGTCGGACATCTGCATGAATTCGATATCGCGGTCGATGTCTGGGATCCCTGGGTCAATCCTGAGGAATGCGTCCGCGAATATGGCATCCGCCCGGTGGCTATGCTGGAGCCGGGCAAGTACGACGGCATCATTCTGGCCGTGGCGCATGATGAAATTGTGGCCATGGGCAGCGATGGTATCCGCGCGCTGGGTAAGCCCGGCGCGGCGATCTACGATGTCAAATCAGCACTGCCGCGCGAAAGTTCGGATCAGCGGCTCTGAGCTGCGGCTTCGCGCCGCCGGATCAACGCCGCCTCGGTGATTTCGAACGAATGCTTGTGGTCGACGTCGATCGGCCCGAAGGGGTAATCGAGCATCACCGGCGCGATGCTGACCCCCAGCCTGCGCCCGATTGCATCGATCAGGCCGCGCATGGTGGTGAGCTTCAGCTTGTAGAGCACGAAGGGCCACACGCCAAAGGCCTTGAGAATGCGCATGTGGCGCTTGCCGAACTGCCCGCCGCCCTCGAACACCTTCACCGCCGTAAGCGCCCGCTCATTGCGCAGACCATAAAGATTGCACGAGGATGATCCGCCATCCTTGAGCTGGTGGAAGGCGAGGCCCGAATTGGCAAATTCGCGCAGCACGACCTCCTCGGTCGACAGTCCCAGCGCCACGTCCTCGCTGCCAGCCATGAACCCCTCGACGAAATCATGCACCAGTTCTGGCGTGTGCAGGGCATTGTCGCCGGTGGTGATGACCAGCGGCAGGGGTTGCCCGATTTCCTCGACCGCGGCGAGCACGCTGTCGGCCAGATTGCCGCGCGCAGCCACGAAAATCGCCGTGCCGTCCTCCACCCAGCCGCGCATGCGGGCGGTAGCTTCGAGCACATCGGGGGTGTCGAGCGAGACATGGATCCGGTCGAAGCAGCCACTATCGACCAGCGCCTCCAGCACCCGTTCGAGCATGACCTGCCCGTCGATTTCGACAAGGCATTTATGCGCCTTGCCCTGGAGCAGCGCCACCGGATCGTCCACCCCGCGGCGGCTAGCCGCCATCACCAGCACCGCCGGCTTGCCGTGGCTCGCGCCTGCCTGCTTATTCATGGTCAATCCTGTCCTGCCTCTAATGTTTCGGAACAAATGCCGCGTGGCGCATCAGTTCGCCCGCATCGGCCAGATCGGGAAAGCGTTCGAGCGCGCCGCGCAGGGCCGCGCGTGCTTCGCCGTCCAGCACCCCTTCGCAGCAGGCATCGAACTTCGCCCAGTATTGCGCGTCGCTGAAGGGCGCGGCTTTGCTACCGAGCGGCCACTCGTTGACCGATTTGAGCTTGCGCCCGTCCTTGAGCGTGACATGCACCTCGGTCGGAAATTCGCCCTCGAGCTTGTCGACCGGGTGGCGGTGGATCAGCGGAAACAGCGAGCGCACATCCTCTCCCATCACCTTCTCGGGCGTGAAATCGGCGAGCGTGCAATCGCCGCGCGCAAGCACGCAGCCGACGCCATATTCGGCGGAGAACTTCGCCTCGAGCGGGGTCCGGGGATCGGTGTACATGACGTTGTTGAAATGCACCTGCGGCATGTAGAGATCGACCGAGGCCAGGTCGACAGGGGCAAAGCCGTGCTGAGCCTTGAGACCCAGCACACCGTCCATCGCGCGGTGGATTGCGCCACAAGTGGGGAAGCGTTTCACCCGGAAAAGGTGCTCGGTAATCAGCAGCGGCTCACCAACATGATCGAGTTCGTAACGCAGATTCTGCCCGTGTTCGATATGCGTGATCGTGTCGCGCAATTCCTCGTAATCGGGACCTACCATCAGCCGGTTCATGCCGGTCGGCCCGTCGAGCGTGCCCTGCCCGGCGGTGATGCCCGCCTGCGCCATGGTGGCCGCCATCACCCCGCCCTTGGCGGCAAGCCCAGCGTGGACGGGCTTCATCTCGGTCCCGAACTGGCTCATGAACCCTGCCGACATGCTGGTGGCTATCGACAATGCCCGCGCGCAAGTCTCGGCATCGAGCTTCAGCAGCCGCGCACACGCCGCGGTCGCGCCCATCACGCCCACGGTTGCCGTGGCGTGCCAGCCACGGTTACGATGCGCGGGGTTGAGCCCCTGCCCGATCCTTCCCAATATTTGGAGGCCGACGATATAGGCATCGATCGCCGCCGCGCCAGAAAGCTTCTCCTGCTCGGCAATCGCCATGATCGCGGGGAAAAGCACGGTGGTGGGATGCGCCTTGGGCGGATCGAAATTGTCGTCGAAATCGAGCGCATGGGCGATCGTGCCATTGACCAGCGCGGCCCACGGCGCGGCCAGTCGCTGTGTCTGGCCGAAGACGGTGCACGGCCCCGCGCCCCATGGCGCCACCACGCCGAACAGCTTTTCGGTCACCGGCTCGACCGCGCCGGGCACCATCACCGCCACGGTATCGATGAATTCGCGGTGCGCCCACTCGCGCGCGTCCTGCGGCCAGACGCCGGGAACCTGCGCAATCCAGCGGCCATAGATGTCGAGCGGATTGCGGTTCACGTTACGCCATACCTCATGCCTACAGCGAGCGCCGATATACCCGGATTGCCTGTTTCACAAGCAGCGCCCGCCAGGTATTCCAGCCTGTTTCCGGCTGCATGCCCGGCATCGCCGTGGGCAAATGAGGCAACGGCGGAATTTGCGCGGAAGCTGGCGCTTCCACTCGCCGCCCTGCCGTGCAGCATGGAACGCCGAGCGAGAAAGAAATGGTGCCAGAAGAGGACTCGCATTGATCATGTAAAATATTGATTTGCATAGCACATTTTATGAGGTTCGGTGAGAAGGCTCGCAATCGGGCCAGCACAATCAACGGAGAAGGCTATAACTATTTGATGTTATTATTTTTATTTCACCCTTACCCCCAATTGAGGTTCAGAAAACCCCTTTCTCTAGCCGGGACCGGCTCACCTGCTTCTTCTCTTCGAGAGAGGCAGTATGATACCTCAGAGCTCAACTCTTACGTGCGATGTGCGCCCCCATCTGAATGGCCCCGAGTTTTCTAGACGCCCTTGGTGTTCATGTTTTGCTGCCCTTCGAACGCGCCACCTAATCGTCAACCCAAGTCGAGGCCCGCACTCCGCAGATCCAGGCCGCGAGCTGTGCCAAATGTTCTGACGACCGACACATTACCCGAAACTCATATTTATGGGGTGTTCTTCGATCAGTAACCCAATCAGTAATCCAGATTGACAATATCGATAGAAAGATCCTGATGGCGCTCCAGGCCGATGGCTCGCTCAGCCAGCGCGCCCTCGTCGAAGTGGTCGGGCTGTCGCAGAACGCTTGCTGGCGCAGGCTCCGACGCCTGATCGACGGCTTCGAGCTTTCGGTCGTCACCAGTCACTTCGTCATGGAAGAGATGATCGCCGGTCAGCCGGTTTCATTCTGACGGTGGTACGGGCAGTCGGCTGCGTCGTCACAGCGTTTGTAGCAGTGCGTCGATTTGCGCAAAATGCTCCGGCCAGCCCGGAACACGAAACCCTTCGAGGCGCGACACCTGCGCTAAACGGTGGGGGCTTTGGTCCTTGGCATAATCGCAAATGGCATCCTGCCAAGCTGCAAGGTCGTCGGCGGGCAAGAGTTCTGGCACCCCTTGGCCGATTTCGCGAAAGACGGGGAGATCGTTCGCAATCACCGGGACCTTGGCGGCTAGTGCTTCGACCAAGGGAATCCCATAACCTTCCGCAATACTTGGGAAAAGGAGCGCTCGCGATCTCGAAAGCACATCGGCCAGACGATTGTCATCGAGCGGTCCCAATTCAACGATGGAGTCGCCGAAAGCTCCACTGTCGAGCTCTGCAAATACATCGTCGGCTTGCCAGCCCCGGCGGCCAACAATGAGGAGGCGGGGTTTGGTCGCAATACCCTCGCCGCTAAGCAGCTGCCGCCATACTGCCAGGAGCAGGGCGTGGTTCTTCCGCCCCTCTATGGTGCCCAGGATCACAAATGTAGGCTCGCCATCCGGCTGCGGCGGTACGGACGGGAGCGCGGGCGTGCCCGGCCACGCAACCGTTGTCGGCGGCAGCATTCGTTCCTCAGCTACTGCGAACTCTCGCAAGGTGTCGAGCGTATGCGCGCTGTTGGCAACGACGCCGCTCGCCGTGTCGAGCACTGTTCGCATTCGGCGTCGATGACGTTCATCTTCACCTTCGCGACAAAATTGCGGATGGGTGATGGGAATCAGGTCATGAACGAGATGAATGGGGCGCAGGTGCCGCCGTCGCACCCACTCGGCCACCCCCAATCTGTCGAGCCCGGTGTGCCCCGGGTTGAGCCAAAATCGACCTCGCCCATCGAGGCGGTCGCGCAAATGCGCGCCGCGCCGGACTGCAAGCGCACCAAGAGCCATGCGAAAGCGCATCACATCACCGCGCGCCCGCTCGGGCAACGTCAGCAGCTTGAATAGCACCTGTGAGGTTTGAAACGGCAGAATTGCCTGGCCGTGGCGGTGTATGATGACCGCCTGCGCACGCGGGCCATAGTGCTCGATCCAAGCATGACAGATGCGATCGATCCCGGTCGAGCGAGTACCTGTCCAGCGCCGCCACACCATTCGCGAGACATCAAGCAGAAGCGGCGCATCATTGTCCTTCACGGCCAGAACCAATCAGAGCTCCGCACTAGCAAGGTCACTTCGGCGCGGGTGAAATCGAGCGCGTCGAGGTCCGGCGCATAGAGGCACTCGCCCGCTCCGGCACGCGCGGTACCGTCGCTGCACAGCACTTCGCCCGCCAGCGGTAGCGCCAGCAGCGCGCCCGGATAGGCGGCACGGGTCGCCGCGTCGGGTTCACCCTCGACCCTATCGAGCCGGAAGTGCGGGCCATCGACCAGCAGCTGGCCGCGTTCCGTCACGCTGGCGCGATGTTCGCACGGGTAAGGCAGGCCCTGCGCCACCGCCAGCGCGCGATCGAGATGCAGTTCGCGCGGGCGGCCATAATCATACAGGCGAAAGGTGGTGTCACTGCTTTGCTGCACCTCGACCAGCGAGAGGCCCGGTCCGATTGCATGGACCGTGCCGGCGGGCAGGTAGAACAGGTCGCCCGCACGGGCCGGATGCCAGGCGAGCAGACGATCGATCGTGCCGTCCCGGGCAGCCGCGGCGATCTCCTGCGGGCTTACTTCGCGTTCGAACCCGATCGCAAGGACGGCGTCAGGCTCGGCAGCGAGCACCAGCCAGCATTCCTCCTTGCCCGCCTCGCCCTGCAACGCCTGGCTGTCTGACGGATGCACCTGTACCGAAAGCTTTTCCGACGTGAACAGGTATTTGACCAGCACCTGCGGCAGTTCGGGCGGGGGCTCGAACCAGATTTCGCCGATGCGCTCTCCCTCAGGGGCGCTGAAGGGCGGAGGCAGGTCATCTCGGCCCCAGACCTTTGCGACCATTCGGGTGGGGAGCTGGCGCGCACTCACTGGTATGCAGCTCCGGGCAGCTTGCCCACCGATTGCGCGCCGTCGCGGGTGGTGATCAGCACCTCGTTTCCGGAGACGATGATGCACACATCCTCCATCCCCACGGCCGAGATGCGCGGCCCATCAGTGAGCGCGAAGACGCCACGGCACTGGGCGAGATCGACCGGGCCCCCACGGGCCACGTTCCCCTCGCCATCAGCCATCCCTGCAAGTGTATCGGCAAGCGCAGCCCAGTTGCCGATATCCGACCAGCCCATGTCCACCGGCACGATCGCTGCGACAGACGTGTTTTCCATTACCGCATAGTCGATCGAGTCGCCGGTAATCGCGGCAAAGGGTTCTGCCGACGGATGGAAGCGCGCGCCGTCCTCGCGTCCTTCGGCTACAGCCCGGCGCACCAGGCTTGCCATTTCGGGGCGGTGGGCGGCGAGTTCCTCGAGCAGGCGACCGGCACGAAAGGCAAAGATGCCGCCATTCCAGCTGAACTTGCCGCTGGCGAGATACTCCTGCGCCTGCGCAAGGTCGGGCTTTTCGACGAAGCGGGCAATCGCGTAGCCGCCTGCAAGCGGCGCGCCGCGTTCGAGATAGCCATAGCCGGTTTCGGGCCGGTCAGGCGCGATGCCAAAGGAGACGAGATAATCCTGTCGCGCCAGGTCCGCGGCGGCGAGCGCAGCAGCACGGAAGGCCCCCGCGTCGACAATGTGGTGATCGCTGGGACACACCAGCATCACTGCGTCTTCGGGCAAGAGCGCGGCTGCGAGCGCGATCGCCGGGGCGGTGTTGCGCGCGTAGGGCTCCACTACAAGCCGCGCACCAGGCGTATTGCCGAGCTGGGCCATGATCAGGTCGCCATGCGTCGCGCCCGCGACGACCAGAGGAGCAGTAAAGCGGTCATCCCCCGCGACGCGGCGGACCGCCTGTTCAAACAGGGTTTCTTCGCTCACCAGTGGCAGGAACGGTTTGGGAAGCGCCTTACGGCTCAATGGCCAGAGCCGCGTGCCGCTGCCGCCGCACAGGATAACGGGATAAATTTGCGTCACGCGCGATGGCTCCTCTTGCTGAGTGCGCCTGCTATATCAGGGGAATAGCCGCTACTAGGGGGCATGCCACAATTCAGCTGACGAATTGCCCAATTCGGCTATTTCACAATAATAGAGGCCCAATGGAGTAAAATTGCCTTGAGTTTGCGATCGAAGACGACTGCCTTTGAGTAGGTTACGAAGTGATCAAGTCATACACGTCGAACCGATCATTGCCTGTTCGGTGCGTGCCAGTCCAGACCTGTCAAAAAACCTCTGGATAAAGAGCAGAAGCAGGGCGCCACTAACGCGACTCTGACGATTAACTATCGCCGCTGTATGACTGTGGTCACGGTTGCTGCGGGCAGAATTGTTTGCGAAAGAATCCCGACGAAACGCTGCAATTCCGCAACAGGGGAATTGGTGATGTAGATGAAGTCGCCATCATCCATCCGGAATTGCTGCGCGAGGAAATACACGGCCGGGTCCTTGAAATCGAAGTTGTAGATCACCGGATCACGCAGATCGGCCGGATCGCTACGATCCCGCCACCGGAACAGGAACACCCCGCGCGGGTTGGCGCGCCCGTCCTGCAGACCGCCGATCCGACCTAGCGCCTGTGACAACGTAATGCCGAAGGCTTCGAAGCGAATCTCGTCGTTGCGCCCGGCAGCGCCTAGCACAGTAAAGCTGTATGGCTGGAACAATGCGGTCACGACATCGTCCTTGGCGAGCGTGATGTTGTTTTCGTTGCGCTCTATTATCTCTGCCAGGGGCATTCGATAATTTGCGCCGTCACGGGTAACCTGGATGGTAGTAAGATTGACGGGAGGCTTGACGCCGCCCACTTGCGCGAGCGCATCGAGCAGCCGCTCGCCGCGTGGAGTTAAAGGAAGCCGCGCCGACTGGGTGAACTCACCAACCAGCGTGACCGTCGCAGTGGCATTGCGCAGCAGGCGAACCTGAACCTGGGGGGCATTCGCCCGGCCCCGCAAGCGAGCAACAATGTCATTTTCCAATTCGCTCAGGGTCCGGCCTCGTGCCGGAACGGCTCCGGCAAAGGGAACGGAGATCGTTCCTTCCGGCCCGACCAACAATTCGGGTAGTGTCGTGGGGCGCGCAGTGCCGATCGCTGTGCCGATCCGGGTGTCCGTTATGGCACCCCCAAACAGCGTCGCTGGAGGAGCTTCCCAAATGGTGACTTCCACCGCATCGCCGACATCGACGACAGTGCCGACCGGTGGCACTTCACCGAGCGCATCGGCGAAAGCTGGTGAGGCCTTGGGCGCGGGAAGTTCGTCGGCGGTGTCTCCATTGACATTGACTACAGCGATAGCGACCGGCGTCTCCCCCGGGGCCGCAGGCACATAGCGGGCTCCGGCGATATCGCCCGTGCTTGGCCCGAATGCCTGACATGACGCGAGGGTCAATCCGCAAACGGCCAAGACCAGGGTTCGACCAAAGCGTGAGGCGTTCATCGGGGAGTCCATATCGTCGGCGGGTTGCTAGGCTGGGCGGAAACTGACAACGCCAATTCCAGCGGCGTCTCTTGCCATTTGGGCCCTCTACTGTCAAAGCCTCGGGCAAGCAAGAGCCGCACATCGACTGAAAGCGACAAGAAAACAACCATATATTGCAATTGGATGCGTAAGCTTCTATCGAGAGCCGCGCAAAGGCCGTAACGCCCTTGGCTTGCGACCGTCCGAATTACCATGTGTTCAATTACGGTTGACCTCGCGAGATGAAAGCCGCTAGCGGCCGCGATGAAAGTCGCTCCGGGTTCGTGTCCGGGAGCGATGGTGCTACTGTTGAACGGGAGGGCCCTTTTCAGAGGTGCCGAAACCAATGAAGCCAATGCCAGAAACGACGGCGCGTGTCTCGGAGATCGTGGCTTTCCAGGACGCGAGTTCGGGCGAGGCGATCGCAAATCACCCATCAGCGATGGACCGTCCGGGCCTGGTGACCCGCGCCCGGGGCGCGCTGGGCCGAATGGGCCCACTGTTCTGGCTTACCGTCGTGGTCCCGACACTGCTGGCGACCCTCTACTTCGGGCTCCTCGCATCGGATGTCTACATTTCGGAAAGCCGCTATGTCGTGCGCAGCCCTGAAAAGCCCCAGAAAGGCGGGATCGGCTTGCTTCTCGGCAGTGCAGGTTTTTCGACCGCCAGCGAAGAGGTGCGCGCAGCCCAGGGGTTCATCGAGTCGCGTGATGCACTACACGCGATCAACAAGGATGGCTTTGTGAGCAAAGCCTGGAGCAACGACACCATCTCGATCATGGACCGCTTCAATCCGCTCGGATGGTCAGGCTCGTTCGAAGACCTCTACAAGTATTATGGCGGCAAGGTCGATGCGCAATACGACGCGGAAACTGGTATCACGACCTTAACCGCTCGCGCCTTCCAGCCCAAGGATGCGCTGGCCATCAATGCCCGCTTGCTCGAACGGTCCGAACAGCTCGTCAACGACCTCAACAGCCGGGGAAGCGGGGATTTGGTCCGCTACGCCGAACGGGAAGTCCAAGAGGCCAAGGCACAGGCCTCGGCAGCGGCACTGGAGCTTGCCACCTATCGCAACCGGATGGGTGTGATCGACCCCGAGCGGCAGGCGGCCGTCCAGCTGCAGATGATCTCCAAGCTGCAGGACGAGCTGATTGGGGCCCGTTTGCAGCTGCTGGAACTTTCGCGCTTGGCCGCACAGAACCCGCAAATTCCTGTCCTCAAGGTGAGGATTGGCGGGCTCGAACAGGCCGTCAAGGAACAGCTTGGCGCGATCGCGGGCAGCGAAGGGTCGTTGTCCGAGGCTGCGGCGGAATATCAACGCCTCCAGGTGCAGCGGGAATTCGCTGACCAGCAACTGGGCCTCTCGCTGGCCGCACTGCAGGATGCCCGCAACGAAGCGCGGCGGCAGGTCGCTTATGTAGAGCGGGTGGCCCAGCCGAGCCTGCCAGACGATGCGCTGGAGCCGCGCCGCACCCGCGGGATCCTGGCGACCCTGATCATCGGCCTAGTCGCGTGGGGTATCATGTCGATGCTTCTGGCCGGGGTCAGGGAGCACCGGAACTAGGCTTGTGGCAATGTCGTCGGTCGCACAGTCCTGGACGATCCAGCGCAGGGTCCTCGGGGCCCTCCTCATGCGCGAGATCCTCACACGCTACGGGCGCCACAACATCGGGTTCCTGTGGCTGTTTGCAGAGCCCATGCTGTTCACGCTCGGCGTGACGGCGCTGTGGAGTATTGCGAAGCTCCATCAACTCTCGTCAATCCCGATCGTTGCCTTCGCTGTGACCGGATACTCGAGTGTGCTGTTATGGCGTTCGATGCCTACACGCTGCATTACCGCCATCGAGCCGAACCTGCCCTTGCTCTATCATCGAAACGTCCGGCTGCTCGACGTCTTCCTCGCCCGGATCGCGCTCGAGGCGGTCGGCACCACCATTTCTTTCGTGGGTCTGGTCCTGATTTTCTGGGGCATCGAATGGCTCGACTTCCCCGAGAACGTGTTGAAAGTGGCGGGCGCCTGGTTGATGCTCGGCTGGTTCGGAGCCAGTCTCGCCCTGTTTCTTGGGGGGCTTGCCGGAACCAGCGAGCTTGTCGAAAAGCTGTGGCATCCGGCGGCCTACCTGCTGTTCCCGCTCTCCGGCGCGGCATTTCTCGTAACCGGCCTCCCCCCGGCGGCGCAGGACGCCGTGCTGCTACTTCCGATGGTGCACGGCGTCGAATACCTGCGGGATGGCTATTTCGGCTCGCTGATCACCACGCGCTACGACATTGGTTACATGGCGGCGTGGAACGCAGCCCTGACGATCGCCGGGCTCCTGAGGATCCGCGCCATCTCGGAAAAGGTTCGTCCCGAATGATCAGGATGACGGGCATCCAAAAGGCCTACCCGACCGGGTCCGGGCCTGTCACTGTGCTCGACGGGGTCGATCTCACGATCGCGCCGGGCGAGACCATTGGCATCCTCGGGCGCAACGGCGCGGGCAAGTCCACCCTGGTGCGCATCATCGGGGGTGCCGAGAGCCCAGACGCCGGAGAGATCAAGCGCGGCATGAGCGTCTCGTGGCCGCTCGCCTTTGGGGGCGGCTTCCAGAGCAGCCTGACGGGGCTCGACAACCTGCGCTTCATTTGCCGGGTCTACGGAGTCGATCCCGAGGCGTGCCTGCCGTTTGTTTATGACTTCACCGAACTCGGGGTCTACCTCAAGGAGCCGGTTCGGACCTATTCGTCAGGTATGCGTGCGAGGCTCGCATTCGCCACATCGATGGTGGTCGATTTCGACTGCTATCTTGTTGACGAGATCGTCGCCGTTGGCGACAGCCGGTTCCAGACGAAATGCCACGAGGAACTCTTCGTGAAGCGTGCCGATCGTGCCCTGATCATCGTGTCTCACGATCCGGGCTTTGTGAGAAATCACTGCCAGAAGGCTCATGTCCTGAGAGACGGGAAGCTTCATCACTTCGATTCGGTCGACCAAGCCTTTGAGTATTATTCGGAATATATGGCATGAAACCCGCCCCCCTCATGCGGGTCCTGCAAACCTCGCTGCGTCGGCGAGTTAGGGCACCGAAGTACCGGTTCAATTCTGTACCTGCCCCGGACCGGCGGCAGTTGCTTGTCGACGTGTCGGTGATCATATCGCACGATGCCCGCACCGGCATTCAGCGGGTAGTGCGCGCGCTGTTGGGGCAACTGGTTGAGTCTGCTGGCCCGCGGTTCACGGTCCAGCCGGTCTTCGCAAGCCGCGATCACGGCTACTGCCGGGCCGTGCTAACCGAAGACGGTCGGCTGGACAATGCAAGCGGGAAAAGCGATGTCTTGCAGCCAGTTGCCGTCCGGCGCGGAGATGTTTTCCTCGGGCTCGATCTGGCCGCGCACCTCGTACCGCATCTCGAGGGCGATCTCGCGCGCTGGCGCCGCGAAGGGGTGCAGGTCTGTTTCCTCGTGTATGATCTGCTGCCTCTCCACCACCCCGAATGGTTCCCGCGACCGACTGCGCGGAAGATCGATCGCTGGCTTGAAGTCCTGCGGCGGCAGGCGGATCAGTGCATCTGCATCTCGAACGTCGTTGCCGGAGATTTGTCCAGGGAATTGTCAGCACGCGGTTCCGGATCTCTGCCGAAGATCACGACATTGCCGCTTGGCTCGGATCTGACCGCCAGTTACCCCAGCCTTGGCATGCCAATAGACGTTGGCTCGCTTCGCAGCTGGATGCAGCGCCATCGCGTAGTCCTTTCGGTGGGCACTGTCGAACCGCGCAAAGGTCACCAGGAGTTGCTCGCCGCACTCGAAAAGCACTGGATCGAGGTGCCAGCCGATGATGTTGCGCTGTTAATCGTCGGCCGCCCAGGCTGGAAAACGGAAGCCCTGCAAGAGCGAATTCGCAGTCACCCGGAAAACGGCAAGCGACTGCTGTGGCTAGGCGCGGCCAGTGATGAGCTCCTGCTGGAGACCTATGCCGGCGTCGCCGGGCTCGTCGCAGCTTCGCACGCGGAAGGCTTCGGGTTGCCCTTGATTGAAGCATTTGCTCACGGAGCTCCCGTGCTCGCGCGCGACATTCCAGTCTTCCGCGAGATTGGCGGACCGCATTTTGACTACTTCGATGACGATGCACCCGCGGCGTTCAACGCGCGCCTACAAGCATGGATACGGAACAATAAGCGTCCGCCGGAGCAGGTCGTTGCGGCATTGCCACGCTGGGCCGACAGTGCCAAGGTCCTGATGCGGGAACTAAATCTGGTGGTGGAATGACCAAAGCTCCAGCGGAGTCTGGGCGAGCAAGCGCGCGTAACGACGGCCGGACTTCGGCCGACCTTGCGCCCGTGTTCGTGCATTCCGGCTATCGCACGTCTAGCACCTGGTTCTGGAGCAAGTTTCGGCAGGACCCGCACGCCTGCGCATATTACGAACCCTTCAATCCCCTCCTCGCTGACCTGACGGGCGACGGCCTGACCTCGATCCGTGGGGGGATGTGGCGATCCCATCACCCCCTTTCCGCTCCCTACATGACCGAATATGGCATCCTGCTCTGCAGCGAGCCCGGCGTGCCCCTGTTCCCCTCAGGCGATCAGGATGGCGAGCGGTTCATCGGCGCGGCCGGCATAGAAGGCCCGCTCGATGCCGACGTGGAGGCGTACGTGGCGAAACTGATCGCGGTGTCCCAAGGCCTTGGGCGCGTCCCGGTGCTCGCCTGCACCCGAACGCTCGGCCGCGTGGCAGGCTTTCGTAAGGCTCTGCGCGGCCATCATATCCTTCTGATCCGTAACCTGTTCCAACAATGGTGCAGCTATTCCGGGCAACTTCGGTTCGGGAACGACTATTTCTTCACCACCCTGTTCCAATCGATGCGGGCGAGCGAAAGAAGCGAGTTCGTGGCCTACCTCGCCAACTTCTTTTCCGAGGACGAGCGCGCCGATTTTCCGACATGGTCCCGACGCGAGAATCACGACCGGATCTTCTGCTATTTTGTTGCATTCCAGACCTATCTGCTCATGATCGCGCGGCGGCACGTCGACCTGGTCGTGGATGCCAACCGGCTGGCTCGATCGGGGCCGAAGCATCGCGCGGAGGTAGCAGATCATGTCGCGAAGTTGACAGGGCTTGAGATCGACCTCGGCGAAGCACGCGAAAGAATCGACTATCCGCTCGAGCAGATACGGTCCGCCGATGATTGCCGCATGCTGCTGCAGACTATGCTCAACCGGCTTTTCCTGAGCGAGGCAAGGGACGACGAAGATCGAAGATTCGTCGAGAGCCTGATCGGCGATATGTGGGAAGAGCAGGCACGCTTTTCCACGATGACCTCCGGGGCGGCCGAGGTTATCGCGTTGTGCTCCGCAGAGGCAGCGAACGAAAGGGAGCACCGGCGCGAGGCCGAGGAGCGGGCAGCCGAGGAATCCGCGAGGCTCGCGGACCTGCGGAGCGGACATGACGCGCACCTCGCCGCGCTGAACGAGCAGCTGTCGGCGCTCAAGGAACGGCTCGCGACCGATGAAAGGGAGCACCGCTGCGAGCTCGAGGAACAGCACAGGGCCGATGCGAAGGCACATGCCGAGCAGTTGGCGAATGCGCTTGAAACGACAAGCGATCTCGTCAGGCGGCTTGACCAAAGCGAGCAAGCCATCCTCAAGGTGCTTGCCGAAACGATAAGCGTTGAAGACCATGCCGCGCAAATGGCGGAGGCTCGGGATGTCCGGCGCGATCTTGCCAGGAGACTCGATCGAGCGGAGGAAGCAAGGCTCCACGCACATACCGAAGCCGCCGGACTGCGGGCCGAGCTCAAGTCCTTGGCACGGCAACTCGAGGATACACGTGCCGAAGCGGCAGCGGCACGGGCGCAGAACGCCGCCGCGCTTGAAGATTCACGCGACGAGGCTGGCAGGGCCCGGCTGGAAACCATCAACCTCTCCCATCAGTTGGCCGATGCAACAACGCAAGGCGATGCGCTCGCCGGAGAATTGGCTGAAGCGCGACGGCAAGCGGCGCAGGAAGCAGAAGCCCTGCACGCCGAGATGGCTCGGCTGCACGCGCACATCGCCTGGCGAGAGCGGCAATTGCAACACGCCGACCACTTGCTGGCAGCCGTGCCCGAAATGCTATCGGGGAAAACGGGCCCGGCGAGGTTGCTGGGCAGGATGGCAATCGGGAAGCAACAGATCGAACATGCGGCGGAGCACGCGGCATCGGTCGCGCACTGGCGAGCGGGTGCGACTTTGCCGCAGGCGCCCGGTACTTCGCAATCGGAACAAACTTCACCTGGCAGCAGTCTGCCAACCGCAACTGCGCCGCTCATGCACGGAGGCATCGATATGATGGACGGTGATGAGCCGATAACCTCGGTTCCGAAGTTGCTGGAACCGCATGACCGGCACTTCATCCACACCGCCTATCAGGCAGTGCTGGGGCGCGCGCCCGATCCGGAGGGTGAGATCTACTACCTCACCCGCTTGCGCGGCGGCACGCACAAGCTTGCGATCCTGCGCGAGTTGCGGCGGTCTCCGGAAGGGCGCGCATTCGTTCCGGGCGTCGCCGGGCTGGACCGCGCGATCAAGCGTTATTGGTGGGCGACGCGTCCGGTGGTGGGTGTGCTCGTGCGATCGGCGACGGGCGGCGAGGGCAACAGCACGATGGAGCGGCAGATGCGGGCCCTAACTAATGAGGTGGGCCGGTTGCGCGGCGAGATGCAGAGCTATCTTGCCTTGCTCAGTGTGGCCAATGCTCGCAGTAGGTCAGTTGTTGTTTCCACTGGCAACAGGAAACAGGAAACGCAAGTGCAGGTTACTGAGGGTACACCTGCGCCATTAAAAGGATTTCCCCAAACCGAGCAAAGCGTTCCTCTGACTCGGCGGGCTCAACTCATCTATGCGAAATTGGCCGGATCCAAGCCAGCCCAAAAGGTAATCTAAGTGCGTATTGTCATCGATTTACAGGGCGCCCAATCCACTGGTTCTCGCAACCGAGGCATTGGTCGGTATTCGACATCACTCGCGCTCGGAATGTGCCGTTACCGTGGCGATCACGAGATCTTGCTCGCTCTCAATGGCGCCTTTCCGGATTCGATCGATGAAATCCGGCAACAATTTGCCGACATCCTACCGCCGAGCGCGATCCGAGTGTTTCATCCTCTGCCGAATGTTAACTCGCTCAATGACAGCCGTGAAGCACAGCGTGAGGCTTCTGCTATGGCCTGGGAAGCATTTCTGGCGTCGTTGGACCCAGATGTAGTGCATGTTTCCAGCCTTTTCGAGGGCTTGTCCGACGATGCTGTGACAAGCATAGGTGCTTATGGGTTTGGGAGACATCTTACAGCCGTTACACTTTACGATCTGATTCCACTAATTAATCAAGAGCGCTATCTGTCAAACTCAGTGATCGACCGCTGGTATCGCCGGAAGGTTGAGAATATTCTTCGCGCTGACCTACTCCTTTCGATTTCGGAATCATCTCGTCGCGAAGGTTTGGAATATCTGCACTTCTCAGAAAGTCAGATCGTCAATATTAGCACCGCAGCAGACCCGCAATTCCAGCATGTAGCACTTTCGCAATCGGACAAAGTCGCGCTCCGGGAGCGGCATGGCATAAACCGCCCATTCATCATGTACACTGGTGGAATTGATTACCGGAAGAACATCGAGGGACTAATCGAAGCGTATGCTCTGCTGCCCGCGCGGTTCAGGAAGAAGTATGCGCTCGCGGTGGTGTGCACTTGTCACGAGGCCGACCGCAACCGACTTCTACAACTCGCAAGGGACACGGGGCTCCGCGACAACGACCTTGTTTTGACCGGGTTCGTTCCCGAAGACGATTTGATATCACTCTATAGCAGTTGTCGTCTTTTTGTCTTTCCCTCGTGGCATGAAGGGTTCGGTTTGCCGGCGCTTGAGGCAATGTGGTGCGGCGCACCGGTGATCGGTTCGAACCGTTCAAGCCTTCCTGAAGTAATCGGGTGGGATGAAGCCACGTTCGATCCTTTCGACAGCCAATCAATCGCAGACAAGCTGAAAGCAACATTGCGCGATACAACATTCACCAAAGCTCTGGTAGATCATGGCAGAAGCCAATGCCGCAAATTCTCGTGGGAATGGACGGCGCGAAGGGCCCTGCGGGCGATTGAACAACTTTGGTCGGAAACGCCTGCTCGCGCCATGGTAGCCCTCTCGCCCCGAAAGCCGCGTCTTGCGTACGTTTCTCCTATACCACCGGCTCGCAGCGGAATTGCTGAATATTCGGCGGAACTAATTCCGGAATTGGCGCAATTCTATCAGCTGGACCTTATCGTTCCCGACGGCTTCGATATATCGAAGATGGAACAGCAACTGCGAAACAAAGTTAACGCGATAAGGGAAGTCAGCCAGTTCGTTGCCGACCACGATCACTACGATCGAGTGCTATATCACTTCGGCAATTCTGAACATCATATGCATATGTTTGACCTGTTGACCTACATTCCCGGCGTGGTCGTATTACATGATTTCTACCTAAGTGGGATTCTGTCTTATTGGGAGCATCATTTGAAGGCTGAGCATATCTGGTCTCACGCTTTGTATAATACGCATGGATATCAGGGGTTGGCAGCAATGATGCGGCCTGGTGGTATCGATGAGGCCGTCTGGACCTACCCTTCGAACCGCCAGGTGATTGAGGATGCCGATGGGATAATTGTCCATTCCGAAAATAGCCTGCGACTTGCCCGCAAGTGGATCGGAGAGTCTTGCGCTAATCAATTCGCGCTAATTCCTCATCTACGTGTACCAGAAGCTGCTTTATCTTCTGAAGAAGCCCGTAAGAGGTTGGGATTTACTCCGAATGACCTTGTAATTTGTTCATTTGGACTTATGGCCGCGACTAAGCACAACCGAGCTATATTGGATGCTTGGCTCAAATCTAACGCATCCAGCAAGACAACTGTACACCTCGTTTTCGTCGGTCAAAGAGCAGATGGGGCCTATGGTGCAGCGATAGATAAAGTGATTGCGAGATCGGGTAAGGCCAGTCGCATTCGTGTTACTGGCTGGACTGATTCAACCGATTTCAAGGATTATCTGCGTGCAGCCGACATTGCCATTCAACTTCGCACTCTTTCGAGAGGTGAAACATCCGGGACAGTCCTCGATTGCATGAACTTTGGGCTACCTACGATAATCAACGCAAATGGAGCGATGGCCGATATTCCCGACGACTGTGTGGTTAAGCTGGACGATGAATTCACGCAGGCCGATCTCGTCGCGGCCATTGATAGACTTGTCGCGAGCCCCGAAGTACGAAAGACCCTGGGTCAGCGTGGCCGCAAGTTGATCGAAAGTGCGCATGACCCGGCACATTGCGCATCCCTGTACAAGGATGCGATAGAACGGCTTTCGTGGAAGGCGCAATTAAACCCAATGCATCTAGCGGCGCGCATCAGGTCCAAATTTGACGCTGACCTGTCGGACATGGACCTACGACTTCTTGCTGAACGTCTAGATTGGAATGCAGCGGGTCCGAACACTGACGGGCGGATCCTGATCAACGTTCCGTGCCCGAAACGCCTGCGCGGACAAGAAACTTGGCGATGTGACCAACTAATGCGGGCACTGAAGGATCTGGTCGATTCGGTAGACGGACCAGGGATCGAACCGATCTATTGGTGCGAGGATTTGCAAGTGTTCCGGTATGCGCGCAGACTGATGTTAAGTCTGCTCGGACTTCCACTCGACTTGCTCGCTGACGACGTTGTGCCGTTCCGGATTGGCGACGTCCTACTGGACCTGCGCGAAGACGATCGCTCCGCCCAGCACGACCAGGGGTTAGCGGAAGTCCGCCGACGAGTGACGTTGTTATACTGTAGCTTGTCTTCATCTGTGCCAGCCAGGGGAACACAGCCCGCCGAACTAACGAAGGAAGTTCGAACAGTATCGGAGCAGCTTAAAGTTGCCGGCTGGCATCCCATGTGATTAGAAAGAATTCAAATGACGATCGATTTCAATGATATCATTCACGGAGAACGTGGAAAACTTCTGCAACTTCTGCCAAAAGGGAGTCGTTCGTTTTGCTCTGCAGGATGCGCAGGGACTTGGTATTTCGAATGGGTGAAAGAAAACTACGGCTCGGTCGATCGACATTACGGCGTCGAACTCTACAGCCCGAAGCCGCACAACCTGCCTAGCTATGCGACCTGGATCGAAAACTCAGTCTCCGATATGCACGACGTGCCATCGGCCACGATCGACATGCTCTTCTCGGGACAGAATATTGAGCATCTCTACCGCGATGACCTTGAGGGATTCCTGCGCGAGGCAAACCGCGTCGTGACGCCAGGCGGATATTTCTGCATGGACTCGCCGAACCGTGCAGTGACACAGGAACTTGGCTACGTGCAGCCGCAGCACGTTCTCGAGCTCACAGTGGACGAGGCATGCGAACTCGTGGGAGCTGCCGGTTTCTCGGTCGAAAATGTCTATGGGATCTGGTCTTGTGGCACGGACACGAAACGCTATGCGAGCGTGACCGAATTCGCGAGCGAGGACGAAGTTGCGGATCGTTGTGCTCTCGCCAGAAACGACCCTAGCCGCTCCTTCATCTGGTGGATTGTGGCGCGAAGGACCGGTCCGGTCAGCGACGACCTGACCGAAATCACCGAACGGATCATGGCCAATGCCTTTCCTGCTTTCGTAAGGGCGAGGTTCCGCAAGCTGATTGGGCGGATCAAGGCGATCGAGGGTAGCGAAGCGATCGTTTCCGTCGGATCGCATGAGCATGGCTGCGTTTTCTATGGGCCATACATCCCCTTGGTCAAGGGCGACTATCTTGCCGAATTCATGGTCAAGTTCCACGATACCTCCGGATTCATTTCAGTTGATACCGCTTGCTCGAGAGGTGAAGCGGTTCTTTCCCGGATGGAAGTTCCGGCAACGAATATCGGGGCGTGGACTCGGATAGAGATGGAGTTCTCATTGCCCGATTACACCGACACTATCGAGACTCGTCTGATAGCGCACGGGGCGCACTTCGACGTCAGGCTCGGTTCACAGATCCTGCGGGTCTGAACTTCCAAATCGGACTTGTTCCTCAAGATACTGAATCTATTGCCAAATGTGAGATTCTAATGAAAACAGCCATCATCACCGGCATCAGCGGCCAGGACGGCGCCTATCTGGCCGAACTGCTGCTGAATAAGGGATACACGGTTTACGGCACCTATCGCCGGACCAGCTCGGTCAACTTCTGGCGGATCGAGGAATTGGGCATTGCCGCGCATCCCAACCTGAAGCTGGTCGAATACGATCTTACTGACATGGCGTCGTCAATCCGCCTGCTCCAGACCACGGGGGCGACCGAGGTCTACAACCTCGCGGCGCAGAGCTTTGTCGGAGTGTCGTTCGATCAGCCGGTGACCACTGCGAAAATTACCGGGATCGGCGCGTTGAACCTGCTGGAGGCGATCCGCATCGTCAATCCGTCGGCCCGCTTCTACCAGGCAAGCACATCGGAAATGTTCGGCAAGGTCCAGGCCGTTCCGCAGGTGGAGACCACGCCGTTCTGGCCGCGCAGCCCCTATGGCGTCGCCAAGCTCTACGCGCACTGGATGACTGTCAATTATCGTGAGAGCTACGGGATCTTTGGCAGCAGCGGCATTCTGTTCAACCACGAAAGCCCCCTACGCGGTCGCGAATTCGTCACTCGGAAGATCACCGACAGTGTGGCGAAGATCAGCCTCGGCAAGCTGGACTGCCTCGAACTCGGCAATCTCGATGCCAAGCGCGATTGGGGTTTCGCCAAGGAGTATGTCGATGGCATGTGGCGGATGCTCCAGGCCGATCAGCCCGATACTTTCGTGCTGGCCACCAATCGCACCGAAACCGTTCGCGATTTCGTCGAAATGGCGTTCAGGGCGGCGGGCATGGCGGTCGAATTCAGAGGAAAGGGTGAAGACGAAGTCGCCGTCGATACGGCGTCGGGGCGCACCGTGATGCGCATCAATCCCGAGTTCCACAGGCCAGCCGAAGTCGATCTTCTCATCGGCGATCCGGCGAAGGCGAAGAAGGAACTGGGCTGGGAGCCCAAAACCACCCTTGAAGAGTTGTGCAGCATGATGGTCGAGGCGGATCTGCGTCGGAATTCTGCCGGCTTTTCCTTCTGACGGGCGCGATGAAGCGCATTCTGATCACCGGCGCCAACGGCTTTACCGGCCAGCATCTGCTGGAGCGGCTGGCGCGCGATGGTCATGAGCTTCACGGGCTCCTCCATCGCGCGAGCGATGCAGCGAGCCCGCAGCTGCACGAAGCTCATGTGGCTGACTTGCGTGATCTGCCCGTCCTCAAAGAGGTGATCGAGCGCGTCCGGCCCGATCGGGTGGTGCACCTCGCGGCGATCGCCTTTGTCGCTCATGGCGACCCCGCCGAACTCTACAGCACCAACATCCTTGGCACCCGCAATCTGCTGCAGGCGCTCGCGAGCGCCCGCCGACAACCGGAAGCGATGTTGCTGGCGAGCAGCGCGAACGTCTACGGCAATCGGCGCGAGGGGGTGCTCGAGGAAAGCATGGAGCCGGAGCCGGCCAATGATTACGGCATCTCGAAAGTCACCTGCGAACTTCTGGCGCGACTGTACGCGGATCACCTGCCGATCATTACCGTGCGTCCCTTCAACTACACCGGTCGCGGGCAGAGCGAACAATTCATCATCCCGAAAATTGTCGCCCATGCCCGATCGCGCAGCCCGGTCATCGAACTCGGCAATATCGATGTGGCCCGCGATTTCTCCGATGTGCGCGCTGTTGTCGACAGCTACGCCCGGCTGATTGACGAGCCCGGATCGATCGGCGGCGTCTTCAACGTCTGTTCGGGCGAAGCGCACTCGCTTGCCGACGTGATCGGAATGGTCGAACGACTGTCCGGCCATCACATGACGGTGACCGTCAATCCGGCATTCGTCCGCGCTGACGAGGTCAAGACCCTGCGGGGCAGCCGGTCAAAACTGGAAAACACCATCGGCAAGCTGGCCATGCCTCCACTCGAGGAAACCCTTAGCTGGATGCTCGATGCCTGAACCGCTGCAGGTGGCCCTGTCGGTCGATGCGCTGGGGCCGCGCATGACCGGGATCGGTCGCTATTGTTTCGAACTGGCGCGAAGGCTGCCGGGCGAGGTCGGAGCCGGCAACCTTAGCTACTTCCGTGGCCAGCACTGGATTGACGATGTGCATGACCTCTTGCAGGACGATTGGCGCCCGCCCCGCCGCCCGTTTTGGCGAAGGCGTTACGAAAGCTGGCAGCTCAGCCGCAAGCGGCATGAGCTCTTGGTGCATGCGCCCAACTATTTCCTGCCCGAATGGGCCGAGCGCGGCGTAGCCACGATCCACGACCTGTCGGTATTTCTTTACCCCGAAACCCATCCGCCGGAACGGATCAGGGCTTTCGAAAGGGAGTTCGACCGCACGCTGCGACAAGCCAGCCTCCTGATCACCGACAGCAAGGCTGTCAAAACCGAGCTTGTCGCGATGTTCGGCCTTGATCCCGATCGGATCGAAACTGTTTCGTTGGGCATACCGCAGGTTCGCCCCGACCCTGATCTTTCGCCACTTGCCGGGATGGGTCTCGAGCGCGATCGCTATGTTCTCTGCATCAGTACCTTCGAACCCCGCAAACGGATCGACCAGTTGGTCAAGGCCTATGTCCGGCTTCCGCTCTCGCTACGCAAACAATTCCCGCTTGTCCTCGCGGGTGGATCGGGCTGGTGCAACGATGCCCTAAACGACATGATCGAACGGGCGTCGCGCAATGGTACCGTCCGGCGCATAGGCTTTGTCCCCGAGGAAACGATGGAGGCGCTTTACGTAGGGGCGCGGATGTTCATCTATCCGTCCCGCTACGAAGGGTTCGGCCTTCCGGTGGTGGAGGCCATGGCGCATGGGGTGCCCTGCCTGATAGCCGATACGCCGTGTCTGGTCGAAGTGGCGCAGGGCGCGGCAGGCGTAGTCGAACCCGACGATACAGTCGCCTTTTCAGCTGCGATCAGGGACGCGCTGGAAGACGAGGCCTGGCGGCGAGACGCATCGCGGGCAGGATTGTCGGTCGCAAGCAGCTATTCGTGGGACTCGTGCGTTGCCCGCACTGCCGAACTCTACCATCGGGTCTCCCGCTAGCAGGGTTGGATCTCAGAATTGCTCCGCGACAATGGCGAGCGCCTGTTCGCCGATGTCTCGTGCAAGTCGCGGCGTTTCCGCCTCGCTGTAGCACCGCAGTTCCGGTGCATTGCCCGAACCTCTCAGGTGGATCACGCGGTCATTGCCGAAGGTCATGCGCACACCGTCGGTTAGGTCGATCCGGAGCAAGGCGCCCCCGGCGATCGTTCCGAACACATCGTCAAGCCGCGCATCGCGATCCTCTCCTTCGAGTAGCCAGCCCATTAGCTCGTTGCGACGGTCCGGAGCGAAATCGGGGAGCCGGTCGCTGTGGGTGAAGCGCTTCGGCAGGCCATCGACCAGGGCGCTTACCGAAGTCGAGCGAGAATCGGCCAGCACGGCAATTATGGGAAGCACGGCATCCCGCGTGGCAAGCGTAGCGAGGCATGCGCCGCCTCGCTCGACATCGCTTCCTAGCAGGAAGCCACCATTGGCCTCGTATCCGCAAACCCGCGGCTCGCCCCTGGCAAGCGCATCCTGCATTGCCTTGATGACGTAGGGCGAACCGATGCGGGTTCGCTCGACCCGGTCGAAGAAGCCGCTTCGTTCTGCCACGCTGTTGCTCGAAACAGGCGTGATGACGGTGCGCATGCCGAGTGCCTTGGCGCACAGCATAGCAAGCACATCTCCGCGCAACCATTCACCGTTTTCATCGGCCAACAGCGGCCGGTCGCTGTCGCCGTCGGTCGAAACGATCGCATCAAGCCGATGCTCGGCGGACCACTGCCTCGCCAGGGCAACATCTTCCGGCCGTACCGCCTCGGTATCGACGGGAACGAAGCGATCAGACCGGCCCAGCGTCACGACGTTCGCACCCACCGCGACGAGGATGTCCGCGACAATGTCGCGGCCCACCGCAGAGTGCTGGTACACGCCGATCCGGCGGCCCTTCAACGCGTCAGGCCCGAACACATCCAGATAGCGCGCCTGGTAAGGCGCAACGACGTCAAAAGGTTTCGGCAAAGGCGCGGCGTCGCGCAAGGCACCCGATGCGTCCAGCTCCGGTTCCGCAACGTGCTGACCGAGGATGCCCGGCTCGTCATCCTTGAGTATCTCGCCTTCGGGACGATAGAATTTGATACCGTTCCGATCGTCGGGGATGTGGCTGCCCGTCACCATGACGGCGGGAATCCTTTCACGGATCGCGTGGAACGCCAGTGCAGGTGTCGGTACGTAACCGCAGAACACCGGCACCCCGCCGAGCCGGCGG
>LOEX01000124.1 GCA_001516125.1 Sphingomonadales bacterium BRH_c42
CCGGGCCATCCGGGCGGCGGGCGGGGGCAACCCGCTGCGCACGGTGCGCTCCTTGGGATATGCCTTCGACAGCCATTGATCGGGGCCGCCGATTGCGCGTGCGGCGCCGGCCTACGGCTTTGGCCAAAGACCCTGGCCGCTCAGAACTCGGTCGAAATACCCAGCGAGAATGCGGCGCCCACCCGGTAGCTGTTGATCTCGATCCGGTTGGCATCATTGGCCTGGAATTCGAAATTGTCGCGGCCCAGGATATTGCGCACCTCGAATTCCAGTTCGAATTTCCTGCCCAGCAAACCCATTTCGCTGCGCGCCACGAAATCGACCGTCAGGCCCGGGTTCTCGATCACGTCGGGGCGCTGGAAGCCGCGGCTGGTGACGCGCTTGCTGGCATAGTTGAACAGGAAGGTGAACTGCTGGGTCTTTTCGGTGTCTTCGAGGCCCAGCTGGAAATTGGCGATGTGATCGGACTGGCCGGTCAGCGCGTCGCCATCGGTGAACAATAGCTGCGCCGAGGCCGCGCCCGCGGGCGGAATGAAGGTCAGGTCGCCCTCCTTCACCGCAATGTCCGAACTGCTGTAGGTGTAATTGGCAATCGTCAGCAATTGCTTGGTCGCAAAGAAGCCGCCCCAGCCGGACAGGTCGAAGCCGCGCTGGAACTCGACCTCGGCGCCATAGAGCGTCGCCGTGGGGGCATTGGCGAAACTGGTCAGCAACCGCCCTCCGCCCGACGAGGTGAGAAACGCCTCGATCGGATTGTCGATCTTCTTGTAGAAGCCGGCCAGCGTCAGCCGGTCGCTGCCGCCGAGGTAATATTCGCCGCGCGCCTCAAGATTGGTCAGTCTGCTGTCAACCAGGAACGGGTTACCTCGAAATGAGCGGTTCGATTCGGGATCGAAATAGAGCTGCTCGACCAGTTCGCGGAACTGCGGGCGGGCAATCGTCTTGGAGGCCGAAACGCGCAATTGCAGGTTGTCGGTCGCCTCCCAGGTGATCGTGCCCGAGGGGAGGAAATAATCCTCGATATTGCTGGTTGGCGTGGCCCCGACGATCGGGGTGTTGAAGATCGACTGGTCGAGTTCGACCGTTTGCACCGCGTCTTCATAGCGGACCCCGGCCTCGATCGTCACGGTATCGACCGGCAGAAAGCGCACAAGGCCATAGCCCGCGTGGATTTCGAGCCCGGCATCGAAGGCGGGGAACTGGCTCGATTCGTCCAGGCGGATATTGAACCCGGCAAGGCTGGCGCCGTTGATGATGTCCCCAGGCTTCTTGAGGCCGATGAAAGGGATCAGACTGTCATCAAGCACGTCGCCTTCGGCGCGCGGGGAGAATTCGCGGCGGACCGAATAACGGCTGGTGTCGCTGTAGGCATAGCCGACCGTCGCTTCGAGATTGCTGGCGATTTCGTAGGAGAGGTCGGCGCTGCCATACCACAGGTTTTCCTGCAGATCGTCGAAGGAAACCGTGGTCAGCCCGGTATCCGATTGGCGGTTGAGATAGACCACGAAATATTCGCCCAGCGGATCGCCGGTGAAATTGGTCCGCGTATAGGAGAAGGTGGTGTTGAACGGCGCCTCGCGGTCGGTGCGGGCAAATCCGCCGCGCAGGTCGAGCGAAAGCCCGTCGAATTTGAATTCGGCCACCACCTGGCTGTCGATCAGCTGGCGTTCGAACCAGGCGGTGTTCTGGTTGGCGAAGTCGAACCCGGTTTCACCTAGCTCGAACCGGGTCCCCTGCGCCAGACGCGCGGTTTTGAGCGTGTCGCGGATATAGAGGTTGGTCCAGCGGATAGTGTGCTCGCCAAAGTCGAGGCCGAAGCCCAGGAGGCCGTTCAGCAGCACATTGTTGTCGGTGATGAAATTGGTGAAATCATCGGTGATGACCGACAGATCGGTATTGGCCGCCTGCTGGCGGACCGAGCGGTTGCGCCATTCATTCTTGAGGCTGGCGGTGGCGATCACGCCAAGTACCATGTCATCCCCCAGTTCGACGGAAGTGCCGCCGGTGATCGAGGCGGAGAAATTGGCCGGCAGGTCGCTGATCTTCTGCAAGGTCACCAGATTGGTGGGGAAGATCTGCCCGGCGATGCCTTCCTGCACGGCAATCGGCGTATCCTCGATCCGCTCGCCGCTGGCGAAAAACGCCGCCAGGTTCGAGGGGACGTCGCGGTTGCCGTTGTCGAAGCCGAACCAGTCCCAGTCCGATCCGTAATAGGACAAGCCGTTCTGGAAGGTGGTTTCGGTGTCGCCGCCGCTGCTCACGCTCAGCTTGAGGAAGCCTTCTTCGGGCACCGCGCGGGTGGTGAGGTTGATCACCCCGCCGCCGAATTCGCCGGGATAGTTGGCGGAATAGGTCTTTTGCACCAGCGACGAGGCGATGACGCTGGTCGGGAAGATGTCGAGCGGGACCACGCGGCTCAGCGGCTCGGGACTGGGAAGCGGCAGGCCGTTGAGCAGCGCCAGCGAATAGCGGTCGCCCAGGCCGCGCACGAACACGCGCCCGTCGCCCACCAGCGAAAGGCCGGTCACACGGCCCAGCGCCCCGGCGATGTCGCCTTCACCGGTGCGGGCAATGTCTTCTGAGGAAAGGACGCTGAGTACCTGTGTGGAGGAGCGTTCCGGATTGCGGTTGCGCCGCCCGGTGACAACGATTCCGCCGCCCGGGATAGAGACTTCGGGCTGCCCGATTTGCTCTTCTTCGGCAGAAAAGTCCGCTGGCGGAAGTTGATCCTGCACCTGTTCATCAGCCGGGGCGTCGTTTTCCTGCGCGAATGCCGCGGCTGGAAATGCGAGCGAAGTTGAAATGAGCAGCAGGCCTGCGAGGCGCTTGCCAGTCGACATGGTGTTGGACCCCCTCAATGGTCAGATTTCAATCGAAAGGCCGGTTTGCCGCCCGCCCGATGTCGAGGGGGAGGCACCGCGCCTGCGCAGCGCCTCCCCCGGCTGAAGAAAGGCCCGATCAGAAAACCGGCAGCGAAGTGCAGGCACCGAGCGGGCTGCCGAAGTTCAGCGTGGCCGAATTGCAGGTCCATTCGCGAAAGCGGGTGTCCGCCTCGTTCTGGACCGCCCCGATATAACCGGCGCTTTGGAAGAAGCTCGAAAGGCTGGTCACGTCGAAGGCGGCAACCCCGGTTTCGTTGGTGCCGTTGGCGATGCTCATGGTCAGCGTGATCACGACCGAGGCATTGTTGTTGCTGCCCGCATTCCAGGCTGCCAGCACCTCCGCATCGGTGACCCCCGAGCTGCCCCGGAAAGGCGTAGCCGGATCGAAATCGCCCACCACCGACTGGAACGTCGGACCGGCTGCCAGCGTGACCGCTTCATCGATCCGTGCGCCGGTTTCATTGTCGGTATCGATCACCCCGTTGGCCAGCACCGCCTTGGCACCGCCGCGATAGCGCAGCGCCTGCGAATTGGCGGTCGAGCGTTCGAGGAAGGTGAAATTGGCCACTTGCAGGGTGGTTCGCGGCAGGGCTGCTGTCGAGAAGTCGCTGTCGGGCGAGTCGAGTTCGATAATATTGTCGCCGCCGCCGCTGCGCTGCGCTGCGACCACGAACTGCATGTTCGCCTGCGCGCCGGAGTCAACGTCGATCGAATCGTCGTCGGCGCCGACAATGGCGACGTTCTTCATGTTCACCGAACCGCCGAAGAACTCCATCCCGTCATCCGAACTGTTGAACGACATGATGTTGCTCAGCGTGGTGCCCGAACCAATGCCGCCGGTGGTCAGCGATTGCAGTTCGCTGCCGGGCGCGATGCTGAAGCCCGAAAAGCGGATCTGGACGAATTCGAGCGAACCCGAGTCATCAGCCGAATTGGTGCCGCCGAACAGCGTTGTAAGGTTGGTGCCTTCCAGTTCCTGTTCGCATTCAGACTGGACGAATGGGCCGGACCCGTCGCTCTTCTGTCCATTGTTGTTGTAGATGCCGGTGCGGCAATCCGAAACCGGCGCGCGTCCGAGCAGCACCACGCCGCCCCACTGCGAAATCGAGGCATCGGTGGCGAGGCCAAGCACATTGTCGCGGCTGGTGAAGATGATCGGTTGGCTGGCCGTGCCCGATGCTTCGATCGAATTGCCGCGATTGACCACCAGGAAGGATCTGCCCGTCCCGCCATATACGATCACGCCGGGCGCGATGGTGAGCGTGACATCGGTGCCGGTGCTGGTCGGTCCGCGGTCATTGCCGACATCGACCTGGCCGGGCAGTGCATAGAGCAGGCCGGCAATGCGCGGCAGCGAGGTATCGGCGTCAATCAATGCCGGAAGCTCGCACACACGCCACGTGCCTGTCGGGCCGCTGATCGTCCCGGCATCGGCCAATCCGCCGGTGGCGGCGATCGTGGGGCAGCCCGCCGCCGGTGTCACCGACGCGGTCGGGGTGGGCGTGGGTGTCGGCGAAGGCGTGGGCGCTGGATTGTTGATGATGATGTCGCCCGACGTGCCGGGCGAGACGATTTCATCTGCGCCGCAGCCGGCAAGCGCAACAAGGCTGCAGCCCAGCACGAGAGTACGATGGAGGTTTTTCACAGCGAGCGGTCCCCTGAATGGCTTGAGAATCGGATGGTCAAGCGCATCGAATGCGCCAAGGCTCGCTAGGCTGGCTGCATGACTCTTTTTTTGCAGAATTACGATTTGAAGTCAGGATCATGAAATAAGTCAAAATATGACTTGAATACGACAAACGTGACTGTTGCAGCCGGTCCGACAGATGCCCGGCGTCGCAAATAAAAGACGCAAAAACAAATAAGTGACGGCGTAACATTACAAAACAATGACAATGTTTCATTTTTGTTGCGATCGGTCTGCGGTGAAGGCACCATGCTGATGAGAAAATCTGGAGAGGTGCCATGCTGTTTGAACTTTCGAGTGCCCTGGCCTTGCTGTTCCAGCCTGCAGCGCAAGGGGTGGATGTCGCCTATCAGTCCATGGCTCAAGGCCAGGACCAGCAGGCGATCGAACTGATCGAGGCCAATGACGCTCTGGAGACGGACGATCCGGCCCGGCTGATCAATCTGGGGATCGCCCATGCCCGCAAGGGGGACGATGTTCGCGCCCGGCTCTATTTCCAGGCGGCGATCGACAGCCGCGAACGCTACGACCTTGAAACGGCGAGCGGCAATTGGGTCGACTCGCGCACCCTGGCGCGGCGCGCGATGAAGATGCTCGATCGCGGGGAATTCGGTGGGCAGCGAATGACGCTGCGCTGAGCCTGACTTAGTCAGCAACCTCACCGGCCAGCCGACAACCTCACTGACAAGCCGATAATCCGGCTTCCTTTGTCACTTCCCTGTCATTTACTGTAAGCATGGGGAGCGGACGGAGGATAAGGGTGATTCTTGCGCGTCTCAGATATGTCTGGCTGGGTGGAGCGCTGGCTTGCTGTGCAGGCCAGGCGCATGCCGATGTGCTCGAAATCGGCGTTGACGGTGCGCGCTGGATCGCCGGACCTCAGGCTGCCATGCCCCCGCCCGGCAGCGATGCCGCGGGCAGAAACTCCGCTAGCGGCGAGCGCATGCCCAGCGGAATTCCCCCGCAATATGCGGCAAAGGTGGCCGAACTTTCCGCGCGCTATGGTCTCAGCCCATCACTGATAGAGGCACTGGTGTGGCAGGAGAGCCGCTGGCAGGCGGCTGCGGTTTCGCCCAAGGGCGCGCGTGGCCTGGCGCAGCTGATGCCGGGGACCGCGCGCTATCTGGGCGTCGACCCGAATGATCCGCTCGCCAATCTCGAAGGCGGCGCGCGTTACCTGCGCGAGCAGCTCGACCGGTTTGGCGGCGATCTGGAAAAGGCGCTGGCCGCTTATAATGCCGGACCGGGGCGGGTCGAGCGTGCCCAGGGCATTCCCCCGATCCGCGAAACAAGGCAATATGTCACAGCGATCATGGGGCGTTTGTCGGCCCGCTCGCAAGCTCAGGACTGAAGGGACACACGCGATGCCATCCACTTTTCGCCTGCCTGCACGAATTGGAGCGGCGCTGTCTCTGCTTGTCACGCCGGGCGCTGCCTATGCCCAGGCTGGTGATCCGCAAGGGTCGGGTCCGATCGTCGCCGCGCTGGCGTGGCTCCAGGGCACCCTGCTGGGAACGATCGCAACTACCGTGGCGGTGATGGCAGTGGCAGCAGTCGGTTTCATGATGCTCACGGGCCGCATGAACTGGCGCTTCGGCGCGACGGTTATCGTCGGCGTGTTCATCCTGTTCGGTGCGACGACCATCGTCGCCGGCATCCAGGCGGCGGCAGGATAGGATGCGATGAGCGACCTGAACCGCCATCCGCTCCACCGCGCGCTCACCCGTCCGCAGATGTTTGCGGGCGTGACGATGAATTTCTTCATCATCAATCTGATGGTCACCACCATCGCCTTCCTGATCCTGAAGAGCTTCTGGATCATTCCGGTGCCGCTGGTGATGCATGTGGCGGGCTATTTCGTGTGTCTGCGCGAACCGCGCGTCTTCGATCTGTGGATCACGAAGGTTTCGATGTGCCCGCGGGTCAAGAATTACAAACGCTGGGGCTGCAACAGTTACGCGCCGTGACGGATATGGCGCGGCCCTGGTCGCGTCTGGCCTCCAGGAGGGCCGGAATATGAGCAAATGGATCGGTGCAGCATCGTGGAACGCCAGAGAGGCGCGCGCGGGGGACCGCCTCCCCTATGCGCGACTGCTCGACGATGGCGCGGTGCTGCTGCGCGACGGTTCGGTGATGGCGGCGATCCAGGTTCCGGGCCTGCTGTTCGAAACCGAAGATTCAGATGCGCTCAACGCCCATGCCGAAACGCGCGAGGTAATGCTGAGATCGGTGCTCGATTCACGCTTCGTGCTCTATCATCATGTCATTCGCCGCCGGGTGGAGGTGGAGCTTGATGGCGAGTTTCCCGATCCGCTCTCGCGCCACATCGATGCGCGCTGGAAGGAGCGGCTTGCGGGAGGATCGCTGTTCGTCAACGACCAGTTCGTCACGCTGATCCGCCGTCCGGCGCGCGGCCGCGCCGGCCTCGCCGAACGTATCGGGCGCAAGTTCAGCCGCCGCGGCATGGGCGAACTCGAAGCCGATCCAAGGGACCTGCGCGTGCTCAAATCGGCGGTCACCGCGCTGGTGGCCTCGCTTTCGGCCTACGGGGCGCAAGTGCTCGGCGATTATGATGCCCCGGGCGCCGGAGAGCGTGGCGGCACGAATTCGGAAATGCTCGAGCTGCTCTCGGCGCTCTACAATGGCGAAATGCGGCCCGTGCGCCGACCTTCGGCGGATACAGACATCGGCCACATGCTGCCCTATCGCCGTGCCAGTTTCGGGCTCGACGCGATGGAGCTGCGCGGATCGGGCAATCCCGATTTCGCTGCTATCCTGGGGCTCAAGGATTACCCTGAGGCGACCACGCCGGGCATGCTCGACGCGTTGCTGCGGCTGCCCTTCGAAATGGTGGTCACGGAAAGCTATGCCCCTTCGGAGCGGACCACCGCGAAAGAGCGGATCGACCTGGCGCTGCGGCGGCTGCGCTCCGTCGATGAAGAGGCCGCTGCCGAACGCGCTGACATGTTCGCCGCGCGCGATGCGCTGGGGACCGGCGCGGTAGGTTTCGGCGATCACCACCTGACCGTGCTGGTGCGCGAACGCGATCTGGCGCGGCTCGACGAGGCAACCGCGGCATGCTCTGCCGCGCTGGCGGATATCGGCGCGATTGCGGTCCGTGAGGACACCAATCTGGAGCCGGCATTCTGGGCGCAGTTCCCCGGCAACGAGCAATATGTGGTGCGCCGCGCGCTGATCTCCTCGGCCAACATGGCCAGCTTCGGTTCGCTCCACGGTTTTGCGCTGGGTCAGGCATCGGGCAACCACTGGGGCGATGCGGTGACGCTGCTCGAAACCACCAGCGCGACACCGTTCTTCTTCAACTTCCATCACGGGGACCTGGGGAATTTCTCGATCATCGGCCCGTCTGGTTCGGGCAAGACCGTGGTGATGAACTTCCTCGCCGCGCAGGCGCAGAAATTCAGCCCCCGCACCATCCTGTTCGACAAGGATCGCGGGGCGGAGCTGTTCGTGCGCGGGATCGGCGGGCGTTATGACCGGATCGTGGCGGGACAGCCCACCGGTTTCAATCCGCTGGCCATGCCCGACAGTCCGGCAAATCGCGCCTTCCTGCGTGACTGGCTGGCGGTGATGCTCAAGGCGGACGGACCCGAGGAGCTGGCGCTGATCGCGGGCGCGGTCGATGCGGCATACGCCAATGACGGTTCGCTACGCCGGCTCAGGCATTTCAAGGAGCTGCTGGCGGGGACGCGGCGCCCGCAACCGGGCGATCTTGCCGATCGCCTCAGTGCGTGGATCGGAGAGGGCGAGCACGGCTGGCTGTTCGACAATCCTCAGGACCGGCTCGATCTGTCGAACCGCGTGCTCGGCTTTGATATGACCGCGCTGCTCGACAACCCGCGCCTGCGCACGCCGGTAATGATGTACCTGTTCCACCGGATAGACGAACGGCTCGACGGCAATCCGGCCATGATCCTGATCGACGAGGGGTGGAAAGCGCTCGACGACGAGGTGTTCGCGGCGCGGATCCGCGACTGGCTCAAGACCTTGCGCAAGCGCAATGCGCTGGTCGGCTTTGCCACGCAGAGCGCGCGCGATGCGCTTGAAAGCCGCATTTCCGCCGCGCTGGTGGAACAGACCGCGACGATGATCTTCATGCCCAATTCGCGCGCGCGACCGGAAGATTATTGCGACGGGTTCGGCCTCACCAGCCACGAGCTGGCGCTGATCCGCAGCCTGCCCGCGCACAGCCGCTGTTTCCTGGTTCGCCAGAGCGATGCCAGCGTGGTGGTGCGGCTTGACCTGTCGGGCGCACCCGAGGTCGTGACCGTGCTTTCCGGGCGCGAAAGCTCGGTTCGGCGGCTCGATCTGCTGCGCGCGGCGCTGGGGGACAATCCGGCTGACTGGTATCCGGCGCTCACCGGGCATGGCTGGCCGGGCATTTCCAACGACGATGACGGGAGCGAAATTCCCGCCCGGCAGGCAGCGGAATGAGCGCGGTCTGCAATTCTGCGCTTGAGCAAATCGGCACGGGAGTTGGGGCGGCGCTGATGGCTGTCGATTGCGCTTCGACGCAGATGACCGCCGCCGCCTTCGGCAGCCTGTTCGCACCCGGCGGCGGGCTCGAACTGGCGCTGACCATATTGCTGACTCTCTATGTCGGCTTCTTCGGCGTGAGCCTGATGCTGGGCCGATCGAACCTCAGTCTGCGCGCGCTGGTCCCGCGCATGGTCACGATCGGGGTGATCCTGGCCTTTGCCACCAGCTGGATTGCCTTCCGCAGCGTGGTGTGGAACCTGTTCATAGCCACGCCCGACTATCTCGCCACCCTGCTCACGCGCAGCGACGGGTCGGCAACGCTGGCGTTCGCGGGCAAGCTCGACGTGGTGTTCCAGGCGGTACAGCAGGCCAGCGCCGGACAGGAGAATTTCGAGGCTTTCTCACCTCCCGGTCTGATGTGGCTGGGCGCGATCCTGCTCCTGCTGGGCACGGTGGGCATATTGGTGACCGCGCGTATCGCGCTGGCGCTGCTGGTGGCGCTGGGGCCGATATTCGTGGTGCTCGCGCTGTTCGACGGCACGCGCGGCCTGTTCGCCGGATGGCTCAAGGGGCTGGTGATGCTGGCGCTGACGCCGCTGTTCGCAGTCTTGGGCGGCAGCCTGATGATCGAACTTGCAGTGCCGATCATCGCCTCGCTCGCGGAGTTTCCCGGGCAGGTCAATCCGCAGGCGGCGATGGCTTTCTTCCTGCTGGGCGCTGTGCATGTGGCGCTGATGGTGATGGCGATCAAGGTCGCCTCGACCATGGTGGCAGGATGGCAGGTCTTCGGCCTTGCCGCACCCCAGGCCCGCGGCACCGGTGCACCGGAATTGGCGGGTGTCGGCGCGGCCGCTTTGAGAACGGTCGAGGCGCACCAGCCATCTCGCGCCGTACCG
>LOEX01000125.1 GCA_001516125.1 Sphingomonadales bacterium BRH_c42
GTGAGAGGGGCGGGGGTGAGAGGGGCGGGGGTTAGAGGGGCGATGGCGAGCGGGGCAACCGCCGCCGAGCGAAGGCCGGTCATGCAGCCTCCTTTCTGGATTGCGCGACCACCTGCCGGTCACTGGCCGCCTGCGCGCGTTCGCGCTGCGCGATTTCCTCGGGCCAATGGAGGATCTCCATCCGTCCGTCGAAATGTTCGACCAGCGCGTTGCAGCCTTCGACCCAATCGCCGTCGTTCCAGTATTCGATATCGCCGAACCGGCGGAATTCGGCGGTGTGGATATGCCCGCAGACCACACCGTCGATCCCGCGTTCCGCAGCGGCGCGGGCCACGACTTCTTCGTAACGGCCGATGAATTCGACCGCGTTCTTGACCTTGTGCTTGGCCATTCTGGACAGCGACCAGTAGGGCAGGCCAAGGCCGCGCCGCGCCCGGTTGACCCACTGGTTGAGCCCCATCATCAGGTGGTAGAGCGCGTCGCCGACAAAGGCGAGCCACCGGTGCGCCAGCATGACCGCGTCGAACTCGTCGCCGTGCAGCACCATCAGCCGCCGCCCGTCGGCCGTGTCGTGGAAGGCGACGCGGCGGATCTCGACCCCGCCGAAATTGAGCCCGGTGAACTGGCGGAACATCTCGTCGTGGTTGCCGGGGATAAAGATGATCCGCGTCCCGCGCCGCGCGCGCTTCAGGATGCGGCGCACCACGTCGTTGTGTTCGCTGGGCCAGTAAAACTTCTTCCTGAGCCGCCAACCGTCGATGATATCGCCGACGAGGTACATCGTTTCGCTGTCGGTATGATCGAGGAAATCGATCAGCATCCGCGCATTGCACCCCCTGGTGCCAAGGTGGATGTCGCTGATCCATATCGTGCGGTACTTGCGCCTTGCACCGGGCTGCCGCGCGGGCATGTTGGTGCAATCTCGAAAGTCCGCGACATTACCGGGTTCTGCCCGGTCGAACGGAAAGGCGGAACGAAATCGGTCGGCCAAGGGGCGGCTCCTGCGATGCAATACTTCGCCTCGCAGCCATGGCAGCCGATTGTTACAGGGGATGCACCGGACGATGAAACTTGCGCGTCAAGATGCGCAGGGCCGTCACTCCATTGCAATGAAACCGGGCAGCGCCATGATCCGCTTGATCCACGCGCAGACCGCCGGATAGTTTTCCAGCCCGAAACCGCCCTCTTCGGCGACATGGGTATAGGCGAACAGCGAAATATCGGCGAGCGTGACGGTGCTGCCAAGCATGAAGCCGCGCGACTTCAGGTGCGCCTCCATCAACGCCAGGGCGTCCTCCCCGGCAATGCGCTTGGCCGGAATCTGCGCGCGCTGCTGCTCGGTCAGATGCGCCTCGCCCACGAAGCGCAGCCAGAACCGCAGCGTCGCGATATTGGGTTCATGGTTGTATTGCTCGAAGAACATCCAGCGCAGCGTGTCAGCCTGGGCAAAGCGTTCGTCAGGGACAAGCGCGCTGCCGCTGGCAAGATACCAGCAGGCGGCGTTGCTTTCGGGCAGGAAGCGATTGCCCAGTTGCAGCACCGGGATGCGTCCGTTCGAATTGACCTGTGCGAGAAATTCGCGGGCGCGCGTTTCGCCGCGCATGATGTCGTACTGCCGCGTCTCGAGCCTGATATCGAGCAGCGCGGCGACCAGCTTTATCTTGTAGCAATTGCCGCTGCGCGGATCCTCGTGAAGAATGGGTATCTCAGTCACCTGCCACCTCCAGCACGATCTTGCCGACGTGTTCGCCCGCCTCCATCCGGGCGTGCGCCGACGCCGCCTCGGCCAGCGGGAAACTGCGATCGATCACCGAGCGTAGCTCGCCCGACGCGAACAGCGGCCAGACGTTTTCCGCAATCTCGTCAGCCAGCGCGGCCTTGAAATCATCCGAGCGCGGCCGCAGCGTCGAACCGGTGAGCGTCAGGCGGCGGCTCATCACCAGCGCCATGTTGAGCTCGGCCTTGACCCCGCCCAGCACCGCGATGGTAACATGCCGCCCGTCTTCGGCCAAACATTTGAGGTTGCGCGGCACATAATCGCCCGAAATCATGTCGAGCACGATGTTTACCCCCTTGCCGTCGGTGTGACTGTGCACTGCCTCGACAAAATCCTCATCGCGGTAATTGATCGCCAGGTCCGCGCCCAGTTGCAGCGCCGCGGCGCATTTGTGCGCGTCGCCGCAGGTCACGATCATTTCGAGGCCAAAGGCCTTGCCCAGCATTATCGCCATGGTGCCGATGCCGCTGGTGCCGCCATGCACCAGCACGCGCTCGCCATCGCGGGCAAATCCGCGCTCGAACAGGTTGTGCCACACGGTGAACAGCGTTTCGGGCAAGGCGGCAGCCTCCGCCAGCGGCATGGATTCTGGAACCGGCAGACAGTGGCGCCAGGGTGCCAGGCAGTATTCGGCATACCCGCCGCCGGGGGTGAGCGCGGCGACGTGCTGGCCGATCATGGCGGGGGGGACGTTGCCGCCCCCGGCAACGATCGTCCCCGCCACTTCGAGCCCCAGGATCGGCGAAGCGCCGGGCGGGGCGGGGTAGAGCCCTTGGCGCTGGATGCAATCGGGCCGGTTGACCCCGGCGTGGGAGACGCGGATCAGCACGTCCTCCGCCCCGGCTTGCGGCACCGGAACTTGCTCAGGCACGAGCACTTGCGGCCCGCCGGGTTCGACAAATCCGATTGCCCGCATCATCGGCGGGATTGCCTCGACCATGTTCTGCGCCCCCCTAATTTTGCCCTTTTGGTCCATCTGCCCGCTTCTGCACGCAAATTTCATCAACCGGGCAAGTAGCTACAGCTTGCATTGACAGCAAGCCGTCTCGCTTGCGATCATGGGGTGATGGAGAATGACGATCGCCCGCGCCCGAAGGGGGACGCTGCCGCGCTGCTGGCGGGCGAGGACCTTGCGCCCTATTCGCTGGCCGAGCTTGCGGGAAGGATCGCGCTGCTCGAGGCAGAGATCGCTCGGGTCGAGGCGCACCGTGCACGCGCCTCGGCGCACCTCAGCGCGGCGGATGCCCTGTTCAGGAAACCGGGCACTTGAGCGCCGCACCACCTATAGGGATTCGCATTTTCGCGGAGGCCATCCATATAGGTGGAGTTAACCTTGCCCTGCCATATTGTTCCCAGGCAGAATCGCGATAGAGACCTGACCCATGCCAAGCTTTGCCCAGAACCTTGAACGCACCCTGCACAACGCGCTCGGCAATGCGTCGGAACGCAGGCATGAATATGCCACGCTCGAGCATCTGCTGCTGGCGCTGATCGATGACGAGGATGCGGCGCAGGTGATGGCCGCCTGCGGGGTCGATCTGGCCGAACTGGGCGAGGTGGTGAAGCAGTATCTCGACCAGGAATACCAATCGCTGAAGACCGAGGACGGGGCCGACCCGCAGCCGACAGCGGGATTCCAGCGGGTGATCCAGCGCGCCATCCTGCACGTCCAGTCATCGGGCAAGGACACGGTTACGGGTGCGAACGTGCTCGTGGCGCTGTTTTCGGAACGCGATTCCTACGCGGTCTATTTCCTCCAGCAGCAGGATATGAGCCGGCTCGACGCGGTCAGCTATATCAGCCACGGGGTTGGCAAGGGCGGTCGCCAGATCGAGGCACGGACGCCGCAGGGCGCGGCCGAAGCTGGCCCCGCCGAAGGCGAGGCGGCCAAGGATGGCAAGCAGAAAGAAACCGCGCTCGGCCAGTACACCGTCAATCTCAATGTCAAGGCCAAGGCGGGCAAGGTCGATCCGCTGATCGGACGCGGGCCAGAGGTTGACCGCACGATCCAGATCCTGTGCCGCCGCAGCAAGAACAACCCGCTCTATGTCGGCGAGCCGGGTGTGGGCAAGACCGCGATTGCCGAAGGGCTGGCGCGAAAGATCGTGGAGGGCGACGTCCCCGAAGTGTTGCAGGACGCCGTGATCTATTCGCTCGACATGGGCGCGCTGCTGGCGGGCACACGGTACCGTGGCGATTTCGAGGAACGACTGAAGCAGGTCGTGTCGGAACTCGAGCAGATGCCCGAGGCGATACTTTTTATCGATGAAATTCATACAGTTATAGGGGCCGGGGCGACCAGTGGCGGGGCCATGGATGCGTCCAACCTGCTCAAGCCCGCGCTCTCTGGCGGAACCATCCGCTGCATCGGTTCGACCACCTACAAGGAATTCCGCAACCATTTCGAGAAGGACCGCGCACTGCTGCGCCGGTTCCAGAAGATCGACGTCAACGAACCGACGGTCGAGGATACCGTCAAGATCCTGCGCGGGCTCAAGAGCGCGTTCGAGGCGCATCACAAGGTCACCTATACGCCCGAGGCGCTGCGGACCGCGGTCGAGCTTTCGGCGCGCTACATCAACGACCGCAAGCTGCCCGACAAGGCGATCGACGTGATCGACGAGGTCGGCGCGATGCAGATGCTGGTTCCGCCCAGCCGCCGCAAGAAGAAGATCACCCCGCGCGAGATCGAGGCAGTGGTCGCCACCATCGCCCGCATTCCGCCCAGGTCGGTGAGCCATGACGATCGCAAGGCGCTCGAAAACCTCGAGCGGGACCTCAAGCACGTCGTGTTCGGGCAGGACGAGGCGATCCACCGGCTCGCCACCGCGATGAAGCTGTCGCGCGCGGGCCTGCGCGATCCAGACAAGCCGATCGGCAGCTTCCTGTTCAGCGGGCCGACCGGCGTCGGCAAGACCGAGGTTGCTCGCCAGCTCGCCTCGATCATGGGGATCGAGCTCAAGCGCTTCGATATGTCGGAATATATGGAGCGGCACAGCGTTTCGCGGCTGATCGGCGCGCCCCCGGGCTATGTCGGCTATGACCAGGGCGGTCTGCTCACCGATGCGGTCGACCAGAACCCGCATTGCGTGCTGCTGCTCGACGAGATCGAAAAGGCGCACCCCGACCTGTTCAACATCCTGCTGCAGGTGATGGACAATGGCCGCCTGACCGACCACCACGGCAAGACGGTCGATTTCCGCAACGTCGTGCTGATCATGACCACCAATGCCGGTGCATCGGACATGGCGCGCCAGGGCATCGGTTTTGGGGATGTCAGCAAGGAGGATGCGGGCGAGGAGGCGGTGAGGAAGATGTTCACCCCGGAATTCCGCAACCGGCTCGACGCGATCGTACCGTTCTCCTACCTCGGCAGGGAAACCGTCGGCCGTGTGGTCGACAAGTTCATCCTCCAGCTCGAACTGCAACTTGCCGAACAGAACGTCCATATCCAGTTCGACAAGGATGCCCGCGCCTGGCTGGGCGACAAAGGCTATGACAAGCTCTACGGCGCGCGCCCGATGAGCCGCCTGCTGCAGGAGCGGATCAAGCAGCCGCTGGCCGAGGAACTGCTGTTCGGCAAGCTGGCCGATGGCGGCGAGGTGCATGTCAGCATCAGGGATGGCAAGCCTGCGTTCGAACTCACCCCCGCCCCGCCAAAGGGCCATAAGAGTTCGGGGCCGGCGCGCAAGGCAAAGGCGGGCGGCAAGCCAAAAGCCCCGAAATCTTCCTCCACTCAGCCCGAAGCGTCTGGCGGCAAGGGCGACAAGAGCTAGACGTCCCGATGAACACCGAAACCGTGCAACCGCGCACGCCTTATGAGGCGTTGGGCGGCAGGGCGATGATCGAACGTATCGTCAACCGTTTCTATGATCTGATCGAGAGCGATCCCGCCTTTGCGGAGCTTCGCGCAATGCACTCGGCAGACCTTACGCCGATGCGCCAGTCGCTGGCGGGCTGGCTTTGCGCCTGGGCGGGCGGGCCTGGGGACTGGTTCGAGCAGAACCCGGGTAAGTGCATGATGAGCCTGCACCGCAGCATTGGCGTTGGCCGGGAGGCCGCCGATCAGTGGGCCGATGCCATGGCGCGCGCGATTGCCGAATGCGGGCCGCCCGACCGCGCGCTCGGC
>LOEX01000126.1 GCA_001516125.1 Sphingomonadales bacterium BRH_c42
ACCATGTCACCGCTTCGTGCATTCCGCGCGCGGCGGCGGTGCGGCGCAACCGGCGCTCGATCTGTTGCTGCGGCGTGGCAGTGGGGCGGGCCACGCCTTCTGCGCGCGGCAGGGCGACGCTCTCGACATGATCGAGCCCGTGGATGCGGACCACTTCCTCGACCAGATCGGGCCAGCCATCGACATCGGGCCGCCAGGTCGGAACGATCACGCTCCAACTTTCCGCCTCAATCGGGTCTTCCGAAATGAAACCGAGCCGCCCCAGGATATTGCGCTGTTCCTGCCGGGCAATCTCCACGCCGCCGAGCGTCAGCGCCATTTCGGTCCGGTAGGGTATGGTCTTCGGAGTTTCGGGATAGCCACCCACTGGAAACTTGCCCGCAATGCGCGGCTCCGAGGCCTCGCCCCCACACAAATCGAGGATCATCCGCGCCGCTGTCTCGATCACGGTCGATAGCATCATCGGATCGATGCCGCGCTCGAAACGTGCGCGGGCGTCCGAGGTAATGCCGTGCCGCCGCCCGGTGCGGCCGATCCATTCGGGATCAAACCAGGCGCATTCGAGCAGCACGTCGCTGGTTTCGCCGGTGACGCTGCTGAACTCGCCGCCCATCACCCCGCCCAGCCCGAGCACGTGCGCATCGTCGGCAATCACGCAATCCTCGGGCGTAACTTCGTAGTCCTTGCCGTTGAGCGCCAGGAAACTCTCGCCCGCGCGCCCGCGCCGGGCGACGACCGTACCGCTCAGCTTCGCCATGTCATAGACATGTAGCGGGCGGGCCTGGTCGAGTGAGAAGAAGTTGGTGATGTCGACCAGCGCCGAAATCGGGCGCAGGCCCACGGCTTTCAGCCGGGCTTGCAGCCAATCGGGGCTGGGGCCGTTCTTGACGCCGCGGATCACCCGGCCCCAGAAGATGTGGCAGCCGCTGCCGGGCTCGACGCGGAGCCTGGCTGGGAAGGGGTAATTGCCTTCGACCACCTTGCCCGGAACCGGCATCGGCGGCACCCCCAGCTTGGCGGCGATCAGATCGCGGGCAATGCCGTTGACGCCCATGCAATCCGGACGGTTGGGGGTGATGGCCACGTCGAACACCGGATCCGAACCGGCATAATCCGAAAAAGCGGTGCCAACGGGTGCATCGGCGGGCAACTCGATTATTCCGTCGTGATCCTCGCCCAGCTCCAGTTCGCGAGTAGAGCACATCATGCCGTTCGATTCGACCCCGCGGATCGCGCTCTTTTTGAGCACCATGCCGTTAGCCGGGACAATCGCCCCCGGCAGCCCGAGCACGCCGATCAGTCCGACCCGTGCATTCGGCGCGCCGCAGACGACCTGAAGCGGCTGGCCGTCCCCTGAATCGACTGTGAGCACCTGCAACTTGTCGGCATTGGGATGCGGACCGGCGGTCAACACTCTGGCAATGCGGAAACCGGAAAGCCTCTGCGCATGGTCTTCCACGCCTTCGACTTCCAGCCCGATGGCATTGAGCGTGCGCGCGATCTCATCGACCGAGGCTGAAGTTTCGATGTGATCCTTTAGCCAGGAGAGGGTGAACTTCATATCCCAGCCCCCACGCCTGCAGAAAGCGTCGGCTGGTCGAACGCGCCGAAGCCGTAATGCGCCAGCCAGCGCGCATCGCCGTCAAAAAAGGCGCGCAGATCGTCCATCCCGTATTTGAGCATGGCCAGCCGGTCGACCCCCAGGCCCCAGGCAAACCCTTGCCACACATCGGGGTCGAGCCCCGCCATTTCGATCACGCGGCGGTTGACCATGCCGCTGCCCAGCAGCTCCATCCAGTCGTGACCCGGCGCATCGCCGCTGCCGCCGAGCACGCGCCTGCCGCCGACAAGCTCGAAGCCGACATCGACTTCTACCGAGGGTTCGGTGAAGGGGAAGTAGCTGGGGCGCAGCCGCAGCACGATATCCTCGCGCTCGAAGAAGGCCTTGAGGAAAGTCTCGAGCGTCCATTTGAGGTGCCCCAGATGGATGCCCCGGTCGACCACCAGACCTTCGATCTGGTGGAACATCGGAGTGTGCGTGGCGTCGCTGTCGCTGCGATAGACGCGGCCCGGCGCGATGATGCGCAAGGGCGCGCCCTGCTCCACCATGCTGCGGATCTGCACTGGCGAAGTGTGGGTGCGCAGCAGCATGGAGCGCCCGGATTCGTCCTTGTCCGGAAAGTAGAACGTGTCGTGCATCGCGCGTGCAGGGTGCGTTTCGGCCATGTTGAGCGCGGTGAAGTTGTGCCAGTCGTCCTCGATTTCCGGCCCGGTGGCGACGGCAAAGCCGAGGTCGGCGAAAATTTCCGCCAGCTCGTCCATCACCTGGCTGACCGGATGGACGCTGCCGCGCGGCGCGGCGGGCGCGGGCAGGGTGAGGTCGAGATTTTCGCTCGCCAGCCGCGCATCGAGCGCTGCGGCTTCGAGCACGTCCTTCCTGGCTGCCAGCGCATCGGAAACCTCGGTGCGGATCGCCTGGATCGCGGGCGCAGCCTGCTGGCGCTCATCGGGGCTCATCTGGCCAAGCGTCTTCAGCGCCAGGCTGACCCAGCCCTTCTTGCCCAGCGCCGCGACCCGCTCTGCCTCGAGCGCGTCGAGCGTAGCGGCGCCTGCGATTGCGGCCAGCGCCGTCTGCCTGTGTTGATCGAGTTCGTTCATCGCGCCAGTTTCATCTTGAATAGGGCGCCCCGCTAGCGCCAATTTGCCGCCAAGGCAAAGATGATCTGGCCACCGTTCCCAATCGGTTCCCAATCGTTTCCTAATCGGGCGCGTCGAGCGTCTGCGCGGCCGATCCCCAGATCCTCGCGCGCTGTTCCATGAAAGACGACAGGATCGGGTGATCGAGCGCGGCATATTCGGTCGGCTTCATCACCATGAACTGCTGGAATTCGCGCGTGAACTGCGCCTGATCGTGGTAATGTTCGTCCATCGCTTCGGTCCACTTGCTGCCCCGGTGGAGCATGAAAGATGTGAGGGACCGCATGAAGCGCTGACGGCGCAGCAGCAGCTTGGGCGGAAAGCCGAAATAGCGGGTGCAGACCCGTTCGAGCGATCGCACGGTCTTCCCCGATCGGTCGGCGAATTCGGCCACGCTGGTGACTTCGGGATCGATCAGCGCGCGGTGGACGCGCCGGATCTTATCCTCGTCGCGGTTTGGCCGGGACAGCGTGCGCATCAGCGCAAGGATTGCCTCAAGCTGTTCCTCGCTGCTTCGCCCGGCATCGCACAGCACCTCGCGCAATGGCGCGAACTGGGCAAAGCTGGGGTGCTTGCAGCCATCGACCACCAGATTGGCAACGCTCGCGGCCTCTACGTCGAAGAACCGCGCCCAACCCAGCGGCAGGAAGCCAATGCCCCACATGCGCGAAGTGCCAAGTTCGAACCGGTTGGGCAGCGAACTGGGCCCGGTCGCAGTGAAATTCGTCCCCGAAACCGCGGGCCCGCCGGGTATCTGGGTAATCGGGCAGGAACCGGCAAAGAAGCGGATGTTGGCCCATTCAGGCTGAAGATGGTCCCACACCGTCCGGCCATCCTCGATATCCAGCTCCAGCCGGTAGAAGGTCGTGAAACAGCCCTCGAACTCCGCCGGCGGAGTAATGAATTGGCTGCGCACCTGGCAGACTTTGGTAGTCGCGACCTCGGACATTACGCCTTCCCCTAAGGCAGGGCTATGCCAAATCTGTCGCGGAATTACAAACGATATGGGCGCCGCGGATTTCTCCGCAGCGCCCGAAATCGTCAGTAGCCTGGCCTGTCAGCCCGGCTTGTCAGGCGGGCAGGGCCTGCTTCGCCTGCGCGATGACGGCGGCAAAGGCGCCGCCTTCGTTCATCGCCAGATCGGCCATGGCCTTGCGGTCAAGCTCGATCCCCGCCAGCTTCACCCCGTGCATGAACTGCGAATAGGTGAGGCCTTCGGCGCGCACCGCCGCGTTGATCCGCTGGATCCACAGCGCGCGGAAGCTGCGCTTCTTCACCTTGCGGTCACGGTAGGCGTATTGCCCGGCCTTCTCGACCGCCTGGCGGGCGATGCGGATGGTGTTCTTGCGGCGGCCGCGATAACCCTTGGCCTGGTCTAGCAGCCGCTTGTGCTTCTGGCGCGTGGTCACGCCGCGTTTAATGCGAGGCATATCTTGTCTCCTTGTAACCCGCGCTCAATCGAGCCCGTAGGGGGCCCATTTCTTCACCGTCTTGGTGTCCGCATCGGACAGGACGGAGGTGCCGCGGTTGGTGCGGATATACTTCGCATTGTGGCTGATCAAACGGTGGCGCTTGCCCGCGACACCATGCTTGACCTTGCCTGTGGCAGTGAGCTTGAAGCGTTTCTTGACGCCGCTCTTGGTCTTGAGCTTGGGCATTTTCATCTCCTTTTCAGAAGACACGTTCCAACCAGCCCTGGCAGCCCTTGTCGCCAGGCCGGCGGCTTGATTCGTGTCGTTGAAGGCGCGCGAGATAGCGCTTCCGGCGCGAAATGCAAGGAATGTTTGGCGGGCGCCTGCCCGCCAAATCCTGCGCGATGGAACACATGGAACACGGTCCTGATAAAGAAAAACCGGCTGCCGATGGCGGGGTAGGAAAACCTCCTCCCTCAAGGGAGGGGAGGCATAGGACACCCCCCCTACCCGTGCATCGCCTCGAGCACATCCTCGAGCCGCGCGGGGTCGCTGACCGCCAGCACCTCGCCGCTGCTTTCGGCATTGAGCGGCTCGCCGTGCCAGTCGCACATCACGCAGCCCGCGCCCTCGACCACGGGCACCAGCGCGGCGAAATCATGCAGCTTCAGCCCCGCCTCGCACACCACATCGACATGGCCGCTCGCAACCAGCCCATAGTTGTAGCAATCGCCGCCATAGATGATCTTGCGGTGCGCCACCGCGCCCGCCAGCTTCATGAAGGGTTCGACCTGCCCGCCCGAGAACAGGTGCGGGCTGGTGGTCGCGAGCACCGCATCGGCCAGTTCGCGGCACGGCGCGCCATGCACCGCGCGCCCGTTGAAGGTGGTGCCCTCACCCGTCACGCCCAGCCAGCGCTCGCCCAGGATCGGCTGGTCGATCACGCCCAGCACCGGCCACCCGTCCTGCATCAGCGCGATCAGCGTGCCGAAGATCGCCCGCCCGGCGATGAAGCTGGTGGTGCCGTCGATCGGGTCGAGCACCCATTGCCGCCCCGCGCCCGGATTGCGGTTGCCGTATTCCTCGCCGATGATCCCGTCCGCGGGCAGTTCGCCTTCGATGATCGCGCGCATCGCAGCCTCCGCCGCGCGGTCCGCCTCGGTCACGAAAGTCATGTCCTCCTTGCGCTCGGCGGTCCAGTCGGCGCGGAACAGCGGGCGGATGGCAGCGCCTGCCGCATCGGCGAGGCGCTGGGCAAGGGCAATGTCTGAGGCGTTCATGGTTCCGGCGATTCTACCTTGGGGTCAGGACCCTAGCTATATCAATCAATTGTTTGGTTGCAGTTTGCGGGCGGGTCGTTCAAATGGGGGCTGTGGGAAATAAACGATGCCAAGGCAATCGTTATTACAGGGGACGGGTTTGCGACGGTCGCTGGGGAGCGATTATCTGGCGCAAATCATCGGTGGTTTGATGATAAACGGACATGAGATAAGGTCGCTTACAGGATCGACGAAAGACGGGGCGCCGCTGGCATTGGCGCGGCCGCCCGCCGGCGACCTCAGGCCGTGGCTATCGTGGATTACCGTCACCAACCTAGAGATGCCGCAGGGCCAGACGGTGCGCTGCGCAACCTTGAGCGATCAGCCCTGTCTGCGGCTGATGTTCGGCGCCGACTGGACCGCCGACGACCGCGATGGGCACAAGCTGTTCCGCCCCGGCAGGAAGGGCATGACGCTCTATTTTGGTTCGCAGAGCCGGATCATGCCGGTATCGGTCAGCGGGTCGTTCAAGATGATAACGCTGAACTTCACCATGGGTGCATCGGTGCTGGGCGGGCCGACGCAGGGCGAGCTGCTCGACCGGGTGATCGATTATGATGCTCTGGTCGGCCACGGGCGGCTCACCAGCCGGATTCCGCTCGCGGGCGATCCGGCGCAATGGGCCGATGCGATCGAGGCCGAGTTTCGTGCCTTCGTCGATAAATTCGGCTCGCAGCCGCCCGACAGCCTCTCAAGCTCGTTCGAGAGGGCCTGCCTGATCGAACCGGAATTCGACCTTGCTCAATTTGCAGCTGCGCACGGCACCTCGGTCCGCACGCTCGAACGCACGGTCAAGCGGGACTTCGGGATCTCGCCCAGCTTTGCCCAGCGGCGCGCGCGCGCGCTCGACATCGCGGCCAGCCTCCTCGGCGTCGCGCTGCCTGAGGAGGAGGCGACGATGGGCCTGCGCTATTACG
>LOEX01000127.1 GCA_001516125.1 Sphingomonadales bacterium BRH_c42
CCGCCGCGCGCCAGGCCTGCCACGCCAGCGCCAGCCCATCGGCGTCGCTTGCCGCGTAACGATCGAGCAGAATACGGTGCCCGCGCGGATTGACGAGGCCGCGGTCGTCGTGCTGGCCATGCAGTTCGACCAGCGCGGGCGCGATCTCGCGCAGCAGACCGGCACTGACCGGCTGATCGTTGATGAACGCGCGCGAGGCGCCGTCCGCCTTCAACTGCCTGCGGATCAGCAGCGGCTCGCCCGGTTCGATCTCGACCCCGGCCTGCGCCAGCGTTTCGGCAATCGCAGCGGGAAGCTGCGCGAATTCGAAGCTGGCGGAAACGCTCGCCTTGTCCTCACCGCCGCGAATCAGCGATGCCTCCGCCCGGTCGCCCAGCGCCAGCCCCAGCGAATCGAGCAGGATCGATTTGCCCGCGCCGGTCTCACCCGTGAGCACGCCCAGCCCGCGCCCGAAATCGAGATCGAGCGCCTCGATCAGCACGATATTGCGGATGGAAAGCCGGGTCAGCATGATTGTGCGCCCGTGTTAACCCATGCCGCGCCGCGCGTCACCGCCCGAGGCGTTCCATCATGTGGACTTTTGCCCTGGCGATTATCCGCGCCCTAGCTGGCAGTCACGCCCGGCGCGTGTTTGCCGATCAGCGCATAGGCCTTTTCGTACCATTCGTTGCCCGGATAATTGGCGCCCAGCACCGCGGCATATTTCACCGCTTCTTCGGGCAGGCCCAGCGCCAGGCTGCTTTCCGTGAGGCGATAGAGCGCCTCGGGCGTGTGGCTGGTGGTGTCGAACCCCTTTACCACGTTCTCGAACCGCATCCGCGCCGCCAACCAATGGCCCGATTTCTGATAGAAGCGCCCGATCTCCATTTCCTTGCCCGCCAGGTGATCGTTGACCAGATCGAGCTTGAGCCGCGCGTCGGCGGCATATTCGGTGGTGGGGAAGCGGCGATCGATTTCGCGCAGCGCAGAGCGCGCCTGCTCGGTGATCTTCTGGTCACGCTGGACATCGCTGATCTGCTCGTAATAGCTAAGCCCGATCAGGTAATAGGCATAGGGCGCATCGCGGTTGCCGGGGTGGATCGAGAGGAAGCGCTGCGCGCTGGCGATCGCCTTGTTGTAATCTTGTGCGATGTAATAGCTGAACGCGCTCATCAGCTGCGCGCGGCGCGCCCAGGGCGAATAGGGATGCTGGCGCTCGACCTCGTCGAACAGTGCGGCGGCAAGCTGCGTGTTGCCGCGATCGAGCCTGCGCTTGGCCTCGTTATAGAGCGTTTCGACATCGCGCGCGACATAGGCGACATCCTCGTTATCGCCCCCGCGCCCCGCGCAGCCTGCGGTGAAAAGCGTGGCCGCGGCCAGCGCGGCGGCAAGAATTGGCTTGGTGGTGAAGGCGGTCACGCGCGGAATCCTCGTCATGGGAGCAAGCCTATAACCGCCCCCCGGCTGAACGCCAAGTGAAGTTGGACGGGTTGTTCGCCAATGCCCGCCTCCACCTGGTTCGTCGCTGAAAAAATGCGCGCCTGGAACGGATGGAACACGGGACGGGCGGGTGTAGGAAATGGGGGGGTGATCAGACCAATCGCAATATGAGTCATTGACGTATATGCTAATGGCGTATATACGAGCCTGGTATGACACGCTTGCAGACCGTCGCTGAAATGCCTGAATTTCAGAGGCGCGCCAAGGCGATCATGACGGAAGATGAGCGTACGGCGCTGCTGGATTTCGTCGCCGCCAATCCGCAGGCAGGCGTGTCACTTGGCGGAGGCCTGCGCAAACTACGCTTTGCCCGGCCAGGTGGAGGCAAGAGCGGCGGTTATCGCACCGTCTATGTATTTGGCGGCGCGCATATGCCGATCTTCCTCGTCACCGTGTTCGCCAAGAACGAGAAGGACAATCTGAGCAAGGCGGAACTGGCCGAACTCGTTAAACTCAGCAAGGCGCTGATTTCGTATTACGGAGACCCATCATGAACGCCCCGAAATCCAAGGCATTCGAAAGCATCAGGCAGGGCCTTGAAGAAGCCCTCGCCTATGCCGAAGGCAAGAAGACCGGCGCGCGCGTGCACCAGGTGGAAGTACCCAAGGTGGACGTCGCCGCGATCCGCGCGAAGACCGGGCTGTCACAGGTCGAATTCGCACGCAGCATCGGCGTCGCCAAGGGCACGCTGCTGAATTGGGAGCATGGCCGGCGACACCCGACCGGCCCGGCGCAGGTATTGCTGGCGATGATCGCCAAGCGGCCGAGCCTGGTGGGGGAGGTGCTGCGGTAATTTATCCTTGGAAATCAGGCCACGATACCATGATACTCACGGTGCCAGGCCAGAAAGGTCGGATGCGGGCGATCCGCCTCGCGATCTGGCGCGATTAGCCGCCCTGTCGGATTGATGATCGCCTCAACCCCGGCGCGGTCATTCACCTTGCGGTGAATCAGAATGTCGTGATTGTCGGCGACGCAGATCAGCCCCCGATCGAACATCCAGTGCGCTGTTCCCGATAGCGCCAGCCCATTACGCACGCTGTCCGGCCCGCCATGCTCGACCGGGCGAATATGCGCGGCTTCGGCTTCGAGCCGCCCTCCCCCGTTGATAAGTCGCCACCCGGTCACCGCGCAGCGCCCGTCATATGCGTGGAGCACAGCGCGGCGAAACGCACGGTCGCGAAATGGACGGCTGACGAGCGATTGCACAAGCGGGCGTTCGATTTCGAAGGGCATTTGTTCTTCGCGCACTCGATCAAGCGGCTCGGCCTCGCCAACACGCGGTAGCGTCCGGTCGTCAGGCAGGCCGAGTTTGATTATGCGGGCAAAATCGGAATTCGAAAGGGGCCGCACAGCGGCTTGCGCGTTCGCCAAGTCGCGCTCGACCGGCTGACCATCGACCATGTGGGGAACAGTTGGCTCGAACGGCAGATAACTGCCCTCTTCGATCAAGGCGCGGTAGCGGTCTGGTTCAACGGGATCGGGAACGATCTTCTCGACCTTCGCTACAGCGAAGAAGCCTTTCGATTGCGACAGCTTTACCGGCTCGCGATAGACAACCCAGTCGCCGACCATCTGCTTGGCGCGGGAAAGGTAGGACTTCGGGAACTGGTAATGCACCTCGGGAATGTCGTCGTAGATCGACCCGTCTTTGTGCATGAAAACGCCAAAGGTCATCTATTCTGCGCCGCCTGCTTCTATGTGAGTATCCGCCGACTTGCGGCACCGCAACGTAACTCAGTATCACGCACAAACCAATGTATGATGGGGAAAACTTTGTACAACCAGTTGCCGACATCTCAGCACTTGGAGCATTCTAAACTGTTCCGAGGCTTTGAACATTTACTTTGAGGATCGACGGATGACAAATCGTGTTCACATTGATGCACCCGCAGGCGTAGTTGAAATTGAGGGCGAAAAAGATTTCGTGGAAGGCGTCATCGACAAATTCTTTCCGATCTTGCAGGCTTCAAAATTTGGTAGCCATCCAGCTGGAAACCCAGCAGGCAAAAAAGCCAAAGAGGAATCTTCACCAGAGTCAATGGAAGGAGACATGGAGGAGAATCCAAAACCTAAAGTTAGACGCAAGAAGGGCAGCGCTCCCCCAAAGGGACAGTCTTGCGCCGACCGAGTGTTAATTCTTAGAGGCGAGAAATTTTTCAAGTCGCATCGATCGAGTGCCGAGATTGTCGACGGACTAGCGGCGAAGGGATGGACGCACAACAATAACCAAGTTGGCGCAGCGCTTTCTAGTATGTTTAGACGCGGCGACATTCAAAGGACCAAAGAATCTGGCGGAGCCTGGAAATACTACTGGGATCGTGACTAATCGTGTCGTTACCAAGCTTGGATGACACTATGGGCGCGATACCAGCGGCACTGAGGCAGCCGCTCATAAATGAGTTTCAACATGCGCTGGATGAGTATCGAGCAGCCGATTGGGAGAAGGTTGGCCTAAAGGCAGGAAAATTCAGCGAAATTGCTTATTGTGTCTGTAAGGGACACGCCACTGGCAGCTATCCCTCGGTTCCAAGTAAACCGAGGAACTTCCCTCAAGCTTGCAGGGATCTAGAGCAGCACAACACTACAAAAGGACGCTCCCTTTGTATGCAAGTTCCGAAGGTCCTTGCTGCAATATATGAGTTGAGAAATGACCGTGCCATAGGTCATGTTTCATCAGAGATCAGCCCAAATCATATGGACGCCGAATTCTGCCTTCGGTCGATGAAGTGGGTAATGGGAGAATTTGTTAGGAATTTTTCTACACTACTTTTGGAAGAGTCTCATGCCGTAGTTGAATCAGTAACAGCAAGGACCTTTCAAATAGTTTGGTCGAGTGGAAATATACGCCGAGTCCTTGAACCCGCAAGGACGGCTTCGCAAAAGACGATGATACTTCTTTACGCAGAAGGCAATAAGATGGCTGTCGCAACACTTCAAACGTGGGTTGAATACAGAAATGCCTCGGAGTTCAAAAGCAAAGTCCTCAAGCCACTACACAAAAAGGCGCTGATCCATTTTGATGAAAGTGGGGGGACTGTCCAGATATTGCCGACGGGCCAAGCCTTTGTCGAGAAATCAGGTTTGCTAGCAACGACCTAGCAAAGAGATCTACTCCTCCCCCATCCTCAGCGCGGCGATGAACGCCTCCTGCGGAATGCTGACGTTACCATATTCCCGCATCCGCGCCTTCCCCTTCTTCTGTTTTTCCAACAGCTTCTTCTTGCGCGTAATGTCACCGCCATAGCATTTGGCGGTCACGTCCTTGCGCAATGCGGCGATCGTTTCGCGCGCAATGATCTTGCCGCCGATCGCGGCCTGGATCGGCACCTTGAACAGGTGGCGCGGGATCAGGTCCTTCAGCCGCTCGCACATGCCGCGCCCTCGTTCCTCGGCCACGCCGCGGTGCACGATCATGCTCAGCGCATCGACCGGCTCGTTGTTGACGAGGATGTTCATCTTGACCAGATCGCCCTCGCGCAGGCCGATCTGCTCGTAATCGAAGCTGGCATAGCCGCGGCTGATGCTTTTCAGCCGGTCGTAGAAGTCGAACACCACCTCGTTCAGCGGCAGCTCGTACGTCACCTGCGCGCGTATGCTCTCTCTGGCGCCAACATAGGTGAGGTCGGTCTGCACGCCGCGCCGATCCTGGCACAGCTTGAGGATGGAGCCGAGATATTCGTCGGGCGTATAGATCGTGGCCTTGATCCACGGTTCCTCGATCGTCTCGATCCGGCTGGGATCGGGATAATCGGCCGGGTTGTGCAGCAGGATCTCGGCTGCGCCCTCGGTCTTGCTGGCGCGCAGCTGGATGCGATAGACCACCGATGGCGCGGTGGTGATGAGGTCGAGATCGTATTCGCGGGCGAGCCGTTCCTGGATGATCTCGAGGTGGAGCAGGCCGAGGAACCCGCAGCGGAAGCCGAAGCCCAATGCCGCGCTGGTTTCCATCTCGAAGCTGAAGCTGGCATCGTTGAGGCGCAGGCGGCTGATGCTTTCGCGCAGTTTCTCGAAATCGGCGGCGTCGGTGGGGAACAGCCCGCAGAACACCACCGGCTGTACTTCCTTGTAGCCGGGCAGCGGCTCGGTGGCGCCGCCCTTCACCGTGGTGATCGTGTCACCCACGCGCGCCTGCTCCACTTCCTTGATCTGCGCGGTGATGAAGCCGATTTCGCCCGGGCCAAGATCGGGCAGTTCGATGCGCTTTGGGGTGAAGCAGCCCACGCGGTCGATCAGATGCTGCGTGCCGCCCTGCATGAAGCGGATGTTCAGCCCCTTGGTGATCAGCCCGTCGATTACGCGCACCAGGATCACCACGCCAAGATAGGGATCGTACCAGCTGTCGATCAGGCTGGCCTTGAGCGGCGCCTTGCGATCACCCTTGGGCGGGGGAATGCGCGCGACCACGGCCTCGAGCACTTCCTTGATGCCGATGCCCGATTTGGCGCTGGTCAGCACGGCATCCGAGGCGTCAAGCCCGATGATATCCTCGATCTCGTGTCTGACTTTCTCAGGCTCGGCGGCGGGAAGGTCGATCTTGTTGATGACGGGCACGATCTCGTGGTCGTGCTCGATCGACTGATAGACATTGGCGAGCGTCTGCGCCTCGACCCCCTGCGCCGCATCGACCACCAGCAGCGCGCCCTCGCAGGCGGCGAGGCTGCGGCTGACCTCATAGGCGAAATCGACGTGGCCGGGGGTGTCCATCAGGTTGAGCTGGTAGGCTTCGCCGTCGTTTGCGGTGTAGTTGAGGCGCACGGTCTGCGCCTTGATGGTGATGCCGCGCTCGCGCTCGATATCCATGTTGTCGAGCACTTGCTCGCTCATCTCGCGCGCGGTCAGCCCGCCGGTGAACTGGATCAGCCGGTCGGCCAGCGTCGACTTGCCATGGTCGATGTGCGCGATGATCGAAAAATTGCGGATATGGGAAAGATCGGTCATGTGACCGCGCCATTAGCGCCGCGCAATCGCGCTGTCAGCCCATGGCATCAACTTGCCCGGCAAAATCACCGTCTTCAGGCAGGCCTTCAGACAGCTTCGGGGTGATAGTCGGGCGCATAACCGAAGCGCGGAACGCTCGCGCCAGGATTGAGCAATCCGCCCTGCATCGCCTTGTAATCGCCCGGCGCCAGTGCCGCGAGCGGAGCGCCTGCGGAGGACAGTTCGTATGGCGAAACCCGGTGGCGAGTGCAGAGCCCACCTGCCCCGTCATCGACCAGCGGGGTCTCGAACTCGAGGCCCTGGATACCCCCCGATTCGCGGATCACGGTCGCCACGGCCAGTTGGCCCCCTCCTAGATCGACCACGAACTGGGTATCGACCGGCACATCGAGCAGGCCCTGGATCAGCGCCCCGGTGCGCGAAAGATTGCGCAGCGTGACCGAATAGGAATAATCGTCGTTGATCACCTGAATGTTGCGCAGCACCGTGCGCCGCTTGGCGCGCCTGCTGCGCGATCCGGTGGGGACGATTGTCCAGGATCCATCGGCCAGCTCACGCTCGACCTCGGCTGCCGGAACCGGATCGGTGAACACGCTGCCTTGCAGGTTGTTGATTCCGCAGCCGCGCAGTTCCTGAAGCAGATCGAAGCTTTCGATCCCGGTTGCGATGGTCGCCATGCCCAGCGCGCGGGCCAGCGCGACGATAGCCTTGACCAGCGCAAGTTCGCGGCTGTCGGGCTCCAGCGCCTCGCTGAAGAAGTTGTCGCCGATCTTGATCGAATCGAATGGCGCACGGCGCAGGTAATCGAGCGAGGAATAACCGGTGCCAAACTCGTCGAGTGTAAGCCGCACGCCCAGCTTGAACAACGAGGCCAGCGTCTTGTCGACCATGTTTGCATCGCCGAGAAACACCGATTCCTTGACCTCCAGCTCCAGCCGGTCGGGATCTAAATCTGCCTCGTCGAGCGCATTCTTGACCGATTCGACAAACCCGTTGGCGGAAAATTGCTGGGTCGGCACATTCACGGCCACGCGCAGACCCGCCGGCAAGGCCCGGGCCTCTTCGCAGGCCTTGCGGACGGTCCATTCGCCGATATCGACAATCAGCGCGCTGCCATCGACGATCGACTGGAACTCTTCCCAGTCGATTTCGCCGCGCTGCGGGTGGTTCCAGCAGACCAGCGCTTCGAGCGCAACAACCTGCTGCGCCTCGCTCGACAGCACCGGTTGGTATTTGAGGAACAACTGTTCCTCGCGCACGGCTTCGTGAAGGTCGCCTTCCAGACGTTTGCGGAAGATCGCCTCGTTCGCCAGATCGCCTGAGTAGAAGCGGAACTGCCCGCGCCCGCCATTTTTGGCGGCATATAGCGCCATGTCTGCGGAACGCATGACATCCTCGGCGCTGACCCCGTCATGCGGCGCGATCGCAATGCCAACCGATGCCCCGATCACGCAGCGGCCCTCGTCCAGCGAATAAGGCTGCGTAAGCATGGCGATGACCCTGCCAGCGATTTCGCCCAACACGCCGCGATCGTCGATATCGGGCAGCATGATCTGGAATTCGTCACCTCCCAGGCGGCCGATCTCGCAATCGCGCTCGACGGCTCGCTTGAGGCGTGCAGCGACCTGCCGCAGCAATTCGTCACCAGCGGCATGGCCCAGCGTGTCGTTGACCTGCTTGAAACGGTCGAGATCGAGCATCATGATCGCGCAATTGCGCTTGGCCGCGCGAAACGCGGTCAAGGTCGCGTCGATCGTATGGGCCATGCGGTGCCGGTTCGACAGCCCGGTGAGCGAATCGAACTTGGCGAGGCGAGCGGTTTCCTGCTCGCGCTGATGCTGTTCGGTAATGTCGGTGCCGGTGCCGCGAAAACCCTCGAACTTGCCGACAGCAGAGAAGACCGGACGACCCGAAAGACGAATTACGATCGCGCCCGGGTTGCGTTCGAGGGACACTTCCATGCCGTTGAAGGCCTTGCGTGCGCCCAGCTTGAGCGACAACGAACGGGTGCGCCCGTCGCCGCCGACAACGCTGAAGACGTCGACCAGCGGGTGACCCAGAAGATCGTCCATCGGCGCATCGATGCGTTCGGCAATCGCGCTGCTGAGATATGTCAGGTTGCCCGCGGAGTCCGATGCCCAGAACCAACCCAGCCCCGACCGCTCCAGATCCTCAAGCATTGCCAGCTTTTCGTCGTCGGTGAGCGTAAAGCGCACTGCTTCCTGCGCGGCGACGCGCGCGGAAAAAAGCCCGCCATTTGCCGAACCCGACAACAATCGCTTGAGGGACACCCTGTGCGTCTCCAACATGGCTCATGGTCCCGAAGCGGACCAGTTCTGTAGCTTGTGTAAATCCTGTTGGTTATTTTTATCCTAATGGCGGCTCACGTTTATCACACGTTCGCGGCCATTTCAGGCAACCCGGGATTGAACTGAGTTCATATCTATTTCAATGAATTGCCTGGCTTTTGCGGGTGCCCCACCCGATGCATGAAGGACCGCGAATGCGTCCTCTCCCAGCGCGGTCAACGGCCTGCCCGCCGCTTCGATCTGGTAGGGCGAAACCCGGTGCCGCGTGCACAGCCCGCCGTCGCCATCGTCGATCAGCCGCGTCTCGAACCTGAGGCCCTGCGACGCACCTTCGCTCCTACGGACCGCCGCGACCGCAAGCTGGCCTCCCCCCAGATCGAGCACCACATCGGTACCCACCGGCACGTTCAGCAGCCCCTCGATCATGGCGCCGGTCTTTGACAGGTTACGCAAGGTGACGTTGTAGCGATGATCGCCGTGGATCAGACCGACCCTGCGGAATTCCTTGCGCCGCTCGGCCCTGTATCTGGGTGGGCCGCTGGGATCATAGACGAGCTTGCCTGCGTCAAGCCGTTCAAGCAGCTCATCGTTGGGTACCGCCGGAGAGAAGATCAGCCCCTGTAGCGATCCCGCGCCCAATTCCTTGACCAGCGCCAGTTCGTCCCTGGTTTCGACCCCTTCGGCCACGGTTTCCATTTGCAGGGCACCGGCGAGGCTGACGATCGAGCTGATGATCGCCTTGTTGTTGTTACCCGGTTCAGTGCATCCGCGCACGAAGCTCTGGTCGATCTTGATCTTGTCGAATGGTGCATCGCGCAAATAACTGAGCGAGCTGTAGCCGGTGCCGAAGTCGTCGAGCGCCAGCCTCACCCCAAGTTTCCTCAGCCGGGCGAAGATGGCCTTCGAACGCCCATAGTCGCCGACAAAGATGCTTTCGGTGATTTCCAGTTCGACCCGCGCAGGATTGATGCCGGAATATTCGATTGCCTGCTGCACGATATTGGGAAAGCTGTCATCTTCGAACTGGACCGCGGATACATTGACCGCCACCCGCAGTTCGACCGGCCAGGTTGCCGCATCCTCACAGGTCTTGCGCAGCGCCCAGGCGCCGATCTTCTTGATCATCCCCACCTCCTCGGCGATCGGGATGAATTCACCCGGCGGGATCCATCCCTTTTCGGGATGTCGCCAGCGGATCAGCGCCTCGAGGCATTTGACCTTGTGCGTCTCCGCATCGACGATCGGCTGGAAATGCATTTCCAGCTCTTCGTTCGCCAGGGCATCGCCCAGATCCGATTCGACTTGCGCGCGGCGCCGCGACTTGTCCTTGAGGTCACTGGAGAAGAAGCGATACTTCCCACGTCCACTTCCCTTCGCGGCATAAAGTGCAAGGTCCGCGGCATTGACCAGATCTTCGGCCTCGATCCCGTCGTATGGCGCTATGGCTATTCCAAGTGACGACCCGATCGTCGCGCGCGATCCGTTGAGCGAGTAGGGCTGCGAAACTATCTGTATCATGCGCTGGCCCAGGTCGCCGAGCACCCCACGATCGTCGAAATCGGGCAGCATGATCTGAAATTCGTCACCGCCCAGCCGCGCAATTTCACCCTGGTCGCCAATGATACGTTGCAGGCGTGCAGCAACTTGCTTGAGCAGATCGTCACCTGCGGGGTGGCCCAGCGTGTCATTGACCTGCTTGAAGCGGTCGAGATCGAGCATCAGCAACGCACAGGAGCGCTTGGAGTTGCGATAGTGCGTCAGCGTTTTTGTGAGCGTGCGCGCCATGCGGTGGCGGTTCGCAAGCCCGGTCAGCGCGTCGAACTGTGAAAGTCTTTCCGCGTCACGCTGATCCTCCAGCGTGGCCGTGACATCCTTGGCACTGCCGCGGTAGCCGGTGAAAACGCCAAACTTGTCGAACTGCGGTTTCCCGGCAATCTCCCACCAATATTCGGACTTGCCGCTGCTGACCTTGACGCAAAGCTGGCTGATCGAATTGCGCGCACCGAGCAAAAACCGCAGCGGTCTTTCCGGTTCTCCGGTCCCTTCGTCGGCTCTGGTCCGAAACAGGTCCCCTACGGGCTTGCCCAACACTTTGTCGCGCTCGATGCCAAGCCTGGCAATGGCAGTTTCGGAAAGATAGATCAGGCGCCCCAATGCATCGGACGCCCAGAACCAGCCGAGTCCGGCCCTTTCGAAACTGTCGAGCAGTTCAACCCTGCGGACGAAATCGGTTTCGGCAATAGGATTCAGAGGCCCGTCAGCGGACTTCTGCGCCTTCTTGCGACGCCTCTCTTCCAGAATTCCAGTCATCCTTTTGGGCATCTGTCGACCTGTTGTTTACTGACCCAATCATGGCCGTCTAATTTCAATTTCTTGCCAAACTGATAACCATCGCAAGGCCCCTTTCCGCACGGGAAGCTAAAGTTTGCTGCTGCGATCCTTCCCAAGACGTCATCTTGCCAAGTTACCGGGTGCGCGCCATTCTGCCGCCAAGTCCGCAAGATGGAGGGGAATTGCATGACACGGGGTCCGCAACTGGAAAACGAGGCGGCGCAATCGACGGCGGCGCTGGGGCCGCTCGTGGGCATAGCGCGCGAGGATCTGATGGGCGCGGTCGCGGTGCTGCTGCGTGAAAGCGCGTCCGACCCGCAGCGCATCGCCAGGCATGCGCGTGCGATGGGCGAGGACATGGTCAGGATCATGACCGGCAAGTCCGAACTGGCGCCCGATCCCAAGGACAAGCGGTTCATGGACCCGGCCTGGCAATACAACCCGTTCTTCCGTGCCGGGGCGCAATATTACCTCGCGGTCCAGAAAGGCATGAAGGGCTGGCTCGAAGACCTCAATCTCGACGATCTGGAGCGTGACCGCGCCAATTTCATCACCACCATCATCATCGACAGTCTCGCGCCCACCAACACGCTGGCAGGCAACCCCACCGCGCAGAAGCGCGTGATCGACAGCGGCGGGCTATCGCTGATCAAAGGATTGCAGAACGCCTATAACGACATGGTCCACAACAAGGGCATGGTCAGCCAGGTGGACAAGCGTCCGTTCAAGCTGGGTGAGAACATCGCCACCTCGAAGGGATCGGTGGTGCTGCGCACCGAGATGATGGAGCTGATCCAGTATGCGCCCACCACCGATGAGGTCCACGCCATACCGCAGCTGACCATCCCGCCGCAGATCAACAAGATGTATATCAACGATCTCTCGCCAGAGAAATCGGTGATCAAGTACCAGCTCGACAACGGCATGCAGACGTTCGTGATTTCATGGCGCAATCCGTCGAAGGAGCAGGGCATCTGGGCGATGGACGATTATGTCCGTTCGTGCCGCGAGGCGATGGTAGCGGTGAGCGAAATCACCGGATCGGACAAGGTCAATGTCTCGGCAGGCTGTTCTGGCGGGCAGACGGCAAGCGTTCTTGCCTCGAAACTCGCGGCCGACAAGGACGACCTGCTCGGCAGCCTGACGCTGATGGTCTGCGTGCTCCATCCCATGCAGAACGATATCGAGGCGGGATCGCTGGTTTCGGAAAACGGGATGAAGCTCGCCCGCCAGCGCGCGGCCAAGGCCGGTATTATCAAGGCCGACGATCTGGCGCGCGGCTTTGCCTGGCTGCGGCCAAACGACCTCATCTGGAACTATGTGATCAACAACTACCTGCTCGGCGCCGATCCGCCAGCGTTCGACGTGCTCTACTGGAACGCCGATGCGACCAATCTTTCGGGCAGCCTGATGGGCGATTTTCTCACCCTGTTCGAAACGCTGGCCTTCACGAAAAAGGGCGAGGTCGAAATGGCCGGGCACAAGATCGACCTCTCGAAGGTCAAGTCCGACCTGTTTATCCTGGGCGGGGTGACCGACCATATTACCCCGTGGAAGGCGACCTATCGTTCGACCAGGCTGTTCGGATCGAAGGACATTACCTATGTCCTCAGCCAGTCGGGCCACATGCAGGCGATCCTCAACCCGCCGGGCAACCCCAAGGCGAAATATTTCGTCCAGGCGAAGCCGGGCAAACTGCCCGAAACAGCCGATCAGTGGCTGGAGGGAACCGAGGAAGTCAAGGGCAGCTGGTGGCCGTTCTGGATGGAATGGATGAAGAAGCGCTCCGGCCCGAAGGTTCCTGCCCCCAATGAACTGGGGAATGATCGTTACAAACCACTGGACCCGGCCCCCGGGCTCTATGTAGTTGAGGCAAGATAACCATAAGCCCGATCAGCGGGTCGCTTGAGAGGAAAACCTGATTGACCGATCGTCTCGATGATGAGCTCGACGATGTGCTCGAGGGGGCCATGCGTGACGCCGCAATCACCATGGAAACCGTGGGCGGGCGGACCTTGCGCGTCGCCACCTGGCGGCTCGATCAGCCGAGCGACCACCTGCCAATCCTGTTCTTCAACGGGATCGGGGCAAATATCGAAGCGGTCGCCCCGCTGGCCGAGGCGCTGACCGATCGCGGTTTCATCATGTTCGACATGCCGGGTGTCGGCGGCTCGCCCGAACCGGTGGTGCCCTACAACACCATCACGATGGCGTGGACGACCACCCAGCTGCTCGACAAATTGGGCGTAGGAAAGGTTGACGTCATGGGGGTCAGCTGGGGCGGCGCCATGGCGCAGCATTTCGCGCTCCAGCACCCGCGCCGCACGCGCAGGCTGATCCTGGCGGCGACCAGCGCGGGAATGTTGATGATCCCCGGCAGCCCCGCCTCGCTGTCCAAGATGATCGATCCCCGCCGCTATATCGACGCCGCCTTCATGGAAGAGCATTTCCAGACCCTCTATGGAGGTGCGCTGGGCAAGGCGCTCAATAAGATGGAGCATATCCATCGGCTGAAGCCGCCAACACCTCGCGGCTATTTTTACCAGCTGCTCGCCATGCTCGGCTGGACCAGTGCCCCGGCGCTGCCCTTCATGCGCAAGAAGACGCTGATCATGATGGGCGATGAGGACCACATCGTACCACTTGCCAATGGCTGGTTCCTGGACAAGCTGATCCCGAACAGCGAAATGCTGGTGCTGCGCGGCGGGGGGCACCTGTTCCTTCTCAGCCACAGCGACGAATGCGTCGCGGCGATCGGGCGCTTTCTGGATGAACCGGACGAGGAGCGCCTGTCCGAGGCGGCATAGCCCATCCGGGCGAAAGGCGCAGGGGAGGAGGAGCAACGATTGGCATGAGGCATATCGCGATCATCGGTTCCGGCCCCGCCGGTTACTACACCGCCGAGGCCGCGCAGAAGCGGTGGGAGGACGATGTCCGCATCGACATCTTCGACATGCTGCCTGTGCCCTATGGCCTGATCCGCACCGGGGTCGCGCCCGATCACCAATCGATCAAGGGCGTCTCTCGCCGTTATGAAAAGACCGCGCTCAGCGACAATGTCCGCTTTGTCGGCAATGTCTGCGTGGGCCGCGACGTTACGATTGCCGAATTGCAGCAATCCTATGATGCGGTGGTTCTGGCGACGGGCGCGCCCAACGATCGCCCGCTCGGTATTCCCGGCGCGGAGCTGGGCAACGTCTTCGGCAGCGCGGCATTTGTCGGCTGGTACAACGGCCACCCGCAGTTCGCCGATCTGGACCCCAACTTGTCGGGCCGCCACGCGGTGGTGATCGGCATGGGTAATGTCGCGCTCGACGTCGCACGCATTCTTGCCAAGACCGAGGGCGAATTTGCCGGAGCCGACATCGTCACTCATGCGCTTGACGCCCTGCGCGCGTCGCGGCTGCAAACGATCACCATTGTCGGGCGGCGCGGGCCGCATCAGATCATGATGACGCCCAAGGAGCTGGGCGAACTGGCGCAGCTTGAGCGCGCATCGCCCCGGGTCGATCGCGATGATTTGCCCGATGAGGGCGAAGACGCGCTGCTCGAGCCGGGCCTGCGCAAATCGGTGGCGCATCTGCGCAGCTTCGCCGCCATCCCCGAAAGCGTCCATGCCGACAAGCCGATCGAAATCGCTTTTGACATGTTCGCAAGCCCGCACGAATTGCTGGGCGATGGCAGCGTCCGCGCGATCCGGCTGGAACGCACAACGGTGGAGGCAGGCCGTGCACGCGGAACCGGCGAGTTTTACGATATTCCCGCCGATCTTGTGGTCAGCTGCATCGGCTATCGCACCTCCCCAATACCCGAAGTGCCGTTCGACGAGCGCGCGGGCTGCTTCGCCAACGACGAAGGTCGCATCCTGCCCGGCATCTATTGCGTCGGCTGGGCGCGGCGCGGGCCGTCGGGCACGATCGGCACCAACCGCCCCGACGGCTTTGGCGTGGTCGAAAAGATTGCCGAGGACATCGACAGCGGCGCGCTGGGGCGGGCCGAGAGGAAGGGGCGTGCGGGTTTTGACGCGCTGGCAAGCGAGCGCGGGCTCGACATCGTCACCTTCCGCGACTGGAAAAAAATAGAGGAAGCAGAGGAGCAGGCCGCCCGCGAGGGCGCCCCGCGCGAAAAGTTCGTCGATATTGCCGCGATGATCAAGGCGCGCGGGTAGATGCTCAATCTGATAACAGTGGCGCGGGTTAGGTAGATATTGATTTAGTAATTTTGTGCCGATATATCGCCTTTGAATGAGTTGCGGAGCTTACATATTCCTTCGCTTCTCATCTACCTAGGGGCTCCTGCGGGAGCCCCATTTCATTTCGGGGGAGCATATGCTGCAGACCGCAGTTTTTGTCGATGCTGGCTATCTCTTCGCCGCCGGATCATCTCTGCTCTACGGTGCAAAGCAGCCCAGAACAGCCTGCCAGCTCGACATCGACCAGGCTGTGGAAACAATTTGTGAATTCGCGCGATCAGTCGAATCTGATGCAAGACTGTTGCGCATCTACTGGTACGACGGCATCAAACCCTACAGCGGACCAAGCACAGAACAGATGGCACTTGGGCAAAAACACAACGTGAAACTGCGGCTGGGAATGCTCAACAGCCAAGGACAACAGAAGGGTGTCGATTCCCTGATTATTACCGACCTCATCGATCTTGCACGAAACAAGGCGCTGAGCGACGCACTTATCCTTGCTGGCGACGAAGACCTTCGTGTAGGTGTGCAAGTGGCCCAATCATTTGGCGTACGTGTCCACCTTCTTGGAGTCTCTCCCACGCGTGGCAACGTTTCGCCCCACCTGATGCAGGAAATCGACTCTTTGTCAGAGTTGACCGCAGATCACGTGCGAACATTTCTGACATGCAGAATTGCAACTACCGAACCGGCTTCCACGATTGGGAAACTACCGCTTGCCCAGTCCGAACCTCAGAACGGTGGTGTAATCAACTTCAACTCGATTGTGCAAAGCATCCTCGGTCGATTTAACGACGGTCAAATGGCCACCTTCAAGCAGCATTTAGTCACCTCAAACAGCCTGCCTCGTGAAGTTGACGCTCCGATTTTGGCTCAAGCCCGTCACGAGCTGAACCGCGATTTGACGATTGACGAGAAGCGAATGGTGCGCGCAATCGCACGCGAAGCCCTCGAAAAGTGATTTAGAAGCCCAAAGGGCAGGTGCTCGCCCCTCACTCAGGGCTCGATCACGATACCCCTGGCCGGATCGACCTGACCGCCTACCATTTCAGCAAACACCTTGCGTGCCGCATCGAGGCCCTGCCGCCGCTCGATCGTGATCGAGCCCGCCGCGCTGTCGAGAAATGCCTGCCAGCTTGCTGCCATCTGCCGCCCTGCCTCTTGCGGGCCCAGCTGCTTGAACAGCGCAACCGCGTGATCGGGCGCGAAGAACAGTGTCGGGCGCGGCCCTGGCAGGTCCGTCCCTCCACCCAGCCCGCCGCCGCGCTCATCGATATGCGTGACGCCGACAAGGCAGGAATAAGCGAGGTTTTGGGCCAGATGCGCATGAAATTGCCGCAGCAGGGCGGCGTTGCCCGCGAAATCGACCGAGACGCTGGGCACCTGCTTCAGCGTGCCGACGTCGCCATAGGCGAGCACTTCGTCATACAGCCCGGTGCCCTTCACGAAATCGACATTGCCCGCCGAAGTCAGCCCGATGCTCCGGATAGCGGGCGAATTGTGCTTTGCCACGCAAGCAAGGCCCATCGCGGTCTTTGACGAAGCGCTGGTGAGGATTACCGATTCCGCCCCGAACCAGTCATTGATGCGCATGAAATATTCGATCAGGAACCCGGTCTTGAACAGCGGGCCGAAGATCATCCGCTCACCCTCATGCGCAGGATCGTGCTCAGGGTCGGCGGCGAGGCGCGCATACTGGTTGTAGATCGGGCTCATCGGCTGGCGATGTTCGGCCAGGTCCATAAAGCCGCCCGCCGAAATCCGGCCCGGAATGACATCAAGATGCGTGGCCATGGGCAAGAAGCCATAGACCCGCTCGCCCACCGCAATTTCGGGGCATTTGCTCTCCACCACGCTGGCGTGGCCCCACATCGGCACGATCCCCCAACCATCTGGCGCGGGAAAGAAGTTCCAATATCCTACCATCTCGCCCACCACAGCGTAGGTGACGTTGTTCGAGGTGACCGAGAAGCTTTCGATTTCCAGCCGAACCGCGCCATCGGCCAGCGGGCCCTGCTCGATTTCGGCCAGTTCGGCGCTGGTCAGATCGTCGCGGCGAACGTGGACTTGTTGTGCGGTCATCGGCAGGTCTCCTGTTTGGGCCTGCCTAGCCTAGTCCGGTTCGCTTTCCCAGCGGGTTGCGCGGACGCTGCCCCGCTGCTCCGTCACCGCCATCCAGGCCGACAGATAGGGGCGTTGTCGATATATTGGGTGATGCTGACGCTCTCGTAAAGTTCGAGCCCGTCAATCTCTACCACCGGTACCTTGCCGAACGGATGCCGGTTGGCAGTCGAATGCGCGGCCGTTGCAATCGTTTCGTGGCCTAGCCCCGCTTCGTCAGCGGTGATCTAAACGATCCGCGTATAGGTCGAGATGACCGTGCCGAAGATGCGGACTTCGGCGGTCACGATCGCTCAGCTTTTCGCACAAGGGCTTCTTGTGCCAGCTCCCGAGTTCGCTGGAGAAATCCATCCGCCTCTTCAACTGATGACATGAAATCAGTTGCCAATTCAGACAGCCGTTCACCAGGCCATCTCTGTGGAGCGCCCGTTAATTTGTTCTTGCCAGTATATGCCTTGATCGAAATCTTTCTGTCCTTGTCGTGACCAAATTCACCATGGACAATCTCATTCCGCATGGCGAACTGCTTTTTAGCTTTCTGACAGAATCCCTTTAGATCCCAGTGAGCGTAGAGCTTGCCCTTGATATGTTCCCGGTTAAGGCGCTCCAATAACTCGATTTTATTCCTGCTCGACATTGGATTGACGAGAGCATTTGTCTGGAGATCATTCAGTGCCAGCGCGGACTGTAGCAGTTCATTAAGTCGATGCTCGAGATAAGACGACGCGATGACCAACCGCGCGATCTGAATAGAATAACCGTCAAGATACTCTGGACTCGACTCGTCAGCCATCACACCCGCATCGGCATCAGCACATAGAGCGCCGGGCTCTTCTCGTTCTGCCGGATCAGTGTGGGCGCGCCGGCATCGGCCAGGTGCAGCTCCACCGTGTCACCATCGATCTGCGCGAGAATATCCTTGAGGTAATTGGCGTTGAACCCGATCTCGAATGGATCTGACGCGTAGTCGGCGGCGATTTCCTCGGCTGCGGTGCCGTTGTCGGGGCTGGTGACCGACAGCGTCACCTTGTCCGGTTCTAGCCCCATCTTGACCGCGCGGGTCTTCTCGGTGGCGATGGTGGCCACGCGGTCCACGCCTTCGAAAAAGCTCTTGGGATCGAGCTTGAGCAGCTTGTCGTTGCCGGTGGGAATGACGCGGCTGTAATCAGGAAAAGTGCCGTCGATCAGCTTGCTGGTCAGCACCACCCCGCCCTCGCCGCCCAGCGTGAAGCGGATCTTGCTGGCCGAAAGATCGACCTCGACATTACCGTCAAGCGCCTCTTCGAGCAGCTTTCGCAGTTCGGCCACCGCCTTGCGCGGCACGATTACGTCGGGCATTCCTTCGGCGCCTTCGGGCCGGGGCAGCGTAAACCGCGCCAGCCGGTGCCCATCGGTCGCCGCCGCCTTCAGCACCGGCGCCTCGTCATCGGTGACGTGGAGGAAGATGCCGTTGAGGTAGTAGCGCGTTTCCTCGGTCGAGATGGCAAATCTCGTGCGGTCAATCATTTCGGCCAGCGTGCGTGCGGGAATTTCGAAGCTGGTCGGCAGTTCGCCTTCGACGATCACCGGGAAATCGTCACGCGGCAACGTGGGCAGCTTGAAGCGGCTGCGCCCGGCCTTGACCTCCATGCGGTTGTCCGCGGTCTCGAGGCTGACCTGGCTACCTTCGGGAAGCTTGCGCGCGATGTCGAACAGCAGATGCGCGGAAACCGTGATCGCCCCGGTCGTCTCGACCGATGCGGCAGCCATGTTCTCGACCACCTGCAGATCGAGGTCGGTCGCCATTACCTTCAGCCTGCCGCCATCGCCCGCCTCGATCAGGACGTTGGACAGGATCGGAATGGTGTTGCGCCGCTCCACTACCGACTGGACGTGAGACAAACAGCGCAGCAAGGTAGCGCGTTCGATTGTAGCTTTCATGCTCTCTTACTCGGTCCTTCTTGCGCGCCGCGAGCAGCCCGGAACGGAATCGCCCACAAAACGCCGGAAACTGGGCCCCAAACCTTAGCGCGCGGGGCAAATGCGGCAAGTTTGCTGTCACCTGCGCCCCGATTCCTTGGGGATAAACACCCTGAATCGCGCCCTCGCCTACCTACAGCATCGCCATCCCGCCATTCACATGCAGCGTCGCGCCGGTGACATAGCCTGCCTCGCGGCTCGAAAGATAGGCCACGGCGGCACCGATATCGCTGCCTTCGCCCATCCGTCCGGCCGGAATGCGGGCGTTGAGCGCATCCTTCTGCGCATCGGGAAGTTGATCGGTCATCGCGGTGCGGATGAAGCCGGGTGCCACGCAATTGACGGTGATACCCCTGCTCGCCAGCTCCTGCGCCAGGCTCTTGGACATGCCGACAATGCCAGCCTTGGCCGCAGCATAGTTGATCTGCCCCGGGTTGCCCGTCGCCCCGACAACGCTGGTGATCGAGATGATCCGGCCAAAGCGCGCCTTCATCATCGGCCGCGCCGCCGCGCGCATCAGGCGGAAGCAGGATTCGAGGTTGATGCGGATGACCTCATCCCATTCCTCGTCCTTCATCCGCATGGCGAGGTTGTCGCGCGTGATGCCGGCATTGTTGACCAGAATATCGATCCCGCCCAGCGTATCCACGGTGGCCGGGATCAGCTCCTCGACCTGCACCGGATCTGCAAGGTTGCAGGTAATCTCGACATGGTCGCCGCCCACTTCCTCGTTGAGCTGCTCGCGGAACACGCGCAGTTTCTCGCCGTTCGAGCCTGACAGCGCGATCCGCGCGCCCTGCTGCGCCAGCGCATAGGCGATGGCCGAGCCGATCCCGCCGCTTGCTCCCGTAACGAGCGCGTTCATGCCCTTGAGTGAAAACATCGTCATTCTCCAAGATCCTGATTCACGCGGAGACGCGGAGACGCGGAGGTCGCCATCGGCTGCCGGTAATCATTGACGACACGCCGGATGCCCTCTTTCATTGTAGCACCGGCAAAATTGAGGAGCAGCCCCACCGGCAATCTGGTTAGCCGGAGATAGGTAAGGAGTTGCTTTGCGTGAACCTTCATCAGTTGTTCGACCGATTTTATTTCCAGCACCAGACAGCCATTGACCATCAAGTCAACCCGAAAGGCGGCGCTATAATTTCGACCTTGATATTCAATATCGACCGGCAGCTGCCGGTCGATCAAAAATCCCCGTCGTTGCAGCTCGCCCGCCAAGACCAGCTCATAGACGCTTTCCAACAGACCGGGTCCAAGATCACGGTGAATGCCGATGCAGGCATCGACCACTTCCCCTGAGACTTCATCAACTTCCAATTACCCCTCCGCGTCTCCGCGTCTCCGCGTGAATCTTCACAACCCGGCCACGAAACTCTCGATATCTTCCATCGTTACAAGGCTGGCAACTTCCGCCTCCTTGTCGATCCGCCCGATCATCGGCCCCAGCACCTTGCCGCCCAGTTCGACGAACTGTTCGATGCCGTCCGCGCGCATGGCCAGCACGCTTTCGCGCCAGCGAACGCGGCCCGTGACCTGTTCGACCAGCAACTGCCGCTCTTCGGCAGGATCGGTGACGCTGGCCGCGGTGACATTGGCATAGAGCGGCAAGGCAAGCGGCCCGGGCACGGTTTCGGCCAGCGCCTCGGCCATGCGCTCTGCCGCGGGCTGCATTATCGAACAATGGAACGGTGCGGAAACGGGCAGCAGCACGCCGCGCTTGATCTCGAAATCCTTCACCATTGCCACCGCCCGCTCGATCGCCTCGCGGTGGCCAGAGATCACCACCTGCGTCGGGTCGTTATCGTTGGCGACTTCGCAAACCTGGCCTTGGGCCGCAGCAGCGGCGAGCGCCCCGGCGCGCTCTATATCCGCGCCCAGCAGCGCCGCCATCGCACCAACCCCGACCGGGACGGCGGCCTGCATCGCCTGCCCGCGCAGCTTGAGCAACCGCGCGGTATCCGCCAGCGAAAACGCCCCCACCGCGCACAAGGCGGTATATTCGCCCAGCGAGTGTCCCGCGACACAAGCCCCCTCGTCAGCCAGCCCTACGCCGAAATCCTTTTCGAGCACACGCAGCACGGCGATGGCATTGGCCATGATCGCGGGCTGGGCATTCTCGGTCAGCGTCAGCTGGTCTTCCGGCCCATCGCGCATGATCGCGAACAGCCCTTGCGACAATGCCTCATCAACTTCCTGGAACACCTCGCGCGCGGCCTGGCTGGCCGCCGCCAGATCGGCCCCCATGCCCAGCTTCTGGCTGCCCTGCCCGGGAAAAACGAATGCTCTCATCACTGCCTCCTGATCTGGCAGCGCGGCTAACCAGCCTTGGCCGGGCTGGCAAGGCCAAAGGGCACGATCCGGTTTTCGGGCGTATGGCCGATCAGGGCGCGGCCAAGATAGGGAATGCCCGCCCGGGCGCACCAGAACCTGGCGATATCTTCTGCCCCTTGCCCGAATTCGCGATCGTTCTCGGGAACATCGGTGATCGCCCCTAGTCTGAGGCCTGCGAGCCGCGGCAGCGTGGCAGCGATGTGAAAGAACAGCCGGTCTATCGAATAGAGATGTTCGCTCACCTCCTCCACCATCACGACATGGCCGGTAAGATCGGGCAACAGCGGGGTGTTAGTGAGCATGGCCAGCGTGATGAGATTGAAGGCCACCGCAGGCGTATGCCCGTTGAGGCTGGGTTCAAGCCCGCTGCCGTCCCCTGCGAACCAGCGCAGTACGCGGCGCACAGCCTCACGCCCCGTATCCGAACGCGCGCTGATCGGCATCGATCCATGCACCGGCTGGCCGATGCCGTGGCGATAGAGCCCGCCAAGCAGATAGCCCATGTCGGAAAAGCCGACATAGGTCTTGGCCCGCGCCGCCTTGTTCATCCGCACGATCGCTGCCTCTGCTATGCGATTGGAGCCATAGCCGCCGCGCGCGAACCACACGGCATCGAATGCGGGATCGTTGGCGCAATCGAGCAGTGCTTCGAGCCGCTCAAGATCGCTCCCGGCAAAATGTCCGACGCTGAGGAAGCTCTGATCGTGGAAATGCACCGAATGCTGGGGGAATTCCGCCGCGATCAGCTCCTCAAGCGCCGCCGCATGATCGCGGGTAATCGGCGTGGCGGGCGCGCAGACGGCAATCCTGGTCATAAAAGCCTGATAGCCTTCTTGTGTTGACCCGCACAACTCAATACCGCTTCGCTCATGCCCGAATTGCCTTCATACGATGAACTGCTGGCCCGCCCATTCTTCTTCTGCGGGATTGGCGGATCGGGCATGTGGCCGTTGGCGCAAATCCTCAAAGGTCGCGGGGCGCAGGTCGCGGGGTCCGATCGCAGCCGCGACCAAGGTCGCACGCCCGAAAAATTCGCCGATATGGAGCGGCAGGGGTTTGCGCTTTTCCCGCAGGACGGCAGCGGGATCACCTCATCCCGGCAGATCCTCGTGGCATCGGCGGCAATCGAAGACACCGTGCCCGAGATCCGGCGCGCCGCCGAACTCGGCTGCCTGCGGCTGACGCGGGCAGAACTCAATTCGATCCTGTTCAACACCAGCGGGGCGGGGATTGGGGTTGCCGGGACCAGCGGCAAATCCACCGTCACCGCCATGCTGGGGTGGATCATGCATGTTGCCGGACGCGAGCCGACAATCATGAACGGCGCGGTGATGAAGAATTTCGTCACCCCCGATAACCCCCATGCCAGCGCGCTGGTGGGTTCGCGCAGCATCTATGTGAGCGAGGTCGATGAAAGCGATGGCTCGATCGCGCTCTATCGCCCCGCCGTTGGCGTGCTGCTCAACGTCAGTCTCGATCATAAGGGGATGGACGAACTGCGCGAACTGTTCGGCGCTTTCCTCGGGCGCAGCCGGATCGCGGCGATCAATGCCGACGACGGAGAGGCGCTGGCGCTGCTGCCGCGCGCAAACGAAGTCCTGACTTTCGGCATCGATCAGGAAAAGGCGCAGATCGGGATCGTGCCCGGCAGCATAGCCGATGGGCCGACAAGGCAGGCGGCGCTGGTGGCTGACCGGCATGACGCAGCTCAGTATCCGCTGACGCTGAACATGCCCGGCAGGCACAATCTTTCGAACGCGCTCGCGGCGATTGCCGGGGCGGCCTGCGCGGGTGTGCCGGTGAAGCTGGCGGTCGAGGCGCTGGCGAACTTTGCGGGCCTCGCGCGCCGGTTCGACGTGATCGGCACCAGCGCCAGCGGGATCACGGTGATCGACGATTTCGGCCACAATCCGGAAAAATGCGCCGCCACGCTGCGCACATTAAAGGCCTCGCGCGGGCGCGTGATCGCCTTCTTCCAGCCGCACGGCTACGGCCCGCTGCGCCAGATGGGCCGCGAACTGGCGCAGACCTTCGCGCGCGAGCTGGGGCCGGATGACATCACGATCATGTGCGACCCGGTCTATTTCGGCGGTACGGTTGACCGCAGCGAGGGGAGCGAGCGGATCGTGGCACTGATCAATGCGGCGGGCGGGCGCGCCGAACACATTGCCGCGCGCGAGGATTGCGGACGGCGCATTACTGATCTGGCGCAGGCTGGCGATCGGATCGTGGTGATGGGCGCGCGCGACGATACGCTCACCGAATTTGCAAGGTCGCTGCTTCTTCGGGTCTAGGGTCAGGACCCATTAACCGCATGAGCCGTGGTGGCTCGTTTGCGGGATGAAGCGCAAGGAAGGCGCCAAAAAAGAAAGGGGCCGTCCCGCAAGACGGCCCCGCTTCTCTCGCAGGAATGTAAAGGATCAGTCCCTCGGGGGGTGGATCGGGATCATCGTCTCCTCGCCTGCAACATCGTCCACCACTTCAATAATCCCCCGGCCCAGATGGCTGCGGCTGCGCGAATAGAGGAAGTAGACGAACAGCCCGAGCACGCCCCAGCCGGGCAAGAACAGCATCGCAGCACTTGGCAGGTTGAAGAACAACAGGACGCAACCGATCACCGTCAAGGGCCCCACCAGCCACACGAACGGCACCCGGAAGTGCCGGTGGCGCGAAGGATCCCTCATCCGCAAAATCATCACCGCGATCGCCACCATCAGGAAGGCATAGAGCGTCCCGGCATTCGAAATGTCTGCCAGCTGCCCGACCGGGAAAAACGCAGCCGCGACCGCGACGGCAATACCGGTCATGATGGTCACCACATGCGGCGTCCTGAACCGCGGATGCACGGTGCTGAGCAGCTCAGGCAGCAACCCGTCACGGCTCATCACGAAGAAAATGCGGGTTTGGCCGAAGATCAGAACCAGGATGACCGAAGGCAAGGCCAGGAAAGCCGCGATACCGAGCACGTTGCCGATGCCGGAGAACCCGATCACCCGCAGCACATGCGCCAGCGCCTCGTTCGAGCAAACCAGCGCATCGGCGTGTTCGGGCATGGCGCACTGGCGCGCCAGTTCGGCCGAGCCCGCCTCGAGCGGGAAGCCAGCGGCATCCATGATCGGCTGACCGCCCAGCGTGCCGATCGCACCGGCCGCGACGAGGATATAGAACACCGTGCAGAACAGCAGCGAGCCGACCAGGCCGATGGGGACATTGCGCTGCGGATCCTTGGTTTCCTCAGCCGCGGTCGATACCGCGTCAAACCCGACATAGGCGAAGAACATGGTCGCCGCCGCGCCAACCGCACCCACGCCGGTTCCCCAGCCCCCGAACAGGCCGGCAGGCAGGAACGGATTGAACTTGTCGGTGTCAAAATCAGAACTGGAAAGGGTCAAGGCCACGAAGGCGGTCAGCGCGGTCACCTTGATCGCCACCAGCACGGCATTGACCTTGGCGCTTTCGCTGGTCCCGATGACGAGCAGCGCGGTCACCAGCAGTGCAATCAAAAACGCCGGAAGATTGATGAAGCCGCCTTCCACCCCGCCCATGGCAAGCGGGCCACCGCTCAACCAGGCCGGTAAGTGAATTCCCAGGAATTCATTGAGGATCGTGCCGGTGAAATATCCCGACCAGCCGACCGAAACCGCACTGGCCGCGATGGCATATTCCATGATCAGCGCCCAACCCACGGTCCAGGCAAAGAACTCGCCCATGGTGGCATAGCTGTAGGTGTAGGCACTGCCCGCCACCGGGATCATCGCGGCAATTTCGGCATAACAAAGCGCCGCCACGATGCAGACAAAGCCGGCAATCGCAAACGCCACCATCAGCCCGGGGCCGGCCTTCTGCGCACCGACCGCAGTCAGCACGAATATCCCGGTACCGATCACTGCGCCAATGCCCATCAGGGTCAGCTGAAACCAGCCCAAAGTTCGATGCAGAGACTTCTTTTCCGCTGTCGCAATGATCGCGTCCAGCGGCTTGACCCTATCCAAGAACATGCATGTTTCCTTCCCAATCGCAGGGCCTAGTCACAGGCTTGCGGTGCCATTTCCGGCAACCCCCGCGCAATGGAGCCGGAAGCTAGCAAGGCCCGCGTCCTTTACAAGTCACAATCTACAGGCTTTCCCCCGCCGTCCGCCGCGTCTAATAGCCAGGCATGTCCACGACATTCAAACTCGACACATCGACCAGCCGGGCCAACCCGACGCCGCAGCCGATGCGGCGGCTCACCGTGCCTAATATCCGCGAGCGCAAGAGCGACGGCGTGACGCGCGAACCGCTGGTCATGCTGACGGCTTATACCGCCCGGCAGGCGCAGCTGCTCGATGCCCATTGCGACATATTGCTGGTGGGGGATTCGCTCGCGCAGGTCATCTACGGCCTGCCCACAACCGTGCCGGTCACGCTGGAGATGATGGCCAATCACGCCGCCGCCGTAGTGCGTGGTTCGTATCATTCGGTCGTGGTGGTCGATATGCCCTTCGGCACTTATGAAGCCTCGCCCCAGCAAGCCTTCGAAAGCGCTGCCTACCTGCTCAAGATCAGTGGAGCGGCGGCGGTGAAGCTGGAGGGCGGAGCGGCCATGGCCGAGACCGTGGCGTTCCTCAGCGAACGCGGTGTGCCGGTGATGGGCCATGTCGGGCTGACCCCGCAGGCGGTGAACATCCTGGGCGGTTATGCCGCGCGCGGACGCAGCGATGTGGAGGCAGAAAAAATCGTCAGCGATGCCATGGCGCTGGACGTGGCCGGGGCCTTCGCGATTGTGATTGAGGGAGTGGTCGAACCGATCGCGATCGAGGCGACCAGGGTTGTCAGTTGCCCAACGATCGGCATCGGCGCCTCCGCCCAATGCGACGGGCAGGTGCTGGTTACCGAAGACATGCTGGGAATGTTCGAGCGGGTGCCCCGCTTCGTCAAGCGCTATGAGGATATCGCGGCGATTATCGGCAAGGCCGCTGCCGCCTATGCCGAAGATGTGCGCGGCCGAAAGTTTCCCGGCACCGACCAGACCTATCAGCCCAAAGACTGACCACAACCATGCAGACTTTTACCCGTTTCTACGGCTTTTCGTTCATCTTCACGCTGGCCTGTTTTGCCCTGGGGGCGTGGTATGGCTGGTACGCCACCGGATCTCTGCTCGCCACGGCTGAAATCCTCTGGATCGTAACGATCCTGTCGGTGCTGGAAATTTCGCTCAGTTTTGACAATGCGGTGGTCAATGCTTCGGTGCTCAAGGAAATGGACGAGGTGTGGCAACGCCGGTTCCTCACCTGGGGCATTGCCTTTGCAGTGTTTGGCATGCGTATCGTGTTTCCGCTTGCCATCGTGGCAATTGCCGCGGGCCTGGGGCCGATTGAAACGGTCACGCTGTCGCTCAGTCAGCCGCAGGAGTATGAACGGATCGTCAATTCCGCGCACGTCGGCATCGCCGGTTTTGGTGGGGCGTTTCTTGCCATGGTCGGTCTCAAGTTCTTCTTCGATCAGGACAAGGCATTGCACTGGATTGGTGCGCTGGAACATTGGCTGACCCGTTTTGCCGCGCTTCCTGCCGCCGAAATCGCGCTCCTTCTCCTGACGATGTGGGGAATTTCGACTCTTCTCGACCCTGCCGAAGCGCTGACCTTCCTGGTCGCCGGCATTCTCGGCCTTGTCACCTTCATCGCAGTCGAGGGGATCAGCACGATACTCGAGATGAAGGAGGAGGCGGCGCGCCTTCACGGCGCGGTGGTCCGCAGCGGGTTTGGCGGCTTCCTCTATCTGAACGTGCTCGATGCCAGCTTCAGCTTTGATGGGGTGATCGGCGCCTTCGCGCTCTCGAACAATATGATCGTGATCGCCCTGGGCCTGTCGATCGGGGCAATGTTCGTGCGCTCGATGACCATCCATCTGGTGCACAAGGGCACGCTGGCGCAGTATCGCTATCTCGAACACGGGGCCTTCTGGGCGATCATTGTTCTGGGCGCCATCATGCTGGTTTCGGCCAAGGTGCAAATTCCCGAAACGGTTACCGGGCTGATCGGCGCAATCCTGATCGGATTGTCATTCTGGTGGTCGGTGCGTCACAACCGGATCGAGGCTAGCCGGGCGATCGCGACAGATATTAAAACCGTGGATTATAAGGAAAATCATGGTTGACGTGATGCAATCATCTTTGCATCAAGAGGCATAAGCAAAAATTCGCGGGTCTCATTTCAGTGAGAAAGGAACGCAAGTTGCCAAGACTTGTGCGCGACCGAGCTATTGCTTTGTATCGATGTGACTGGCGGAGACCGGCATCAGATCGGCTCGATCACATGATGGGCACGCTCTCCCTCCCGCAATGGGCCGACGGTTGAGATGCGGGGAAGGACGATCCACAACCAGTCGAACTCACGCAGCCCACTCGTGGGCTGCAAATGGATCACAGTCCTTCTCTCTTCCTGGCTGCTTCTGGCTGCCTGCAATCCTTTCGACGATACGCCGACCTACCGTTATCGCATGACGGTGGAGGTCGATACGCCTGAAGGCCTAAAGACCGGATCAAGCGTGATAGAAGTCGACACTCACATGGAAACCAATCCCGAGAGTCCATCCAGCCAACGCATCAATCGAAGTGCCATGGGGGAGGCTGCCATGGTGGACTTGGGCGAACGAGGCATTTTGTTCGCTCTGTTGCGTTCTGAAGATGATGTCGATTTTGCTGCGCGGATAATGTTTCTGCTTGCGCCGAAGGGGCTGGACAAGAACGGCGATGCCTTCTTGGGCCGCTTTGCCAATATGCTTGAATTGACGGAGCCCGTCGAGCTGCCGGCGACACAAGAGAAGATCAACCCGCCGCTGGCAAAGATGAAAGGTCGCCCCATGCTGGTGACATTCGGCGATCTTGTTGATCCCGCCAGTGTCGAACGGGTCGATCCCGATGATCTGGCTGCAACATTCGGCAAAGGCGTCTCGCTGCGCCGTATCACCGTGCAGATCACACGCGATCGGGTGACGACCGGGATCGAGAAGCGGTTGGGGTGGCTAAGTCAACTCAAAGGCATGAACTTGAGTCGGAGTGACTTCCCGGATGATGTGCCAGTGGGTGCGTTCTCCGAGATGTTCAGGAAAGGCAATTAGACGATGGATCGCGAAGTATTTCTATCATTGCTCGCCCTGGATAGTTACAATCGAGGCTATAACGCCGCCGTTGGCGATCTCGATGAGAGCGGAAGCATTGGGACCGCCACTATTCGGCCATTCGAGCCGGATGAGCAAGATGGCTGGCAAGCAGCCGGTTTCTACGCCGTCGCCTACGAGTGGAACGGCGAAACGGTGATTTCGTATCGTGGCACGAATGACTTGCTCGACCCGTTCACTGGATGGACAATCGGGGCGGGGTTTGATGGCGCGAGCCAAGCCGGATTAGCGATTGAATTTTATGAGGCAGTAAGGGGGCTGATCGGCGCAATCCTGATCGGGCTGTCATTCTGGTGGTCGGTGCGCCACAACCGGATCGAGGCTAACCGGGCGATCGCGACAGATATTTAGCGAGAGGTGCCGCTATCACCAACTGCAGCAGATGATAGAGCAGCAGCGGCGCGATCACGAACCCCGCGATTTCCGGCGCGAACAGGATCGCAGCGAGCGGCGCGCCGACTGCAACGCTCTTTTGCGCCCCGGCAAAAAGGAAGGCGATCCGGTCTTCGCGCGCAAACGACAAGGCACCGCCCAGCACCCAGGCGCCAAGCTTTGCAAGCAGCAGGTAGGCCAGCACCAGCATCCCCAACTGCAACCAATCCTCAGCCGCAAACATTCGCGCCAGTCCCTGCTCGACCGCGCCGGAAAAGGCGACATAGACGGCAATCCCGATCACAATCCGGTCGAGCCAGACGATCTTGTCCTTCCGCTCCAGGATCCAGCCGCGGGTCCAGCCCTGCAAAGCCTGACCGATCATGAATGGCAGCACCAACATCAGCGCGATCCGCCAGATCGCGTCATTCCCTAACTCGGCCAGTTCTCCCCCGCCCAGCAGTGCGAACAGCGGCGCGGTAACAAGCACGCCCGTGATGTTGATCAAGGCCGCGCCCACCACCGCCAGCGCGATATTCCCGCCCGCGAGCGTGGTGTATGAGGTGGCCGACTGGATCGTCGATGGCAGAGTTCCCAGATAGAGAAAACCCAACGCCACGAGCGGTGGAAGATGCGCGGCAGCCAGCCGCGAAAATCCCAGCCCCAGGATCGCCATTGCCCCGAACACCCAGACAAGCAGCGGCAGGAAATAACGCCAGTTGGCAAACGCGCGTATAATCTCACCGCGCGCAACTCGCATGCCATTGACCAGGAACAGCGCAAAGATCGCGGTGCTGGCAACATCTTGCGCGACCGGCCTGGTTTCGCCGCCAACGGGCAGGATGAAGCCCGCCAGCGTTGCCAGCATCAGGACGGCGATCATCGGATCGTTGAAGAGCGAAAGGCGTTTTCTCAAGGCCTGCGTCAGCCCTGCAGTTCATACTGCTTGAGCAGATCATAAAGCGTCGGCCTGCTGATCCCCAGCATCTTTGCGGTGTTCGAGATATTGCCCTCGCTGCGTGCCAGCGCGCGGCGGATCACGCGCCGGTCTGCTTCCTCGCGCGCCGTTTTAAGGTTCAGCGCGTCGGCGTGTTCGCCCTCGCCTTCGCCCAGATCGAGGTCGTCCGCACTTACCATCTTACCTTCGGCCATGATCACGGCGCGTTTTACGCGGTTTTCAAGTTCGCGCACATTGCCCGGCCAGTTCCAGGCATCGATCGCGCTCAGCGCTTCGGAGGCAAAGCCTTTGACCTGCGGATTCATCTCGGCGGAAAAGCGCTTCAGAAACGCCTTGGCCAACAGCGTGGCGTCGCCCGGGCGTTCGGCCAGAGAGGGGATGCGGATCACGATTTCGGCCAGGCGATAGAACAGATCCTCGCGGAATTTCCCCTCGCCGATCATCGCTTCGAGGTCTTGATGGGTCGCGCACACGATCCGCGTATTGACCGCAATCGCGCTGCGCCCGCCCACCCGCTCGATCGTGCGTTCCTGCAAAAAGCGCAGCAGCTTGACCTGAAGCGGCAACGGAATATCGCCCACCTCATCGAGGAACAGTGTACCCCCATCGGCGCTTTCGATCTTGCCCTCGGTGGTCTTGACTGCGCCCGTGAAGGCGCCCTTTTCATGCCCGAACAGTTCGCTTTCGAGCAGGTTCTCGGGGATGGCCGCGCAGTTGATCGCAACGAACGGCCCCTTGCGCCGGTCGCTAGCGTCATGAAGTCCGCGCGCGAGCAGTTCCTTGCCGGTGCCGCTTGCCCCCAGCAGCATGACCGAGACATTGGTGTTCGCCACCCGTTCGATAGTGCGCGCGACCTTGATCATTTCCGGAGCCGAAGTGATCAGAGTGCCAAGCACTGTCTTGTCTTCGTTCACTTTTTCGGCCAGGCGCCGGTTTTCCTGCTCGATCCCGTAGAGATTGTAGGCCCGCCGGACGATCAGGCCCAATTCCTCGATATCGACCGGTTTCTGGTAAAAATCGTAAGCTCCCCGCTCGATGGCCTGAAGCGCGCTCTCGCGCGCACCGTGACCCGTGGCAACAATCACCTTGGCATCGGGTTTCAGCGCCATGATCGCATCGAGCACGGCAAAGCCTTCGCTGGTGCCATCAGGATCGGGCGGCAGGCCAAGATCGAGCGTGACGACCGCAGGTTCGTGCGCGCGCAATGCGGAGATGGCGCTGTCACGGTCGATCGCGGGGATCACCTCGAAATCGTCATAGGCCCACTTGAACTGCGCCTGCAGCCCCTCGTCATCTTCCACGACAAGCAAGATAGGACGTTTCTCGGTCATTGTTCCGCCTCTGATTCAATGGGCCTGCCGGACCCGGCAATCGCCTGCATGGCAGCGAGCGGCAGGAACACCGAGACGCGCGTCCCTATCCCCTCGCGCGAATCGACCTCGAGCCGCCCGCCCATTGCCCGGATCAGCTCGCGCGCCTCGAACGCGCCGATGCCGAAGCCATTGTTCTTCGACGATACGAACGGTCTGAACAGGCCATTGCGAACGAAGCCGGGCGACATGCCGACGCCGCGATCGGTCACATCGATTCTTCCGCACACACCGTCGCGCGCCACGGCCAGCTGCACCGCCGCATCGCTGGTGCTGGCATCGATCGCGTTCTGCAGAATGTGCGACATCGCCTGATCGAGCGCCTCTGCATTGGCGTTCACGTCGCACGGGACGGCACTTGCCACCTCCACTTTGTGCAACCCGCGGAATCTCTCAGCGATGCCGTTGACTACGCCTGCCAGGTCGATTGGTTGCAACTGCGCCACATGCCCGGCGCCATAACGCCCCAGCCGGGCCAGCAGCGCGTTGAGCTTGTCCGCGCTGTTGCGCAGGGTCACCATCATGTCGGCGCGAAATTCGGGATTGTCGGCATGCTTTTCAGCATTGCGCGCGAGCATGGACAGCTGGCTGGCCAGGTTCTTGATGTCATGAATCACGAAGGCGATGCGCCTGCTGAATTCGTCAAACCGGCTTGCCTCCATCAATGCGCGCTGCACTGCCTGTTCCGCAAGATAGCTCGCCAATTGCTGCCCAACCACACGCAGCAGATCGAGATCCTCCCAATCCAGCCGCCTGCCGCTCTTCGGACGCGCCAGCACCACCGCCCCGACCAGCCGGTCGAAATGGAGCAAAGGAACCAGCGCCCAGCCCTGGTCCAGTTCCGCAAGCCATTGCGGAACCTGCGCTTCACCGGGGTTGAGCCGTTCGTCCTCGCGCATCCGGTCGAGATCGAGAATCTGTCCCTGCTGCTCCAGATATCCGGCCAGTGCGTAGTTTCCGGCCACGGTCGGCACATCGGGTTCAGGCCATTGCCAGCGCGCAACCAGCGAAAGATTGGCTTCCTCGTCAGGCGCAAGCAGGAACCCGCCGGGGCTGTCGGTAATATCGGCCATTGCCTTGATCAACCGTTCGTGCAGGCTGCTTTGCTGCGAACCGCGCTGGCCGATCGTGCCTGTAAAGCGCAGCCATTCCTCGCGATAATCGTAACGGTGCTGGAACAGATGTTTCGACAGCTTTTGCTTCAACCAGTCGCGCAAGCGCTGCGAAGGCAACCAGATGATCGCCCCCACGCTCGCAAATACGAAGAATGCGACCTGGGAAAGGCGGGCCAGATCGCCGCCGACCAGCGCCAGCGATTGGGTGACGACCACCATCAGCAGGAGATATGCGCCGATCACCAGGAGTGACAGGCTGCGGAAGGTCACTGCGCGCGATGGGCTGAACTGCAAACCGGCCGATACCGCCGTGCTGCCCACTGCCAGCGACACAGCCAGCCCGATCGCCAGATATCCTCGCAGCGCCCAGAGCAATTCGGGAGCTGCCCCGCCCAGGTAGGCGATGGTGTAGATGTTCAGCTCGTAACCCCAGACCACCGCCAGGGCGGTCGAACTCCAGCGTAGCAGTGCCCGCGAATTGGCGGTCGCCCCGACATAGAGGTTGTGCAGCAGCACCAGTGCGCCGATCGCCGCCATCATCCGCAGCATCGCCGAAATTTCGAATGCCAGCACCTCCAGCCCAGGGTTGTCGGCGTATTCGATTCGCACCATCAGCAGCGGCAGTTGCAGCAGTTCGACGAACGCCAGGGCGACGACCACCGGCCTGACCGTTCCCATGCTCTCATCCCGGCCGTCGTTGGCAAACAGGCGGAAAACCAGCAGGATCCATGCAACGTTCCGGCCGATCTCGGCATATCTGACCGACGAGCCATCCGGATCGAAGACCACCGACGTCACGCACCACACACCGGTGAAAGCGATCGCCAGAATGGCTGCCAGCCGGTCGGATCGATCCTTGTCCCCATGGCTGACGATCCAGAATGCCGCGAGCACGCAGGCAATCGCTCCTGCCAGATAACCCACCGGACCAACCCCGGTCAGTAATGGTGTCCCGGTGTCCATCACCTGCCGGCCTTTCTCGACAGCACCGGCGCATGCCGCCCCAAATGAGGTCCGGCGGCATTGCTGACAGTGAAGCGCAGTTCCTTCATCTATTCCATCTCGCAAGACCTGTGATGCACCAGCAATATAGCCGATAGAAGTGAAATGTCGGTAAAATTTACACTTTGACGACTACATGCTGCTTTTACAAGCTTTTCCCTGGGGGAAACTGGCCACCGCGCGCGGTGGCCGGGTCAGCGAGCCCCATCGTCCCGCTGGAAGTCGAAGGGGGTGATCCCGCGCAGCAGCCGGTCGGTGGACGGATGCGTCCCGCGCGGCGGCAATGATCGTTGACGACAGTCCCGGCGAAAGCAGCGCGCGCACCCAAGTCCGATCGGCTGCGCGTCGGCTTCGGCCAGCGAGCGGCCGCGTGCAGCAGCAAGATCGCCCGCCAGCCGTGCCTCAACGCCCAGGACGACGACATAGCCCGCCTCGCCGCCGACAGCCCCGGCAGCCGCAACCGTCTGCGCCAGCGTCAGCCAGTGTTTAGGCCCGGCGTCCACGCCATCGACAATGATCGGTTGCACACACAATTCGCCGCGCCGCTCGAACGCACGATGCACGATCCATAAGGGGCAACTCGCCTCGCTTTCGAGCAGCGTCGCGCCGCTCGCACCAGAAAAGCGCTTGGAAAACTGCCCTGCGCGGTCGATCCGGGCCATAAAAAATGGCAGCCCCCTCTGGCCGACCCGCTGCAAGGTGGTGAGCCGGTGCGCAACCTGCTCGAAACTCGCCCCGAACCGGCGTTGCAGCACCACAAGATCGTATCCGGTCTGCTCGCAGGCGCGGAGGAATCGGCCATACGGCATCAGCAGCGCAGCGGCGAAATACCCGGTGAGATGCCGCTCGAAGAATTGGCGCGCGCCTGAATCGGCCAACTGCGCGCCCGCGACCAGCCGTTCGATCGCCTCACGCTGCTCAAGCTGCGCGATTTGCAGTGCGATCTGGAAATTGCGCGAGGCATGTCCCAGCATTTCGGAGAGCTGCAACTGGCGTGCATGCAAGTCGAGCCGGCGGATCGCCCCCGGCATGACATCGAAAGGCAGGATGCGGATCGAAAGCTGATGCTTCTCGCGCAGCCGATCGGTCAACGCCGCGCCAAAGTCTCCGCGCGAAAGGCGCATCTCATCGGCCAGCGCCTCCGCCGCATGATCCAGATCGGCAAAGTGGTTGCGCCAGCGCTCTATCTCGCGGCGCGACGCAATCAGCGCGTCCTCGCCGTCAGTACCCGTCGCGGCACCGGCGCGGTCGTAAAGCCGGGCGAATGCAGCGGCGGCCTGCGGTGCGGCGGCGAGAAATTCGTTCACCTCGTCACGGTCGATCCCCAGATCGGCAAAGCGTTCGTCTGCCAGCCGGCGCGCCAGGCCATCGACCCCGCCGATCGCCTCGTCGCGGCGCAGCATGCGCGGATCGAAGTCGAACCGTTCGATCACTTGCACCAGCACCCGCGCCGATAGCGGGCGCTGATTCCGTTCGATCAGGTTGAGATAACTGGGCGAGATGCCCAACACCGCCGCCATAGCGGCCTGGGTCATGCCTTCACGCTTGCGCAGGCGGCGCAGCGATGGCCCGGCGAAGACGGCAGTTTCTGTCATTTGTAACTTTCTTTACATTGTTACACGCTTTTATCCCTTATTCCGCTCAGAAAGACAACAAAGTTTGTAAGTTTTCCTGTTTTTCCGGCGGCGGAGCGGGCATTCCTATGGCAACGCAAAGCATTCGCCAGCAGGAGACAGTTCGTGACCTACCAGACCAGCATCGCCAACATGCGCCGGACCATCGATGCGCAGGGTGCGTCATGGAACGCGATCGATTCTGAAAGCACCGCGCGGATGCAACTCCAGAACCGGTTCCCCACCGGGCTCGACATTGCCCGCTACACGGCAGGGATCATGCGCGCCGATATGGCCGCCTATGATGCCGATCCGGCCAATTACACCCAGTCGCTGGGTTGCTGGCACGGCTTCATCGCGCAGCAGAAGATGATCGCGATCAAGAAGCATTTCGGCACAACGAAAGGCCGCTACCTGTACCTGTCAGGCTGGATGATCGCCGCGTTGCGCAGCGAGTTCGGCCCGCTGCCCGACCAGTCGATGCACGAGAAGACCAGCGTTCCCGCGCTGATCGAGGAGATCTACACGTTCCTGCGGCAAGCAGATGCGCGCGAGCTGGGCATGATGTTCCGCGAACTCGACGCGGCGCGCGCTCGCGGCGATGCCGTGGAAGCGCGGCGGATCGAACACGCTATCGATAATCACGAAACGCATGTCGTGCCGATCATTGCCGACATCGATGCCGGCTTCGGCAATGCCGAGGCGACTTACCTGCTCGCCAGGAAGATGATCGAGGCGGGTGCTTGCGCGATCCAGATCGAGAACCAGGTTTCGGACGAGAAGCAGTGCGGGCACCAGGATGGCAAGGTCACCGTCCCGCACGAGGACTTCCTCCAGAAGATCCGCGCGATCCGCCATGCCTTCCTCGAACTGGGGATTGAGGACGGGATCATCGTTGCCCGCACCGACAGCCTTGGTGCCGGACTGACCAAGCAGATCGCCTTCACCCGGGAGCCGGGTGATCTGGGCGACCAGTACAACGCCTTCCTCGATTGCGAGGAGGTCGATCCGGCCAGGATCGGCAACGGCCAGGTCTTCATCAGCCGTGACGGCGCACTGATGGTCCCGCGCCGTCTGCCCTCGAACCTCTACCAGTTCCGCCCCGGAACGGGCGAGGACCGCTGCGTGCTCGACTGCATCACAGCGCTGCAGAACGGTGCAGACCTGCTTTGGATCGAGACCGAGAAGCCGCATATCGAGCAGATCGCTGGAATGGTTGACCGTATCCGCGAGGTCATTCCCAACGCCAAGCTGGTCTATAACAACTCGCCCAGCTTCAACTGGACATTGAGCTTCCGCCAACAGATGTTCGACGCCTGGGAGGCGGAAGGCCGCGATCTGTCCGGATATGACCGGGCGCGGTTGATGAGTGCCGATTATGACGCGACCGAACTGGCCGCCGAGGCCGATGAGAAAATCCGCACCTTCCAGGCCGATGCCGCGCGGCGGGCGGGGATCTTCCACCACCTGATCACGCTGCCGACCTATCACACGGCGGCGCTCAGCACCGACAATCTCGCGCGCGAGTATTTCGGCGAGCAGGCGATGCTGGGCTACGTCAAGAATGTGCAGCGCCAGGAAATCCGCCAGGGAATTGCCTGCGTCAAGCACCAGAATATGGCCGGGTCCGACATTGGCGATGACCACAAGGAGTATTTTGCCGGTGAGGCCGCTCTCAAGGCCAGCGGCAAGGACAACACTATGAACCAGTTCGAGGCTGCGTGAGCGGCTTCAGATCGGGAGACAAATGATGACCGATGCAGAAATCACCACGCGCGAACCGGGCCGGGCCCGCGCCCTGCTCTCGACTGCCGACTTCAAGCTGCTGCGCCGCGCGCTCGAAAGCCATGCCAAGCTGACGGAGGACCGCGACGAGCTGGCCAGGATCAACGCGCTGCACCACCGGCTGGGCACCTACAACTAGCGCGCAAGCAGCTTACGATCTCCTGGGGAGGAGAGTGCGGCCGTCGGAACACCCCCAGGTTCCGGCGGCCGTCATTTTTTGCGGCGATGGCGGCTCAGCCTCCCTTGCGCGCCAACAGCTCAATCGTCGCGCTGGCGAGTGCTTCGGCACCGGTGGCGATCACCTTTTCGGCATCGGGCGCCCAGAACGGCGAATGAAGCGAGGGCAGCGTGATCCCCTCCGCCTGCGCGCGCGCGAATTCGTCATGCCGGACGCCGCCGACCCAGAATATCAGCGACTGGACATCGTCGGGCGCGGCGCGTTTGAACTGGCTGAAATCCTCACCCCCCATCACCGATGGCACCTGCATGACATTCTCACCGCCAAAACGTTCGCGAAATCCGGTCATGACCGTCTCGGTGAAGCCGGGATCATTGAAGGTCGAGGGCGTATAGGGCAATTCGACCTCGACAACCGGCAGCTTGTCATCGGGCATGCCGGCGGCAATCGCTTCGCCGCGCGCGATCCGCGCAATCCCGTCGAGCAGCAGCTTGCGCGATGCGTCCGAATAGGACCGCACCGTGATCTGCAACCTGGCCTCGTCCGAGATGATGTTGTGCTTCGATCCGGCGTGGAAACTGCCCACCGTCACCACTGCGGGGTCGAGCGGGGAACTTTCCCGGCTGACCAGCGTTTGCAGCTTCATCACGATCGCACTTGCCAGAACGACCGGGTCCTTGGCGGTGTGCGGATAGGCTCCATGCCCGCCTACACCGCGCACCGTGACATCGACACTGTCGACATTGGCCAAGGCATAGCCGGGCGAAAATCCGATCATCCCTGCGGGAAATTGCGCCGCATCGTGAAACGCCAGGGCATAATCGGGTTTGGGAAAGCGGGTATATAGCCCATCCTCGATCATCGCCAGCGCGCCCAGCCCCACTTCCTCGGCAGGTTGCAGGATCATCACCAGTGTGCCCTGCCATTGATCCTTACGCTCTGCCAGCAGCTGCGCCGCGGCGACCCACGCGGTCATGTGCGTATCGTGCCCGCAGGCGTGCATGATCCCGGTTTCGACACCCGATGCCGGGGTTCCGACCTTGGTCGAGGCAAATGGCAAGCCGGTCTGTTCGACCACCGGCAGTGCGTCCATGTCGGCGCGCAGCAGCACTGTGGGGCCATCGCCGTTGCGCATCACCGCCACCACGCCCGTCTGGCCCACGCCTTCCGTCACTTCGAAGCCAAGCGCGCGAGCGCGGGCGGCGAGCAGGGCAGCGGTCCGGTGTTCCTGAAAGCTCAGTTCGGGATTGGCGTGGAGATCGCGGTAAAGCTCCATCAGTTCGGGCATGTCGGCGGCGAGATCGTCGCGTAGTTCATTCGCCTGGGCACTGCCCCCCAATGCCAGACCTGCCGCGCCCGCCAGAACACCCGCCAGAATTGCCGATTTTCTCATCCTCATTCCCTCTCTTGAGCGGCCCCTACATCCCATAGGTAATCGCCAGCAGCAGCGACAGCGTGCTTGCCATCAGCAGCACCAGTGGAACCCCGGTACGGATATAATCGGCAAAGACATAATTGCCCTCTGCCATGATCAGCATATTGGTCTGATAGGCGATGGGCGTGGCGTAACACAGGTTGCATCCGAACAACACGGCAAGGATCAGCGGTTCGGGCGGCATGCCCAGCTGCGCCGCAATGCTGAAGGCGATCGGCGTTCCGACCGTCGCTGCCGTCGCATTCGAGGCAAAATTGGTGAGCAAGGTCACGAACAGCATGATCGCTGCCAGAACCGCCGCTGGTGGCAAGTGTTGCAGGCCCAACGACAGCGCTTCGCCCAGCCAGGCGGCTGCCCCGCTTTCAAGAATGATCCGTCCGATCGCAATGCTGGCGGCCACCAGTACGATGACCTGCGCCGAAAGCGCCCGGCCCACCCGGTCAAACTTCACGCAGCCGGTCACGAACATCAGGATCGCCCCGGCGAGCGCGGAAATGGCGATGGGCAGGAAGCCGATCGATGCAACAAAGATCGAAACACCCATGATCACGCCCGCGAGCAGGGCCCTGGACTTGCGGGGAAGTTCGCGCACGCCCTCCAGCATCAACAGCGAATCCGCGCGGGCAAACGCCTGAAGATCGGCTGGAAGGCCCATGACCAACAGGACATCGCCTTCCGCGATGCGCAGATCGCCGCTTTCGGTAAATTGATCGCGTTCGCCCAGCATGCGCTCGGGGCGGTGAATACCCAGCACGGCGACTCCGTAAAGATCGGCAATTCCCGATGTCGGCAACGTGCGCCCGGCCAACCTTGAATCGGCCGTGACCGTCATTTCCACGACGTTGATGTCCTGCTGCTTGCTTGCCGATTCGCGCCTGATCCGGTCGAGCACCCATACCGGCGCCAGTTCGCCCTTGAGCAGGCGCACCGCATCCTCGAGCGCCTCGTGCGTGCCCGAAATTCGCATCCGCTGCTGGGGCTGGATCGGCCCCGCCTGCCGGTCCAGAAACAGCATGTCCTTGGGCAGGCGCGGCAGGATCGACTTAATGTCCGCTCCCAGCAGGATACTGTCCGAGCCAACCCGCAGCAGGGTGTGAAACCGGCGCTTTTCATGCAGGTCTTCAACGCTGTTGTCAGGCAGCAGGCGCGGCATCACCAGCCACAGGTATGGCAGTGCGATCAGCCCGGCGACGAGCACAATGGGAGTGAACTGGAACACGCCAATCGGCGCCATGCCCAGATCGACCGCGATCGAGACCACCAGGATATTGGTCGAAGTGCCGATGGTGGTGGCCATTCCCCCGATCAGGACCGCCGCGTTCAATGGAATCAGCGTCTTGGAGGCGGGCATGGCCCCGCGTGCTGCCAGCGCAACGAAGATCGGCAGAAGCAGGACCAGAACCGGCGTATCATTCACCCCCATCGACAGGAAGAATGCGATCAGCAGCGAAACCAGCAGGCCCAGTTGCAGGTTGAGTTTGAAGACACGCTCAAGAAAATGCGCGGCGGGTTCCAGCGCGCCGGTTACCACCAGCCCTCGCCCCATGATCATCAGCGAACAGATTGTGATGAGCGCGTAATGGCCGAAGCCGCCAAAGGCGAGCTGCAATCCGTCGGTCGGGACCGTGCCTTCGAGCGGGAAAAAATAGAGCCCTACCGCGATCACCGCGATGGTCAGCAGGGAAACGATTTCGACCGACAGCCGCCCGCGCGCGAATGCCACGAACATCGCCAGCGTGACCGCCATTGCCGCGATGGCGTGATAAGAGGGCAACCCCAGCATCCTTCTACCGGGAGTCCCAAAGGATGCGGCAAATTACAAGCGATTTCGGGCAGGAGCGCCGCAAGCGGCGTAAGCCGAATTCACGGCCCGCAGGGCCGCAAGGGCGAATGCCCTGCCGCAGCGAAGGTCGGTTTGCTGGCCGGTCGCGAGGAAATTGCGAGCGCACACGCGCAAAAACTGGTGCCCCTGGCCCGACTCGAACGGGCACGCCTTGCGACAAACGATTTTGAGTCGTTCGCGTCTACCATTCCGCCACAGGGGCACTGCGCACAGAAGCCGGGCTGTTAGCCTTGCGCGGCGGCTGCATCAAGCCGCAATGATCAGCCTTTGAGCGCGCCAGCCAGCGATTTGTGCAGTCTGGAATGCAGCACATTGTTGGCTGCAAGCACTTCGCGCGCGTGGATTGGCTCGCTGCGCCCACGATAATCGGTCACGAAACCGCCCGCTTCGCGCACCAGCAGGCAACCCGCCGCCGTGTCCCAATCCTGAAGTCCGCTTTCCCAGAACCCGTCGAACCGGCCCGCCGCGAGCCAGGCAAGGTCGAGCGAGGCAGCCCCAAAACGCCGGATTCCCGCCACCTGAGGGCCCAGGGCGTTATAGATCCTCGTCCATTCTGCCGGGTCGCCTGCACCCTGGAACGGAATGCCCGTGGCGATCAGCGCATCGGACATGCTGGTGCGCGAGGAAACGCGCAAACGGGCGTCCTGAAGCCAGGCCCCGCGCGTCTTTTCCGCCCAGAAGGTTTCATCGGTGATTGGCTGATAGACCACGCCAGCGACCACATCGCCCCAGCCCTTTCCATCGGCGCGAGGTTCCTGCACCGCGATCGAGATCGCGAAATGCGGGATGCCGTGGAGGAAATTGCTGGTGCCGTCGAGCGGGTCGATGATCCAGCGCGGCTTGGCCGGATCGCCTTCGATAATGCCCGCTTCTTCCAACACGAACCCCCAATCGGGGCGTGCTTCGAGCAAATCGTCATACAGGATGCGCTCGGCCCGCATATCCGCCTTGGAGACGAAATCGGCGGGGCCCTTGCGGCTGACCTGCAAGTGCTCGATCTCGCCGAAGTCGCGGCGCAGGCGGCCGCCCGCCTTGCGCGCGGCGCGCTCCATTACGCGGATCAGGCCGGTTATCATTGCCATGGCGCGTCAGCCGGCCTTGCCGACATAGGCCTGTTCGTAAACATCGACCACGATGCGCGTCCCGCTTTCGATGTGCGGCGGCACCATGATGCGCACGCCGTTGTCGAGGATTGCCGGTTTGTAGCTTGAAGAGGCGGTCTGCCCCTTCACCACCGCATCGGCCTCGATAATCAGCGCCTCGACCTGCGCGGGCAGGTCAACACTGATCGGTCGATCTTCCCAGAGCTCAAGCGTCACCTGCATACCATCCTGAAGGAATGGGCGCGCATCGCCGAGCAGATCGGCGGGCAAAGTGATCTGCTCGTAAGTGTCATTGTCCATGAACACGAGGCTGTCGCCTTCGGCATAGAGGAACTGGAACTCCTTGGTGTCCAGCCGCACGCGTTCGACCGTGTCGGCGCTGCGGAAACGGACGTTGGTCTTGCGGCCATCCATCAGGTTCTTCATTTCGACCTGCATATAGGCCCCGCCCTTGCCCGGCTGGGTATGCTGGATCTTGGCGACCTTCCAGATGCCGCGTTCATATTCGAGAATGTTGCCGGGGCGGATATCGACGCCGCTGATCTTCATGGAGGTGACCTTCGCAAGGGATGGCGCGGGCACCGAGCCCGCAGATGTAGCGCGCGCCCTTAGCCCAGCCATCGACGCTCGGCAAGGCGGCTGGTTTTGCGGCACGCGCCGTGCTAGCCGATACGGCATGAGCAGATCCGCACTCCTTGCTTCGGCGGCGCTTGGCATGGCTGCAACCCAGTCGTTTCCCGCGCGCGCCGAAATGCTCGATACCATGCCGAAGGGCCAATACCAGTGCGCCTTGCCTGGCGATGCCGCGGGTGAGGCATGGCACCCTGTCGAAGGGATGAATTTCAAGATCATCAACGCCTCCAGTTACAAGGCGCCGGGCGGCGCCCGCGGGACCTATCTGCTGACCGGCAAGGCCTTCGTCTTTACCAACGGGCCGTTCAGCAACATGCGCTTTGAACGAACTGGCGACAATCTGCTGCGCAAGATCGAACCTGACGGCAAGCCGGGCCGGATCCTCTGCGCCCGCAGTGCGCGTTAGAGCTTTTTCGCAAAGGCGCGGATCGCCGCTTCCTCGTCACCGCTCCACACCGCCGCCGATACCGCGAGGAAGTCTGCCCCTGCCTCGACCAGCGGCGCGCAGTTTTCAGGCGTGATCCCGCCGATAGCGACGCAGGGAATCTCGAACAGTCCGTTCCACCAGGCAAGCAATTCGGGCTCGGGGTGATGCTCGCTGGATTTGGTGGTGGAAGGAAAGAAGGCCCCGAAAGCGACGTAGTCTGCCCCCGCTTCGCCCGCTTCCATCGCCAGATGGCGGCTTGCGTGACAGGTGACGCCGATCTGCGCCGTCGGCCCCAGCACTTCGCGCGCCTCGCGCGGGTCGCCATCGCCCTGGCCAAGGTGCACTCCGTCCGCCCCGATACGCTTTGCCAGCGCAACGCTGTCATTGACGATGAAGGCGACATCGTGCGCGGCGCAGATTTCCTGCAAGGGAGCCGCAAGACGCGCAGCCTCGTGCTGGTCCATATCCTTGACGCGGAACTGGAAGGCGGCAACCGGATTGTCCTCACCCATTGCGGCGAGCGCACGGTCGAGCCGCTGCGGGAAATCGCCGCCCACATCCATCGGTGAAATCAGATATAGCTGACAGTCGTTCATGCTGCGCTCAATAGCGGTGACGGAGAGTAGCGCCAATGGAAAGTCGATTCCTCGTCACGCGCGCCCTGCCCATGGCGCTGGCAGGTCTTACCGCCTGCACCACTGGTGCTGCGGACCATGGAATGGAACAGGAGTGCCCCGCCACGCATTGCGTCGCGCTTGGCGAACGGCAGCAGGTCTGGCGCGATCTTGCTATCACCCCGCTCGAGGTGATCGAGGACAGCCGCTGCCCCGCGGATGTTCAGTGCGTCTGGCAGGGACGTTTCAGACTCAGCGCGCGGCTCGATCTGGGTGATGAGACCATCACCGCGGAAATCGAGAGCGGCAAACCGATGCGCATCCACGGGGGCTTCCTGTCTATCGCCGAACTTGCCCCCGCCACGCTCCATCAGGGCAAGCCGCCGCGCGCAAAGGATTATCGCTTCGCCTTCGGTTTCGCGCCCGATGTGATGAACGAAGTGGCTGAGTGAGCCGCGCAGTAAGCCGTCCTCAACCCGCCATCGAAGCCGCCTGGATCCGGTCGATCGCCGCGCCCAGCACCGCATCGAATTCGGCATCGCTCTGGTCCTTGCGCAGATCCTGCAGCAGGCCGCGACTGAAACTGGCGATCATCCCGCAATTGCACGCCAGGTGCGTGCACGCATCTTCGGTCGAATATCCGCCTGACAGCGCAACCACGCGCAGCACATTGGGGTGCGCGATCACGGGGGCATAGAGATCGGGCGTAACCGGGATCGACAGCTTGAGCATAACCTTACGTTCCTCAGGCAGGGCATCGAGGCGCTTCATGATCTCCGCCAGCAAAATTTCCTCGCCCTCGGCGCGGTCGGCGGCGGTGATGTCATATTCAGGCTCGAGGATCGGCGTGAGACCGGCATCGGCGATGCGGTTGCCATATGCGAACTGCTGGGCAACCGCGGCCGCGATCCCTCGCGCGTTGGCCGATTTGATGACCGAGCGCATCTTGGTGCCGAACATTCCGGCGGCGCGTGATTTTTCGATCAGCGCATCGAGCCGGGTCATTTCCTTCATCAGCTGGACGCCGTCGGCCTCGTCCTCCAGCCCCTGATCGACCTTGATGAAGGGCACTACCCCACGCGATTTCAGCGCATCGGCGGTTGGCAGGCCATCGACCATGCCGTCCATGGTCTTTTCGAACAGGATCGCGCCGATCACCTTGCCGCTGGCGAAGCTGGGTGCGGTAATGACCCGCGCGCGCATCGCGTGGATCTGCGCGTACATCGCGTCGTCGCCGCTCCATTCGTCATCGCTCACGCCATATCCGCGCAGCGCCTTGGGGGTCGAACCGCCCGATTGGTCGAGCGCGGCGATGAAGCCTTCGCCATGGGCGATGCGATCGGTCATTTCCTCGAAATTCATGCTGCGTCCTGTGCCTGCCGCGTGTTGTGCATACGAATGCCTTGGCGGCCATTAGCCAGCCATTGAACGCATCGCAACCACCAGATCGGACTATTTCGACAGTGCAGCGACGCCTGGCAGCTCGCGGCCTTCCATCCATTCGAGGAAGGCCCCGCCAGCGGTCGAAACGTAAGTCATTTCTCCCGCCACTCCGGCCTGGGCGAGCGCTGCGACCGTATCGCCGCCGCCCGCCACAGAAACCAGCGATCCTTCCTGCGTCAACGCCGCCGCAATGCGCGCCAATGCCATTGTGGCCGCGTCGAACGGAGGCGTCTCGAATGCACCGAGCGGACCGTTCCACACCAGCGTGCGGCAGGTTTTGAGCACATCGCCCAGCGTCTCGACCGCCAACGGGCCGATATCGAGGATCATCTCGTCTGCCGCCACCTCGTGCACATTGCAGATGCGCAAGCTCGGCGGGTTGGCGGCGAATTCCTTAGCCACAACCACGTCATAGGGCAGATGCACCGTGCAACCGGCGCGATCCGCCTCGTCCATGATCCGGTTGACGGTATCGGTCAGATCATGCTCGCACAGCGACTTGCCAACATTCACGCCGCGCGCCGCGAGGAAGGTATTGGCCATGCCGCCGCCGATGATGAGGTGCTGCACCTTGCCCACCAGATTTTCGAGCACGGCCAGCTTGGTCGAAACCTTGGCCCCGCCCACCACCGCTGCCACCGGCTTCTGCGGATTGCCCAGCGCGGCGTCGAGCGCGGTCAGTTCCGCCTCCATTGCGCGCCCGGCATAGGCGGGGAGCAGATGCGCCAGCCCTTCGGTGGTGGCATGGGCGCGGTGCGCGGCGGAGAAGGCATCGTTGACATAGAAATCGCCGAGCGCCGCGATCGATGCGGCGAACTGCGGATCGTTCGCCTCTTCGCCCGGCCAGAAGCGGACATTGTCCATCAGCCCGATATCGCCATTGCCCAGAATGCCGATCGCCTGCTGCGCCACCGGTCCTGCGACTTCGGGGATGAACATGATTTCCTTGCCCAGCACCCGTTCGACATCGCCCTGCACCATGCTGGTCGAAAGCACCGAGCTGCGCTGCCCCTTGGGCCTTCCGAAATGCGCGAGCAGCAGCACCTTGGCGCCCTTGCCGGTCAGTTCGAGGATCGTCGGCCTGGCCGCTTCGACCCGGGTGACGTCGCTGGCCGAGCCTTCATGCATCGGCAGGTTGAGATCGACCCGGACCAGCGCAACCTTGCCGGTAATGTCGCCAAGATCGTCGAGTGTCTTGAACTTGGTCATTTGCATCTCCGTTGCCTCCCCGGAACGGGGAGGTGGCTGCCGCCGCAGGCGGCTGACGGAGGGGACTCGGAATCGGGTGTCACGTCTTCGCCCGACTCCCCTCCACCACCTTCGGTGGTCCCCCTCCCCGTTCCGGGGAGGATTGGCTCACAGTAATCCTGCCATGACCTTGGCAGTGTCGATCATCCGGTTGGAGAAGCCCCATTCGTTGTCATACCATGACACAACGCGCGCCAGCTTGCCTTCCATCACCGATGTCTCGAGACTGTCCACGGTCGAGCTGGCCGGCTGGTGGTTGAAGTCTGCGCTGACCAGCGGCTGTTCTGTAAAGTCGAGCACACCCTTCATCGCCCCTTCCGCCGCCGCCTTGAGCGCAGCGTTGATTTCTTCCGCGCTGGTATCGCGGCCAGGCGTGAAAACCAGATCGATCAGCGAAACGTTGGGCGTGGGCACGCGCACCGATGAACCATCGAGCTTGCCCTTGAGTTCCGGCAGCACCAGACCAACCGCGCGCGCGGCCCCGGTGGTGGTGGGGATCATGTTGGAGGCACCCGCACGCGCACGGCGCGGATCACTGTGCATCTGGTCGAGGATGCGCTGATCGTTGGTGTAGCTGTGAATCGTGGTCATGAAACCGCGTTCGATGCCAACCGTATCGTTGAGCACTTTGGCCACCGGAGCGAGGCAGTTGGTGGTGCAACTGGCGTTGGAGACGATCAGATCGTCAGCAGTCAGCGTATCGTGGTTGACCCCGAAAACCACGGTTCTGGAAACGCCGGTTGCGGGGGCGGAGATCAGCACTCGTTTCGCACCAGCGGCCAGATGCGGGCGGCTCGCTTCGTCCGACTGGAAGAAGCCGGTGCATTCGAGCACGATGTCGATGCCCTGTGCGGCGTGCGGCAGGTTGCCCGGATCGCGCTCGGAAGTAACGGCGATTTCACGGCCATCGACCACCATCACGCCGTCGCGCGCCTCGACTTTGCCAGGGTAGCGGCCATGCGTGCTGTCATACTGGAACAGCAGTGCATTGGCCTTCGTATCGGCCAGGTCGTTGATCGAGACGAGCTCGAAATCGTCGTCATTGCGTTCGAGGATCGCCCGCGCGACGAGCCGCCCAATACGCCCGAATCCGTTGATCGCTACCCTTGTCGCCATGAAAGGAACTCCTGCTTAGCTCTTGAGTTTATTGATAATCTGCGGAACAATCGCTTCCGCAGTCAGTCCGAACTTCTCGAACAATTCCTCCGCCGGGGCCGATGCGCCAAAGCGGTCGATACCGATATTGATCCCGTCTGTGCCGGTATAGCGTTCCCAGCCGAATGTAGTGCCCGCTTCTATCGAAACCTTGAGCGCTTCGGCAGGGAATACGTCTGCACGATACGCCGCATCCTGCCCGTCGAACAGTTCGGTGCAGACCATCGATACGACATCGGCGCCGATCCCCTGCGCTTCGAGCGCGGCCGCACAATCGAGAGCCAGATGCACTTCCGACCCGGTGGCAACCAGCACCACCATGCGTGCCGCCTCGGCGGATTTGAGGCGATAGCCACCGCGCGCGCACAGCAGCTCTCCACTGGCATCCAGCCGCACCTGCGGCAGGTTCTGGCGGCTGAGCGCCAGCACCGTCGGCCGATCCGCTTGCTTCAGCGCAAGCGCCCAGCATTCGGCAGTCTCGACCACATCGGCGGGGCGCATCACCAGCAAATTGGGCATGGCGCGCAGCGAGGCGAGATGCTCGATCGGCTGATGCGTCGGGCCATCCTCTCCCAGCCCGATCGAATCGTGCGTCATGACATAGATCACGCGGGTCCGTTGCAAGGCCGAGAGGCGGATCGCGCCGCGCGCATAATCGGTAAAAACCAGGAATGTGCCGCCATAGGGGATCACCCCGCCGTGCAGCGCCATGCCGTTCATCGCCGCCGACATGCCGAACTCGCGGATGCCCCAATAGACATAGCGTCCGCCGTAATTGCCCGCAGTGAAGGCCTCGATCCCGCCCGCCTTGGTATTGTTCGATCCGGTGAGATCGGCGCTGCCGCCGATCATCTCGGGCAGCAGCGGGTTGATCTCGGCCAGCGCCATTTCACTGGCCTTGCGGGTGGCGACCTTCTGCGGATTGGCGATCAGGGCGGCGATATAGCGCTGCATCGCACCGCCTTCAGGCAATTCGCCGTGCATCCGCCGCTCGAACTCTTCCCTGTGCGAAGATACCGCAAGCGAGGCATTCCATGCCGCATGCGCCTCGCCGCCAGCCACGCCAGTTGCGCGCCAGTCAGCCGCAATGTCCGCGGGAATCACGAACGGTTCGTGCGGCCAGCCCAGCTCAACGCGCGCGGCGGCGACTTCATCGGCCCCCAGCGCCGCGCCATGCGTGGCCGAGGTGCCCTGCTTGTTTGGCGCGCCCTTGCCGATCACCGTCCGGCAAGCGATCAGCGATGGCCGGGCGTCAGCCACGGCTTCCGCCATGGCGCGGTCGATATCGGCAAAATCATGCCCGTCGCACTGCGTCACATGCCAGCCAGCGGCGGCAAAGCGCGCCTTGACGTCCTCGCTCGAAGACAGGCTCAGCGCGCCGTCTATGGTGATCCTGTTATCGTCCCACAGCACGGTCATGCGGCCCAGCTTGAGGTGCCCGGCCAGCCCGATCGATTCGTGATTGACGCCTTCCATCAGGCAGCCATCGCCCGCGATCACCCACGTCCGGTGATCGACCAGATCGTCGCCGAATACAGCGTTCAGATGCCGCTCCGCCATGGCCATGCCCACTGCCATCGCCAGTCCCTGCCCCAGCGGGCCGGTGGTGCATTCGACGCCTTCGAGCAGGAAGTTCTCGGGGTGTCCGGCGCATGGGCTGCCCAGCTGGCGGAAATTGCGGATGTCATCGATGGTCGGCGCGGCATAGCCGGTCAGGTGCAGCAGGCTGTAGATCAGCATCGAACCATGCCCGGCTGACAGCACGAAACGGTCGCGATCGGCCCATTTGGGCGCAGCAGGATCGAACTTGAGATATTTCGACCACAGCACAGTCGCCACATCGGCCATGCCCATGGGCATGCCGGGATGCCCCGAATTGGCGGCCTGCACCGCGTCCATCGACAGCGCGCGGATGGCATTGGCCATAGGCCGGAGGCGGGCGGGATCGATGGTCATGCGATCGGGCTCCTGAACTTGGGGCGAGCCGACATTCGCATTGATCTGGCCCGGCGCGGCGATTCGCCGCGCGCGCAGCCTTTGCGCATAGGCAACTGCGAGGTCAAGCGGCGTGCTTTCCGCATCCCCGCCCCATCCTCGCCACACCCCCGCCGCATCCCGGTCTTGCCTCACTGAGGGCACTTATCAACAGCCTGCGGCAAGGCTTTGCGCGCGTGCGCAATTCTTGGTAAATTGCCACCGTATGGAGGGACCACGGATCAGCAGTGCCATGAGGCGGATCGAAGCCGCGCTGGCGCGGATCGACCGGTCTGCCGACCTGCTGACAGCGGCTGAGCGTCCGGTTGACCTGGATACATCGGATTTGCGCGAGGAAGTGGCAGGGACCTTGCGTGATCTCGATGCACTCATCGAAAGCCTTGAGCGATGAGCGAGATCGACCTTTGCGTTGGCGGCAGGAATTACCTGGTGGCCTGCGGGCCAGGGGAAGAAGCACGGCTGATGCAGCTGGCCGGGATGGTCGATGCCAAATTGCGGGCGATGAGCGGAAATCTTTCAGCGCAGGATTCGCAGAATCTGCTGTTTGCCGCGCTGCTGCTGGCCGATGAACTGGACGAGGCGCGTAGCGGCAGCGGTACGTCACGCATCAGCGACGACACGCTTGCACCACAGCTCGAGCTTCTGTCCGAAGCGCTGGAAAATTGTGCGAGCAAGCTTGAGAGTAAGCTTGCGCGCGCCTAGATAGGGCGTGGCGGGACTGCCCGGCACGAGCCGTTTGAATATCCCTGAGGCTATAAGCAATCCTTGGGAGCTGTCCCTGCTCCGGCTTGCGGGTTCGTCCCGGAACCGGGGTACACGGTGCCCACCTGACGTTGAGGCGTCAGAGGATTTCTCAGGCAACCGACCCATGGTGGTTCCGCTACATTACAACAGGTTCGGGATTACGACAGACTCGGGTGTCACTCCCGTTCGTCCTGAGCCTGTCGAAGGACGTAAACGCTTGCCTTTCGCGGTTGGGCAGGCTCATCGCGAACAGACGGGGGTACGAATGGATTCAAATGCGGAGCAGAAGCACGCCCTGCGCAGGCAGCTGAGAGCAAGGCGGCGCGAGCATGTGCTCGACCTGCCTGAAAGCATACACGGCCTGCTGTTCCGCCGCCCGCCCGCCCCGCTGCTCGATTTGATCCCCCGCGATGCCGTGATCGGTCTCTATCACGCAACCCCGTTCGAAGCGCCCGCATCGGCTTATGCGGCTTTCTTTGCCGAGGCGGGGCACACCATTGCCCTGCCCTATTTTCTGGACCGGCATTCGGCGATGCGCTTTCGCCTGCACAAGGATCCCCTTGGCGCGAGCGATCTGGAGCCCGGCCCCTACGGCATGATGCAACCTGCTGCCAAAGCCGCAGTGGTTGTTCCTGACGTCCTGTTCGTGCCGCTCATCAGCTTCACTGCCGACGGCAGGCGGCTGGGCCAGGGCGGCGGCCACTATGACCGCTGGCTGGCCGAACATCCGGCCGCGCGCGCAATCGGGCTGGCATGGGATGTGCAGCTGTGCGAGGACTTGCCGCATGAAGCGCATGACATCCGGCTTGACGCCATCGTCACCCCAACCTGCCTTTACGGTCCGTTTTGATGCGTGAGGAACCCACCTGGCGGATACCGTTTGGCGTGCTGGGTCTGCTCGCCGGGCTGACTGTTTATGGGGTACTGGTTGTGGACTATGTCTCGCCGTGGATCGCGCATTGGCCTGGCCTGGCGCAAGCGGCGGTATATCTGGTGCTGGGCGTGGTGTGGCTATTGCCGCTGCGGCGCTTCCTGATCTGGATGGAAACCGGGCGCTGGAGCGCGCCGGGAGCCGACGAAGCCTGAGTTCGACTTCATGAAATGTCCCAAGTGGCGCGAGTGACGGGGCTCGAACCCGCGACCTCCGGCGTGACAGGCCGGCACTCTAACCAACTGAGCTACACCCGCGCATTTCTTGCGGTGCACCGCTTGGGAGCAGCGCCACTAAGCCCTGGGGCGGAGGCTGTCAACGGACAATAACACCGCGCTGACGGTGCCTGAACCGACCTCAGCAATTTTCATATTTCCAGTTCCGCCGCTTGCCCTCAGCAAGCCATTCTATCGCCTGCGCGATGCGCCTGGCGCGGGTCTCCTCACGCTTTGCTTCGACGATCCATTCGAGATATTCGCGCCGCTGCGAAGGCGAGAATGCATCAAATGTCGTGCTGGCATCTGGACTTGCTTCAAGCGCCGCTACGAAATCTGCGGGCACGGGAATTTCCGGTTTTGCCTTGCTCGATGGACTGCGCGGTTTCAGCGCCGTTCCCGTCTCATCGATCCTGGCAACCGCCCGTGTCAGCCCGGCGGCCATTTCGCCATCGGGCGGCAAATCCCCAAGGTTCCTGAGCTTGCCGAATTGACCCATCGCCTCGACCACGCGGCCCTCACCATGAATCACAAAACTGGCATGAGCTTTGAACGCGGCCATTCCGGCAACATTCTTCCCCTTGTAGAGGAAGTGAGGCATCCCCCATTTCATCGCCTCAACCGCGTCGGGAATGGCCGAGTGGGCCAGCTCGCGCAGATGTGCGAGGATCGACTGCGCAAAAGGCGCAGCCCTGGAGATGTATTCGTCTACGCGCGGATCGCGGCTCATGCCGTGATCCTAACCCAATCAGTCCGCCAGTAAAAGCACCGGCGTTTCAAGCAACCTCTTGACCGCCTGCACGAAGCTGGCGGCATCGTGGCCATCGACCACGCGGTGATCGCAGCTGATCGAGATGTTCATCAGCTTGCGCTTCTCGATCCGTTCGCCGCCCCCAAAACGTCCTTGGCCGTCGGGCACGAACATCGGCCGCTCGACGATCCGGTTGGGGCCGATGATCGCGACCTCGGGACGGTTGATGACCGGCGTATGCGCCACCCCGCCCAGCGGGCCGAGCGAGGTAAGCGTGAGCGTGGAGCCGGACAGCTCTTCAGACTTCGCCGAACCATCGCGCGCGGCAGCGGCAAGGCGGGTGACCTCGGCCGCCAATTGCCACAGGTTCTTCGCCTGCGCATCGCGGATCACCGGCACCATCAGGCCATTGTCCGTCTGCGCCGCCATCCCCAGATGCACCGCGCCATGGCGGGTCACGATACCCGCCTCGTCATCATAGCGCGCATTGATCATCGGAAATTGCGGAACCGCCTTGCAGATCGCGGTAATCAGCAGCGGCAGCATGGTCAGCTTGGGCCGTGCGCCGCGATGGGCGTTGAGATCGCTGCGCAATGCCTCGAGCGCGGTCACGTCGCATTCCTCGACATAGGAGAAATGCGGGATGTGGCGCTTGGAAGCAGCCATGTTCTGCGCGATGCGCTTCCTCAGGCCGATCACCTTGATCGCCTCGTCCGGACGTGCGCGGCCTGCCGGCGCAAAGCCGCCGCCGGCATTATAGGCGAGGAATGCGTCGAGATCGGCGTGGCGAATGCGGCCATCCTCGGCAGGTTTCACCTCGGCCAGGTCGATGCCGAGATCGTGCGCGCGCTGGCGCACTGCGGGGGAGGCCAATACCTTCACTTCCCCCCCTCCCTTGAGGGAGGGGGCCGGGGGGTGGGGGGCCGAAGCTGAAGGAGTGTCCTCCACTTCGGGCATCGCAGGCCCATCCCCAACCCCTTCCCTCAAGGGAAGGGGCTGTTCGGGTTCGGGCGAGCGTTCGACCTCAGCCGCAGCCTCAGCCTCGCCCTCGATCTCGATTACCAGCAGCATGGCGCCGACCGAAATCGTATCGCCGGCCTCGCCTGCCACCTGGGTGACGACGCCCGTTACCGGGCTTTCGATGTCGATCGTGGCCTTGTCGGTCATCACATCGACCAGATGCTGGTCCTCTGCAATCACATCGCCCGGCTTGACATGCCAGGCGACAATCTCCGCCTCGGCAACGCCCTCGCCGACATCGGGCATGTTGAAAGTGAATTTCGCCATCGGATCAGTCCTTGAGGAGCTTGTCGATTGCCTCGCCAATGCGGACAGGGCCAGGGAAATAGGCCCATTCGAGGCTGTGTGGATAGGGTGTGTCGAAACCGGTCACGCGCTCGACCGGGGCTTCGAGGTGAAAGAAGCAGCGTTCGGTCACCAGCGCACTCAGCTCAGCGCCAAAGCCCGAGGTGCGCGTAGCCTCGTGCACGATCATGCACCTGCCGGTCTTCCGCACCGATGCCTCGATCGCCTCGATATCGAGCGGGACCAGCGTGCGCAGGTCGATGATTTCGGCATCGATCCCTTTGGCCCGGCACACCGCCTCGGCCACATGCACCATCGTGCCATAAGCCAGCACCGTCATCGCCTCGCCCTCGCGCACGATCCTGGCCTTGCCCAGCGGTATGCGGTAATAGCCTTCGGGCACGGCACTGTCCTTGTGCCGCTTCCACGGCTCGACCGGCTTGTCGTAATAGCCCGAGAACGGCCCGTTATAGATCCGCTTGGGCTCGAAGAAGATCACCGGATCATTGTCCTCGATCGCGGAAATGAGCAGACCCTTGGCATCATGCGGGGTCGACGGGATCACCGTCTTGATGCCCGAAACATGCGTAAAGATCGCCTCGGGGCTCTGGCTGTGCGTTTGTCCGCCGAAAATGCCCCCGCCAAACGGCGAGCGTACGGTCAGCGGCGCGATATAGTCGCACGCCGAGCGATAGCGCAGCCGGGCAGCCTCGCTGATCAGCTGATCGAGCCCGGGATAGATATAATCGGCAAACTGGATTTCGGGCACGGGGCGCAGGCCATAGGCGCCCATGCCCACCGCCACCCCGATGATGCCGCATTCGCTGATCGGGGTATCGAACACGCGCGTCTTGCCGTGCTTTTCCTGTAGGCCCGCGGTGCAGCGGAACACCCCGCCGAAATAGCCGACATCCTCGCCCATGACGATCACGTCGGGATCGCGCGCGAGCATGATGTCGAGCGCCTCGTTGATCGCCTCGATCATGTTGAGGCGGCGTTCGGTATCGGCGGCATCGGCTGCACCCTGCTGCTTCACGGCGGCGCTCATTCCTCAAGGCTCCCCGGCCATTTGACCTTTCGCTCGCGGATTGCCTGTGCGGCCTGTTCTTTGAGGTGCCAGGGTAGTTCCTCGAACACGTCTTCGAACATGGTGTGGAACGGGTGGTGCATGCCGTGACCAAGAATGCCGTTCTTCTCCGCCTCCTTGGTCGCCGCCTTGACACGCTCGGCGCAGTCGAGGTCCATCGCCGCCTGCCGTTCAAGGTCCCATTCGCCCAGTTCGATCAAATGCCGCTTGAGCCGCATGATCGGATCGCCTAGCGGCCATTCCTCGCGCTCGTGCGCGCTGCGGTAACCCGCAGGATCGTCCGAGGTTGAATGCCCTTCGGCGCGATAGGTGAAATGCTCGATCAGCGTCGGCCCGGCATTGGCGCGCGCGCGATTGGCCGCCCATTGCATCGCGGCGTAAACCGCCAGCGCATCGTTGCCATCGACCCTGAGGCCCGCCATGCCATAGCCCAGCGCCCGCGCTGCAAAAGTGGTCCGTTCGGCCCCGGCAAAGCCGCTGAAGCTGGAGATCGCCCACTGGTTGTTGATAACATTGAGGATAACCGGTGCATTATAGACCGTGGCGAAGGTGCAGGCGGAATGGAAGTCGCCCTCTGCGGTCGACCCTTCGCCCAGCCAGGTCGCGGCGATGCGCGTATCGCCCTTGATAGCGCTGGCCATGGCCCAACCCACCGCCTGCGGGCACTGCGTCGCCAGGTTGCCGCTGATCGAGAAGAAGCTGTGCTCGCGGCTCGAATACATGATCGGCAGCTGGCGGCCTTTCAGCTTGTCGGCCTTGTTCGAATAGATCTGGTTGATCATGTCGACGATCGGATAGCCGCGCACGATCAGGATGCCCTGCTGGCGATAGGAGGGGAACACCATGTCATCGCTGGCCAGCGCCATCGCCGCGGCAACGCTGGTCGCCTCTTCACCGGTGCACTTCATGTAGAAGCTGGTCTTGCCCTGCCGCTGGCCGCGAAACATGCGTTCATCAAATGCCCGGACCAGGGCCATATGGCCCAGCATTGCGCGCAAGGTTTCGGGATCAAGCTTGGGATCCCAGGCGCCATGCGCCTTGTTGTCGTCACCCAGAACGCGGATCAGGGAGTGGGCGAAATCGCCGATCTGTGACGGATGGGCAGTTTCATCGGGCCGCGCCAGCAACCCCGCCTGCGGAATCTCCAGATGGCTGAAATCGACTGCATCGCCGGGCCGGAATTTGGGCTCGGGCACATGCAGTGCAAGTGCGGGCTTGTTATGCCCGCCACGCGCCGGTTTTTCAGGCCGATCGGCCATTGTTTCGCTCTCCCTAGATCAAGCGTGCTCTGTAGCATTCTTATAGGATCGCGTTATTTTATTTCAAACGCCGCCGGAGGTCAAGGCAAGCGCCTCAGACCGCAACCGGCGCGCTGATCGCACCCAGCGGGGTGTAATCAAGCACCTGAAAATCCTCGATCGCATAGTCGAACATGCTGGGCGGGCGGCGCAAGATTTCCAGCCGGGGGAACCCGCGGGGCTGCCGCGAAAGCTGTTCACTGATCAGATGTTCGTGATTGAGGTACAGGTGCACGTCGCCGCCCATCCACACCAGCTCGCCCGGCTCAAGATCGGTCTGCTGCGCCACCATCCGGATGAGCAGCGCGGCGGACCACAGGTTGAATGGCAGGCCCAGCGCCACATCGCAGCTGCGCTGGTAGAGCACGCAATTGAGCCGGGGCTTTCCGGTTTCCTGGCCCGCAACGTGGAACTGGTAGGTCTTGTGGCACGGCGGCAAAGCCATCCGGTCAAGCTCGGCGACGTTCCAGCCTTCGATGATGTGGCGGCGGCTGCCGGGATTGTGGCGCAGGCTTTCGATCACCTGCGCGACCTGGTTGATCCCCGGCCCTTTCTCGTAGAGCCCATCGGGGCGCTCGATATAGCTGGGCCAATCGACCCATTGCTTGCCATAGACCGGCCCGAGATCGCCCCAGCGCGCGGCAAAGCCCTCATCTTCGGCAATTCGCGCCACGAAATCATCAAGCGCGATGGCGTCGCCCGTCTCGCGGATATAGCGCGCGTGCGGCCATTCGTTCCAGATCTTGACCCCTTGCAGCACCAGCGGGCGGATGTTGGTTGAGCCGGTGAGGAACCACAGCATCTCGCGCGTGGCGGTTTTCCAATAGACCCGCTTGGTGGTGAGCAGCGGCATCGCACCGCCCGCAAGGTCAAACCGCAGCATGGCCCCGCACAGCGAGCGCGTGCCCACACCGGTCCGGTCGATCCGTTCGCTGCCGCTCTCCCATATCCGGCGCATCAGGTGCAGATATTGCCACTCAGGGTGGTCGCCGTGCGGCAGGGAACGGGGAATCGCGGCGCTGGCCATATTTCGCAGCCTAGCCCCGCAATTGCCCGCTTGCCACCCCGCGCATGCGCCCTTATAGGCCCGCGCTTGCCTCAGCCCACAGCTTTGTGGGTATCGAACACTTGGGGCACGGTCGGGGAATAGCTCAGCCCGGTAGAGCACTGCCTTCGGGAGGCAGGGGCCGGAGGTTCGAATCCTCTTTCCCCGACCAGCATTTTGCGACTCTGGACCATTCGGGGAATGGTTCAGGCCAAAATGCTCCCAAGCGAAGCGCGGGAGGTGGCAAGGCCATGCTGGACGGTGGAGTGCGGCGTGAATTTGCGCTAAGCCCTTGCAATGTCAGACCCACGCCCTGAACGACTCGCCGTCCTCATCGATGCGGACAATATCTCGCCAAAGCTGGCTGATGAGCTTTTCGAGGAACTCACCAAGATCGGCGATGCGATGGTAAGGCGCATATACGGCGACTTCTCAACGCCCAATCTTGGTGGTTGGACCAACGTCATGCCCAAGCACGCAATCAATGCGCACCAGAATTTCGCAAATATCGTCGGCAAGAACGCGACCGACATAGCCTTGGTTATCGATGCGATGGACCTGCTGCACAGCGGCAGGTTTGACGCCTTCTGCCTCGTTTCATCGGACAGCGACTTTACCCGTCTGGCATCGCGTATCAGGGAACACGGTCTGCGCGTTTATGGCTTTGGCGAAAGGAAATCTGCCGAAAGCTATCGCAATGCCTGCCACCGGTTCATTTACCTGGACAATATTTCTTCAGCGATCGATGAAGATCAAACTGAACCGTCTGACCCGACAAAGGCGCCTCAACCGCCCAGCAAGGCGCGACCACTGATCGCCAAGGCGATACGCCAGCTTGACCCGGAAGGCGGGTGGGTATCGCTAAGCGGTGTCGGAAGCCGGATGCAAGAACTCGTGACCGATTTCGATTATCGGACCTACGGTTATCCCAACCTCAGCCGCCTCGTCGAAAAGGCTGGGAGTTTTGAAATTGAAAGGCGCGATAACGCGGGCACCTGGGTCCGCATCAAGCCCAAAGGCACTTCCGCCTAACCTCCCCGCAGCAACTGCACCCCCCAATCGCGCTCGAACAGATAGAGCAGCAGCCGAGCCGCCGCGCCGCGCGGGCTGGCCAGGCCCCCTCCTTCCTTGGCGTCACGCTCCATCAGCAGGCGCGCATCGGAATGTGCGACCGATAACAGCCGCTGGATCTGCTCGAGGGTGGCGATGCGAAAGGCCGTTTCGCCCGATTGCCGCGTGCCCAAGAGTTCACCGCCGCCGCGCAGTTCAAGATCCTCCTCCGCAATCCGGAAACCGTCCTGCGTCTCGCGCATCAGCGCCAGCCGCTTGCGGCCCGTCTCGCTGAGCGGAGCGCCGCGCAGCAGCAGGCAGACCGATTTCTCGCTCCCCCGCCCCACGCGCCCGCGCAATTGATGCAGCTGCGCCAGGCCAAATCGCTCGGCCTGCTCGATCACCATCAGCGTGGCGGCGGGCACATCGACGCCCACCTCGATCACAGTGGTCGCGACCAGCAGCTTCGCCGCGCCGCTGGCAAAACGCTCCATCGCCGCGTCCTTGACCTCGGGCCTGAGCTGGCCGTGGACCAGCACCACGTCCGCGCCGAACCGCTCCTTGAGCGCAGCATAGCGCGCCTCGGCAGCGGCAATGTCATCCATCTCGCTCTCGCGCACCATCGGGCACACCCAATAGGCCTGCTGGCCTGCCGCCATGTGCCGCCCCACCGCCGCGACCACATCCTCGATCCGGTCCAGAGCCACCACCCGCGTGTCGATCGGCTGGCGTCCCGGCGGCATCTCGTCGAGGCGGCTGACGTCCATCTCGCCATATTGCGCCAGCGTAAGCGTGCGCGGAATCGGGGTGGCAGTCATCGCCAGCGTATGCGGCGCGCGGCGGCCCTTGGCGGCAAGGCGCAGGCGCTGCTCGACGCCGAAGCGGTGCTGCTCGTCGATCACCACCAGCGCCAGATCCTTGTAGCCGACCGTATCCTGGAACAGCGCGTGCGTGCCCACCACGATCTGGATCGAGCCATCCATCAGCCCCATCAGGATGCTTTCGCGCGCACGGCCCTTGTCGCGCCCGGTCAGCAGGGCCACCTCGACACCCGTGGGCGCGGCAAGACCACGCAGGGTCTCGTAATGCTGGCGCGCGAGGATTTCGGTCGGGGCGAGCATCGCCGCCTGCTTGCCCGCTTCGTTGGCGATCAGCATCGCTTCGAGCGCGACGACCGTCTTGCCCGATCCGACATCGCCTTGCAGCAGGCGCAGCATGGGAGATTGCTGCGCCAGATCGCCCTCGATCTCGCCAATCGAGCGGCGCTGAGCGGCGGTCAGCGGAAACGGCAGGCTCAGCCGGGCGCGCAGGCTTCCATCACCCTTGAGCCGCTGGCCAATGCGGCGGCGGTTGTCAGCCCGCACCAGCATCAACGCCAGCGAATTGGCGAGCAGCTCGTCATAGGCCAGCCGGTCGCGTGCGGGCGGGTGCTGCGATTTGTGCGTAAGGTGCAGCGCGTCGCGCCACGCGGGCCAGCCTTCCCTGGCAAGCAGGCCCGGCTCGATCCATTCGGGCAGTTCGGGCAATCGGGCGAGCGCCTGTTCTATCAGCGCAGACACGCGCGGCTGGGTCAGTCCTTCGGACAGCGCATAGACCGGCTCGTTGAGCTGCGCGAGGCTGGCACCGCTGTCCTGCGCAATATGATCGGGATGAACGATCTGGAGCATGTCGCCGTAACGCTCAAGCTTGCCCGCCACCCAGCGCTTCTCGCCAACGGGCAATTGCTTCTTCGCGGTGAACGAGGCGCGGCCAAAGAAGGTCAGCGCGCAGACATTGCCGATCCGGTCCTGCGCGAACACGCGGTAAGGCCCGCGATTGCTGCGCGAGGCGCGATGTTCGGTCGGGGTCAGCGCGATGATGATCTGCTCGCCTTCGACCGCATCGTCGAGCGTTTCGACCGCGCACCGCGACACGAAGCGTTCGGGCAGATGATAGGCTATGTCCTTGACCCGCGTCAGGCCCAGCTTTTCGAGCGGCCTGCGCAGCTTGGGACCTACGCCATCCAGCGCGTCTGCCTCGACAAAGAGCGGATTGAGAGCTTCGGGCCGCATTGGCGCAGCCTAACCGCATTCTCCCCGCCTGCGAAGACTTGAGCACTGCCTTGTATGTGGAGCACTTGTGTGGTCTAACCCGCCGCAGGGCGACGCTCGAAGGGGGAGAGGTCGCATACTCCCGCAAGTGATACAGCCAGACTCGTATGGGTCGCGCTTTCATTTGGAAGAGGGGACGAATCATGATCCGTAAGATCACTTTTGCAATCGCGGCCGCGTCGGTCGCATTTCTCGCCGTGCCTGCGGCTGCGCAGGAAGCGGAAGAACCGCGCACGACATATCGCATCGAATATCTCAAACTGAAGCCCGGATCGGAGCAGCGCTGGATCGAGTTGGGCGAGAAATACTATGGTCCGGCCACCGATGCTGCCGGACAAAAGCACCCGGCGATCCACTGGCTGATGTCGGGGCCGTGGGACATCATGATGGTGTTCGAGCTGCCGCGCGGGATGGCCATGCTCGATTCGCACAATCCGCCCGAACGCACGGCTTGGGAAGCGGCCTTCCAGAAGGTCGCGGGGTCGAAGGAAGCGGCTGAAAAGCTCATGGCCGAAACCAGCACGATCGAAACCGACACAATGGTGGTTTACAGCCACACGCATCCATAATCCCGGCATAATCCCGGATGCCCCTTGATCGCATGCTTGATCACCGGGGCCAGATCGGACAGAGGGGCACCATCGAAGGAAATGGTGCCCCTTTTTCATGCCCGAAACGTTGACCCGACCTGCCCGCCTCGCCCGCGCCAGATTTCGCGCCTGGCACCGCGGCACGCGCGAGGCCGATTACATTTTCGGCGGCTTCTTCGATCGTTACAGCGAAGGGTGGGACGAGGTGGATCTGATCTGGTTCGAACGCCTGCTCGACGAGGACGAGACCAATGTCATGGCCTGGGCGCTGGGAACGATGGAAGTGCCGGGCGACTTTGCCGGCAAGCAGATGGAGTTGATGAAGCGGCTCGATTATGTGGACATCGAGCGCTGAGGGTGCGTGCCGCCTGCGGACCCTGTGCCAGACCTGACCATGCCTGATATCGCCCGCATTCTTTCGGCCACACGCCCGCTGACGCTGTCCTCGCTCGCTCGCGGAGCGCAGCCGCTGGTCATGAGCGATCTGGCGCGCGCCGCCAAAACCCGCGCGGTGTTCATCGCGCCCGATGATGCGGCCATGCGCAACATCAGCGAGGCAGCGAATTTCTTTGCGCCCGAAATCGAGATCATCGAATTTCCCGCGTGGGACTGCCTGCCCTATGACCGGGCGAGCCCGGCGCTGCCCGTCAGCGCAAGGCGATTGGCGGCGCTGCATCGGTTACAGGCGGGCGCAGCCGGATCGCAGTTGCTGGTCACGACGATCAACGCCGTGTTGCAGCGCGCGCTCACCCCGTTCCGCATCCGCGAAAGCGTGCGCGAATTCAGGGCCGGTATCGAAATCGGGCATCAAAGCCTTGCCGCACTCCTCCAGCGGCAGGGTTATAGCCGCAGCGACACGGTGGTCGATCACGGCGAGTTCGCCATGCGTGGATCGATCGTCGACATCTTCCCTTCGGGCCTTGAACATGGGCTGCGGCTCGATTTCTTCGGCGATGAAATCGAAAGCCTGCGCCTGTTCGATCCGGGCACGCAGATGACGATGGGAACGCTCGACCAGCATCTGCTGCTGCCCGCCAGCGAGGCGCTGCTCGACGATTCCTCCATAAAGCGTTTTCGCAGCCGCTATCGCGAGCAGTTCGGAGCCGCAGCGACGCAGGACCCGCTGTATGAGGCGGTGAGCGAAGGCCGCCGCATGGCCGGGATGGAGCACTGGCTGCCGCTGCTCGAAGACCGCCTCGTGACGCTGTTCGATCATCTGACGCCCGAGGATATTGTCGTAATCGATGCGGGCGCAATCGGCGCCGCTGAGGAACGCTTCCGCGACATCGCCGATTATCACCAATCGCGCGTAAACGCGGCGGGTCAGGCTGCGGGCAGCTATCGCCCGCTGGCGCGCGATGCGCTCTATCTCGATCCGGGCGAGCTTTCGCAGGAGCTCGCCAGCCGCCGCGTGCACAAGGCGGTGATCTTTGCCGAGCCGGAAAGCGCACAGGTGATCGACTTCGGCTTCACCTCGGCGCGCGATTTTACCCCCGAACGCGCGCGCGGCGACAATGTCTATGAAGCTGCCGCCGGCCATCTCAAGGCTTTGGGCAAGGCGGGCAAGCGCCCCATTCTGGCCGCCTATTCCAAGGGCAGCCGCGCACGCATCGCCTCGATCCTTTCGGAAGCCGGGGCCAGGACGGTGCTGGCCGACAGCTGGCAGGAAGCGCTGGGCCTGTCAGCCAGCGGGCAGAGCGTGGCCATGGTGCTTCCGCTCGACACCGGTTTTGCCAACGACCAGATCGAACTGCTGACCGAACAGGATGTGCTGGGCGACCGGCTCGTCCGCCGCAAGACGCGGCGCAAGGATTCGGACGCCTTCCTCGCCGAATTGCAGGCGCTGGGGCGCGGCGATCTGGTGGTTCATGTCGATCACGGTATCGGCAAGTATCTTGGGCTCGAACCGGTGCCGGTGGGGGGCAGCAAGCACGATTGCGTCTGCCTCGAATACCGGGGCGGCGACAAGCTCTACATTCCGGTCGAGAATATCGAGGTGCTCAGCCGCTACGGCTCGTCCGAAGACGCGGTGATGCTCGACCGGCTGGGCGGCGAAGGCTGGCAGAAGCGCCGCGCGCGCCTGAAAGAGCGTATCCGCGAGATTGCAGGCGAGCTGATGCAGGTGGCCGCCCGGCGCGCGCTGCGCAAGGCTCCGGTGCTCCAGACCGATGAAGCTGGCTACAACCAGTTCGTCGAGCGTTTTCCCTGGGCCGAAACCGAGGATCAGGACCGCGCCATCGGCGAAGTGCTGGGCGATCTGGAGAGCGGCAGGCCGATGGACCGGCTGGTGTGCGGCGATGTCGGCTTCGGCAAGACCGAGGTGGCGCTGCGCGCGGCCTTCATCGCGGCGATGAGCGGCAAGCAGGTGGCGCTGGTCGCCCCCACTACATTGCTCGCGCGCCAGCACTACTCCGGGTTTGCCGAGCGTTTCGCAGGCTTCCCGCTCAAGGTCGGGCGACTTTCGCGTCTCGTCCCCGCCCGAGAAATGGCCGAAACGCGCGAGGGGCTGGAAAAGGGCACGGTCGATGTCGTGATCGGCACTCATGCGATCCTGGCCAAGACCACGCGGTTCCGTGACCTGGGGCTGGTCATCGTCGATGAAGAGCAGCGCTTCGGCGTCGCCCACAAGGAACGGCTCAAGCAGCTGCGCGCCGATGTCCATGTGCTCACGCTCACCGCCACGCCCATCCCGCGCACCTTGCAGATGGCGATGAGCGGTCTGCGCGAGCTTTCGACCATCCAGACCCCGCCGGTGGACCGGCTGGCGGTGCGCACTTATGTGATGGAGTGGGATGATGTGGTGATGCGCGAGGCGCTGCTGCGCGAGCACCATCGCGGCGGGCAGAGCTTTATCGTGGTGCCGCGCATTTCCGACATGGAGGAGGTCGAGCAATGGCTGCACCGGCATGTGCCCGAGATCAAGCCGGTGAGCGCGCACGGGCAGATGGGCGCGGGCCAGGTCGAGGAGCGCATGGCCGCCTTCTATGACCACAAGTACGACGTACTGCTTTCAACCACCATCGTCGAAAGCGGGCTCGACATTCCCAGCGCGAATACCATCATCATCCACCGGGCCGACCGATTTGGCCTTGCCCAGCTCTATCAGCTGCGCGGCCGGGTGGGCCGGTCCAAGCTGCGCGCCTATGCCTACCTGACTTACCGCGCCGATGTTCAGCTGTCCGAAGTCGCTGAAAAACGATTGAAGGTGCTGGGCGATCTCGACAGCCTGGGCGCCGGGTTTCAGCTTGCCAGCCACGATCTCGACATTCGCGGCGCGGGCAATCTGCTGGGCGATGAACAGTCGGGCCATATCCGCGAAGTCGGCTTCGAACTTTACCAGTCGATGCTGGAAGATGCGATCCTGGCGGCCAAGGCTGGCGACATCGGGCTTGAGCGCGAGCGCGACGCATTCTCGCCGCAGATCACCGTCGATGCGCCGATCATGATCCCCGAGGACTACGTGCCCGATCTGGCGGTGCGCATGGCGCTTTACCGCAGGCTCAACGATTGCCGTGACCCGTCCGAGATCGAGGGGTTGGCCGCCGAAATGATCGACCGTTTCGGCCCGCTGCCCGATGCCACGGCCAATCTGATCCGGCTGATCGAGATCAAGCATAACGCGATCGCCGCGAACATCGCCAAGATCGATGTCGGCGCGCGCGGCGCGCTGGTCAGTTTCCACAGGGACGATTTCCCCGATCCGGCGGGCCTGCTCGCCTATGTTGCGCGGCTCGAGGGCACGGCAAAGCTGCGCCCCGACATGAAGCTGGTGATCAACCGCGAATGGACTGACCCCAGAAGCCGCCTCAATGGCCTGCTGCAATTGACCAGGGGGCTGAGCCGGATTGCGCAGAAAGCCGCAGCGCGTTGAATTATGCTGCAGCCGGTCATAGAAGCAGATCGGCTCTTATGAGCAGGAGGGGCAGCGATTGACCACCATTGGCGAATTTGAAAAGCTTGCCCTGCTGGCATCGGATACGCCGCGCGCGCAAGAGGCGCGCGAGGAGCTGGAGAGCCAGAATGCCTGGGTCCCTGTGGAAGAGGCCGATGCGGTGGTGGTGTTGGGGGGTGACGGCTTCATGCTGCAATCGCTCCACGCCATGCTCGATTCCGGGCGGCTGATCCCCGCATATGGCATGAACCTTGGCACGGTGGGATTCCTGATGAACAGGTATCGCACGGGGCTCAATTTGCCGCGGCGGCTCGGCAAGGCGCGCCCGATGAGCATCCGCCCGATCCGCATGCAGGCGGTCACGCAGACCGGCGCGACCTGCAATTGGTGCGCCATCAACGAAGTTTCACTGCTGCGCGAAACGCGCCAGACCGCCAAGATCGAGGTCAGCGTCGATGACCGCGTGCGGATCGAGGAACTGGTGTGCGACGGGGTGCTGCTTGCCACCCCGGCCGGTTCCACCGCCTACAACCTTTCTGCCAATGGCCCGATCCTGCCGCTCGACTCGAACCAGCTGGCATTGACCCCGATCAGCGCCTTTCGCCCGCGGCGCTGGCGCGGCGCGATCCTGCCCGATCGCAGCCGCGTGCACTTCCGCATCCTTGAACCGGCAAAGCGCCCGGTCAGCGTGGTCGCCGACCAGAAGGAGCTGCGCGACATTGCCGAAGTGTCGCTCGAGATCGCGCGCGAATCCACACTCACCCTGCTGTTCGATCCCGGGCATGCACTCGACGAGCGGATCGTGGCCGAACAATTCGCGTTTTGAGGCGGTTTTTGAGCCGCGGGAGCATTCAATCGCGTGTTCAAACCATATCCGCTCGTGCTGAGCCTGTCGAAGCACAGCGCCGTACGTCATTTCTCCGCCTTAACTGATTGAAGAAAAGGCAATCCTTCCACAAGCTCAGGACGATCGGCAATAGATGCAACTGCCCTCTTGCCAAACAATGCCGGCGCCCATATAGGCCCAGCCCTGCCCGCATTGTGGCTGCTCCCCGATAGCTCAGCGGTAGAGTAGGTGACTGTTAATCACTTGGTCGTTGGTTCGAATCCAACTCGGGGAGCCATCTTCTTCCGGCTCATCAAAGCCCCAGCAGCAGCCTTGCCCCTACCCAGCCAACCAGCGCGGCGGTGAGCCAGCGGATGATTTTCTGCGGCAGGAACCGCACCGCCATCAGGCTGCCGATCTGCCCGCCGATCACCACCGCCAGCAGCAGCGGAAGACCACCCGATATCGCCTGGCCGAACATCTGCGGCCCATGCTTGAGCAGTTGCCCGGCGAGCCCGAACAGCGAATTGACGAGGATGAACAGACTGGCCGTCGCGGCAATCGCGCGCGCATCGCGCCAGCGCGCCAGGTGGAGCAGCGGTGCCAGGAATATCCCTCCGCCAATCCCCACCAGCCCGGCAAGATAGCCCAGCGGCGCGGCGATGATCGGCATATAGCGCGCCGCGCGCGTCGGCTGACCCGCGGAGTCCGGCGTAACCGGCAGCAGCATCGTGACACAGGTCAGGAGCAGGCTGGAGCCGAGCAGCAGGAAATAGCTTTCGCGCGCAATCGGGGTCAAACCGCCGAGAAAGGCTGCGGGTGCCGCAATCGCCGTGAGCAACATTGCCCCGCGCCACGGCACCATCTTCGCCCGGGCGAAGCGGATCGTGCCGCCCGTCACCACCACGATGTTGCAAGCGAGCGCCAGCAGCGGCAGCAGCCGATAATCGAGGCCCGAAAGCGCCAGCAGTGCGGCATAGGTCGAGCCGCCGCCAAACCCGACGGCGGCATAGAGCATCGCGGTTACGAAGAATCCGGCGATGAGTGCGAACGGCACCAGCCCCATTGCTCAGCTTCCCGCGCCGCTCAACCGGTCAAGCAACCCTTGTGCGCGGGCCCGCCGCGCCGTGGCAATGCTTGTACTTGTTGCCCGAACCGCACGGGCACGGCGCGTTGCGGCTGATGTCGAGTCCGGCGAAGGGGTTTTCGCTCTCTGCCCCGCCAGGCCCTGCCGCCGCGCGCGGGGAACCCGCCAGCGAACCGAACAGTTCGGGCCGCAGCGCCGATCCGTCACCATCGCTCGAATTATCGAGGCCGGTGAAGGGATCGATATGCCCGGTGAGAAAATCGGGCAATTCTGGCAGGTTCTGCGTTTCCACCGGGGCGGCGCGGATTTCCGAAAGGAACAGGATCCGCGTCACATCCTCACGCAATGTCTCGAGCATCGTCTCGAACAGGCCGAAGGCTTCCTGCTTGTATTCGTTGATCGGCTGCTTCTGCGCGTGCGCACGCAGCCACACCACCTGGCGCAAGGCGTCGAGCGTGGCGAGGTGTTCCTTCCAGTGGAAATCGAGCCGCTCGAGCAGGATCGACTTTTCCACCTGCCGCCAGATCGCAGGATCGTTGGATGCGACCTTTGCAGCCATCATCTCGTCGGTCTGCAGGCGGATGCGCTCCTCCATCATGTCGGGGGCGACCTGATCTTCCTCGAGCCATGCCTCGAAAGGCGGAGCGATCCCGAACGTCTGTGCGATCTTCTCGCGCAGCATGCCGATGTTCCATTGCTCGGGGTATGAACCGGGAGGACAGGCATCCATAACGATGGCGTTGATCGTGTCGTGGCGCATGTCCTCGACCACATCATCGACCTTGTCGGCTTCCATGATCTCGCCGCGCTGTTCGTAAATGACCTTGCGTTGGTCGTTCATCACGTCGTCGTACTGGACCACCTGCTTGCGCTGGTCGTAATTGCGCGCCTCGACCTTCTTCTGCGCGGTCTCGATGGCCTTTGACAGCCATTTAGAACCGATCGCCTCGCCGTCGGCAAGGTTTGAGTTCATCATCCGCGCAAACAGCGTGTCGGGTCCGAAAATGCGCAGCAGATCGTCCTCGAGGCAGAGGTAGAAGCGCGACAGGCCCGGATCGCCCTGCCGCCCCGAACGCCCGCGCAGCTGGTTGTCGATACGGCGACTCTCGTGGCGTTCGGTGCCCAGCACGAACAGCCCGCCCGCTTCGAGCACCTTGGCCTTTTCAGCGGCGACTTCGGCCCTGATCCGGTCGATCTCCAACTGGCGCTTCGGATCGTCCACGGCGAGGTCGCGCAATTCGTCCTCGATACGGAAATCGACGTTGCCGCCAAGCTGGATATCGGTGCCGCGCCCCGCCATGTTGGTGGCGATCGTCACCGCGCCGATGCGCCCGGCCTGCGCCACGATATGCGCCTCACGCTCGTGGAAGCGGGCGTTGAGCACCTCGTGCCTGACCCCTTCCTTGTCGAGATACTCGCTCAGCAGTTCGGATTTCTCGATCGAGACCGTGCCCACCAGCACCGGCTGGCCGATCTCGTTCTTCTCCTTGATCGACCTGGCGATCGCCTGGAACTTGTCAGCCGTGTTCTTGTAGAACTCGTCTTCCTCGTCGATCCGCAGGACGGGGACATTGGTCGGTATCTCGACCACGTTCATCTTGTAGATGTCCCAGAATTCGGAAGCTTCGGTTGCGGCGGTGCCGGTCATGCCCGAAAGCTTGGGGTACATGCGGAAGTAATTCTGGAAGGTGATCGACGCCATGGTCTGGTTTTCGGGCTCGATCCTGACGCCTTCCTTGGCCTCGACCGCCTGGTGCAGCCCGTTCGACCAGCGCCGCCCGTCCATCATGCGCCCGGTGAATTCGTCGATGATGATGACCTTGTCATCCTTGACGATATAGTCCGTATCACGCTTGAACATGATATTGGCCTTGAGCGCCTGATCGAGGTGGTGGACGACCTGCGTGTTGACGATATCGTAGAGATTGTCGCTCGCCAGAAGGCCCGCCTGCTTCAACAGTTCCTCGACCCGGTCGATGCCCTCTTCGGTCCAGGTAATGTTGCGGCTCTTCTCGTCTGCCTCGTACCAGTCCTTCTCGACCTGCTTCACGATGGCGTCGATGGAGACATAGAGCTCGGCCTTGTCCTCCGTCGGCCCCGATATGATCAGCGGGGTACGCGCCTCGTCGATCAGGATCGAATCGACCTCATCGACGATCGCGAAATTGAACGGGCGCTGCACCATCTGGCTGCGCTCGTGCTTCATGTTGTCGCGCAGATAGTCGAAGCCGAGCTCGTTGTTGGTGGCATAGGTGATGTCGGCATTATAGGCATCGCGGCGCTGCGATTCGCCGAGATTGGGCACGATCACGCCCACCGTCAGCCCAAGGAAGTTGTGGATTCGCCCCATCCATTCGGCGTCACGCCGGGCGAGGTAGTCGTTCACGGTAACGATGTGCACGCCCTTGCCCTCTATCGCGTTGAGGTAAGTCGCGAGCGTTGCCACCAGAGTCTTGCCCTCGCCCGTGCGCATTTCCGAGATCTCGCCGCGGTGGAGCACTATGCCGCCGATCAGCTGAACGTCGAAGTGGCGCATTCCCAGCACGCGCTGCGAAGCCTCGCGCACGGTGGCGAATGCTTCTGGCAGGATGTCGTCGAGCGAGGCCCCATCGTCGAGCTGACGCCGGAACTTGTCGGTCTGCGCCTTCAGTTCGTCATCGGAAAGCGCCTGAATTTGCGGTTCCAGCGCGTTGATCTGATTGACAATTTTTCCGATCGTCTTGACATAGCGATCGTTCGAGGAACCAAACAGCGATTTGGCAATAGTCTGAAACATTGAGATTTGTCCCTGATGGACGTGAATGGGAATAAGCGCAGCCACGGCGAAATGCGGGCTGGCGCTGGTCAGGCGATCAGATTGAATCTGGCGCTATTCGTATGCGCGATCGATCCCGAACAGCACCGGGGGCCGAACAACGGGCCGGGTCCGCTTTGCCGGGGCCGAGGACTTTTCGGGTTCACGCCTCGTTTCAGCGCCCGAATCCCGGCAGACGGCCAGGACCGAGTCGGCAGCCTGCTCGGTATCCGAAGACAGGCCCGCCTCGCATGCCACGTCCTCGATCGCCGCGGCGCTGCCAGGCGCGGCCACGGCAGCAAGGCCGGTAACGAGCACAAGGCAGGCGAGAAGGCGACGCAGCATGATGGCACGCAAGATAAGCGCTTGCCTGCCCTTCGTCCACCTCGTTTATTCGGATTTACTGTGCATGACCGACGGGCTAGCGCGGAGCAATGGACATTGCACCCTCTCCCCTCGCGCTGCCATTCCCCGATCTTCCCGCGATCGAGGGTGTCACGCTGCGCGTGGCCCGCGCGCACTACAAGGCCTGGGACCGTTGCGACCTGACCTATGCAGAACTGGCCAAGGGGACCAGCGTGGCCGGGGTGTTCACGCAAAGCGCCTGCGCATCGAGCGAAGTCGAGATGGGGCGCGAGCAGGTGCGGCAGGGCGGCGCGCGGGCGCTGATCGTCAATGCGGGCAATTCCAATGCCTTTACCGGCTATCGCGGGCGCGAGGCGGTGGAACAGATCATGGCGCAAGTGGCCGGCCACCTCGGCTGCGCGCCATCCGAAGTCTTCGTATGCTCGACCGGGGTGATCGGCGTCCCCCTGCCCAAGGACAAGGCGCGCGAAGGCGTGGCCGGCGCGCTCGGCGCGCAGCCGTG